>NZ_JAPUEW010000011.1:0-313665 GCF_027492335.1 Klebsiella sp. | reverse complement strand
ACCGGTACTAATGAACCGTGAGGCTTAACCTTACAACGCCGAAGATGTTTTGGCGGGTTTGAGAGAAATTCAGCTTGATACAGATAAACAGAATTTGCCTGGCGGCGACAGCGCGGTGGTCCCACCTGACCCCATGCCGAACTCAGAAGTGAAACGCCGTAGCGCCGATGGTAGTGTGGGGTCTCCCCATGTGAGAGTAGGGAACTGCCAGGCATTAATTAAGTGAAGAGCCCATCCGACAGGATGGGCTTTTTGCGTTTTTATGGTATGAGAAATCTTCAAGTCAGTTGGTGGCATGAATATTTTATCTGGCACTACAGCATGACTATATTCCTTTTATAACGTCTGGTTTTATCATCACTTTGCTTCTATCTTTCTATTACTATCCTGTTACGAGCTACAAAACCAATGAAAATGGCGCTGATTGGGATTTTGACTTTAGCTCATGGAGTGAGTTCAGTTGCTTTTGCTGCTGATACCGCAACACTCACCATCACTGGGCAAGTTGTATCATTTACCTGTCATACTGATATTGTTGCCGGGCAACTGCGACAGTCATGCAGTCATGACTTGTATCCTGTTGATGTGAAGTATGTTTCTTCTATTTCGCGTGGTATAGTCACCAAAACAGTTAATGTTCCAGGGGATTTAACCCGAAAGGTTATCGTTAGTAGTTACGATTAAGGGAAATCTTCACTTCAACATCATTTTTATCGGAAAATAACCACCCAACAAGTAATGAAATGAATAAACTCATTGAGTGAGGATTATTTTATTTATTATTTGAATTTTATTAATATAATTTAAATAAATACAAACCCATTCCTTAATGTTTTGTTTAAATTAAATTGGCCGTAAGTTTTATTAAAATATTCAGTTGCGTTAATGTAATTATATTAACAAACTGATGCGATATTCTCATTCTATACATAGTAATGGCTATAATGGCTGGACTTTTTCAGGCAAATGACTTAGTGTTCTTAACACTTTGTTAACTCGATCTGGTTTAAGTTAATTCAAATTTGATAAAAATATAGGGTGCATTGCCTGTATGGAAGCTAACCCGGTAACGTCTTCAGACGAATAATGCATGTTACCGGCTGGCAATATGAGAATATAAATGAAAATTCTGATCAACTGGCCTCCTTTGCGCCAACTTATAAAATATATACAAGAGCGCTTCACCTTTCTGGTTTTGCTCTGTTGGCCAGCTATCATCTGGTTGGTTTGTCGGGCGCTTGTCTGGTTAGCTGATGGGATAATGATGCTGCTGAGAAAACCTGTTGAGCACTCATTTACCGTGTATCTTCAGCCATTTATGACTATGAGTACGTTACTGCGAATCTCGGTCTGTTGGGTGCTGCTGCTGGTCATTCTGTTCAGCATGGCTATGGGGTTTACCTGGCTACTGCGTCGCTTTATGAACCGCAATAAATAAATTGATAGCCGCTACCAGCGGTAGCGGCATAAACTCAGGCCATCTCGCCGATAGTCTTACGAAAACGCAGCAGTGCAATCGTAAAAAATACGCCACCGATAGCCAGCAGCGTCAGAAACTGCGGCCAGACAATCGCAAAATCTGCGCCTCGATACAGAATCGCCTGCGCCAGACTGACGAAATGGGTTGTCGGCATCGTGAGCATGATGTCCTGCACCGCCTGCGGCATACTTTCTCTTGGCGTTGATCCCCCGGATAGCATCTGAAGTGGCAGCAGTACCAGAATCATCAATAGCCCTAGCTGCGGCATCGAGCGGGCCACGGTTCCCATAAATATTCCAATTGAGGTAGTAGCAAACAGGCTCAGAGCTACTCCAAGCATAAACAGCGGTATAGAGCCTTCAATCGGCACCTGCAACACTCCCTGGACCATCAATATAAGCGATAATCCAGAAACGACCAGCACCACCAAACCCATTGACCAGATCTTTGCCATCATGATTTCAAACGGCGTCACTGGCATCACCAGCAGGTGCTCCACAGTGCCATGTTCCCGCTCACGTATCAGCGCCGAGCCGGTAAGCACGATGGCCAGCATGGTAATATTGTTGATTATCGCCATGACGGCACCGAAACGTTCCTGCTCCAGGTTCGGGTTAAAACGCATCCTGACGGCCAGCTCAACCGGTAGCGAACTGTTATCCCGGTAGCGGGCGACAAAGCTGTTTACCTCACCGGTGACAATATTCTGGATATAGCTATTGCCGGTAAACGCCTGGCTCATTCGCGTCGCGTCAACGTTAACCTGTAGTTCCGGTTGACGTCCTGCCAATACATCGCGCTGGAAGTTAGGGGGAATATTGATCGCGAAAGTGTAACGCCCGGCATCCAGCCCGGCGTCCATTTCATCTGCGGTAATCAGCTCAGGGGGTAAAAACCAGGGCCGATAAAAGCCGTTGATAATACGCGATGAGAGCTGAGATTTATCCATATCCGCAATAGCGATGGGGGCTAAATGTAACGATCCCGGCATAACGGTAGCGGAGGAGTAAACCGAGATGGTAAAGGCGAAGACAATTAATGTCAGCATCGCCTTATCGCCAAGCAGGCTGCGTAGCTCTTTCATGCCTAAATTATAAATATTGCGTAATCCGCGCATTATCCCTCCTGTTTTTTCAGCAGCCACACACTCAGGCCCAGCACCAGCGGAACCGCAATAAGCAGTGGTATGAAGGATGCCCACAGGTCCGTAAGATTTAGCGCTTTGGAAAACGTTCCTCGCGCAATGGTCAGAAAGTGGCTGGTTGGATAAATCTGGCCAATCCAGCGGCCCGGCCCTTCCAGCGAGGCGACGGGGTCGATCATCCCCGAGAACTGCGTTGCCGGGATAAGCGTAATAATTGCGGTACCGAAAATCGCCGCAATTTGGCTTTTCATAAAGGTTGAGATCAGCAGGCCAAGCCCGGTGGCAATAGTGACATAGAGCAGTGCGGCCAGCGTTAGCGTCAGAAAGCTCCCTTTATGCGGCACGCCAAAGACAAATACCGACAGCGCGCAGAGCAGGAAGAAGTTGAACATCCCCAGCACGATATACGGCACCTGTTTGCCCAGCAGAAATTCGCTGCGGGTGGTTGGCGTCACGTACAAATTGATAATTGAGCCAAGCTCTTTCTCACGTACCACGCTGAGCGCGCTAAGCATCGCCGGGATCATCATCAACAGTAGCGGAATAACCGCTGGAACAATCGCCGGCAAACTCTTCACGTCCGGGTTATAGCGATAGCGGGTTTCTATTGAAATCAGTGAAGTATCGCGATTAGGGCTAGCCTGACGACCGGCCATTTCCTGGAGCCAGGTCAGATGCATTGCCTGCACGTAGCCGCGTACTGTCTCCGCGCGGTTTGGCATCGCGCCGTCCACCCATACACCGATTTGCACCGGTGTCCCCCGGGCAATATCGCGTCCAAAATTAGGCGGAATCTCGATTGCCACCGCCAGTTCGCCGTCGCGCATTCTTCTGTCCAGTTCGCTATAGCTTTGCAACGGCGGCTGTTCGATGAAGTAGCGTGAACCGGCGATATTCTGCGACCAGCCCTGGCTGCTGACGGTTTGATCGCGGTCGAGTACCGCAAATCGCAGATCCTCGACGTCCATACTGATCCCATAGCCCATAATAAACATCAGGATCACCGTCCCCAGCAATGCCAGGGTCGATCGTACCGGATCGCGACGTAGCTCCAGCGCTTCGCGACGGCTGTAGCTAAACAGGCGGCGCAAGCTAAACGCCTGACGTGGTGCAATGGTTTCGGTTTTGTGTTCAATCATGGGAATCGGCGCAGCCTCAGCAGCAGGCGGCTGTGCGGCATCTGCTGCCTCCTGTAGCCAGGCGATAAAGGCCTCTTCGAGGCTGGCCGACCCGCGCTGTTCGACCAGCGCCTGCGGCGTATCGCTGGCCAGCACTTTGCCGGCATGCATCAACGAAATGCGATCGCAGCGCTCGGCTTCATTCATAAAGTGGGTGGAGATAAAAATCGTCACTCGATCCTGACGAGCCAGATCGACCATCAGTTGCCAGAACATATCCCGGGCCACGGGATCGACGCCGGATGTGGGTTCATCAAGAATTAACATTTCCGGACGGTGAATGACCGCGACCGCCAGCGATAGCCGCTGCCGAATACCTAACGGCAGCGAGGCGGGCAGGGTATCTTCAACCTCTTGCAGCATAAAACGCTGGCTCATTTCGGCGACCCGACCGGGGATCTCCGCATCCGGAATATGGAACAGCCGGGCATGCAGTTCGAGGTTTTGCCTAACGGTCAGTTCACTGTAGAGGGAAAAGGCCTGCGACATATAGCCAACTCGGCGGCGGGTTTCAATATCCTTCGGGTCGACCGGTTGGCCAAATAGCCAGGCTTCTCCTTCGCTGGCCGGCAGCAGCCCGGTCAGCATTTTCATGGTTGTTGATTTACCGCAGCCGTTGGAGCCGAGGAAACCGAAGATTTCGCCGCGGGCGATACGAAAGTTCACGTGATCAACGGCGACAAAATTGCCAAAGCGCATCGTCAGGCCGCGAGCTTCAATGGCTATTTCGCTCTCCTCTGCGTTGCGCGGTGGAATGATCACCTCTTTATGCGCCAGGCGCTGGGCTTCGGGAAGCAGGGCAATAAATGCCTGCTCCAGCGTCTGGCTCGCCGTTTGCACTTTTAGCTCTTCTGCGCTGCCGGTCGCCAGTATTTCCCCCGCATTCATGGCGACCAGCCAGTCAAAGCGCTCCGCCTCTTCCATATAGGCCGTGGCGACGAGCACGCTCATCTCTGGCTGGCGCTGGCGAATGCTGTCGATCAGATCCCAAAACTGCGCGCGGGAGAGAGGATCGACGCCCGTGGTTGGTTCATCAAGGATCAGCAACTGTGGGTCGTGAATGAGCGCGCAGCACAGGCCAAGCTTTTGCTTCATTCCGCCGGAGAGCTTCCCCGCCGGACGGTCGCGAAACGGTGCCAGACCGGTACTTTGCAAAAGCTCATTGATTCGGTTTTCGCGCTCGGCTTTATCATGACCAAACAGGCGGGCAAAGAAGTCGACGTTTTCATAGACCGACAGGGTATGGTAGAGGTTCTTCCCTAGCCCCTGAGGCATCCAGGCAATTTTCGGACACACATCCTGGCGGTGGCGAACATCGCTCATGTCGCCGCCGAGCACGACCACATTGCTGTGCTCAATGACCCGTGCGCCGGAAATTAATGACAGCAGGCTGGACTTGCCGACGCCGTCTGGCCCGATCAGGCCCACCATACAGCGGGCGGGAATGCTCAGCGTAATGTCTTTTAGCGCGGTGGTTGCGCCAAAGTGCTGACTGACGTTATCCAGGCGGGCGACTGTGTTCATTGTGGCAACCTCACCGTCAGCGCTTCAGGCCACGCCTGCTGGTTATCCAGACGCACCCAGGCCATACCGGGCAGGCCGGTTTTCACATACTCAAGATGCTGTTCCAGCAGCTCAGGCGGAATGCGGGCTTTGACGCGGAACATCAGCTTCAGCCGTTCATCGCTGGTTTCCACCGTTTTGGGGGTAAACTGCGCCACGCTGGCGACAAAACTGATATTGGCAGGAATAACCAGATTCGGTGCGGCATCGAGGATAATGCGTGCTTCGCTGCCGAGCGCCAAAAGGCCCGCCTGTTCGGTCGGCAGGAAGAAGGTCATGTAGACATCGGACAAGTCGACCATATTCAGCACCCGTCCGCCTGCCGCCAGCACTTCTCCCGGTTCAGCAACACGGTACTGAATGCGGCCATCACGTGGCGCTTTCAGTTCGCTATCGTCGATATCGGCGATAATCCGCCGCTCTGTGGCCTGAGCTGCTTCAACGCGGGTTTGTGCCTGAATAATGCTGGTTCTTGCCGCCTCAATAGCCGCTCTGGCAGCAGAGACCTGGGCTTTTGCTGATTCCAGCGCTGCTCTGGCGCTTTCCGCCGCCGCCAGGTCGTCATCAAGCTGCTGAGCGGAGACCGCGCCGCGCTGTGAGAGTGTGCTGGAACGGCCGTGGCGTTTGGCGGCGGAGTTTAATTCAGCCTGCCGCTGCTTCACGACCGCCTCAGCGGCGCGCATTTCGCCTTGACGCTGGTCGAGTAGCGCCTTCGCTGCGGCAATCGAACTTTCAGCTTCTTTAATTTGCGCGGCGGCTTCCAGCCGTTGTTCGTTGAGCACCCGGATATCCATGCGGGCTAAGACTTCACCCTGGCGGACAAACTGCCCTTCTTTGACCAGAATGGTATCGATACGTCCGGCGGTTTTGGTGGCGATATCGACCTCTGTGGCTTCAATTCTACCGTTGCTGCTGGCAAAGCCTGCCGGGAGTCCCGGTGGGCGCAGCATCCACCATGCGGCGGCGGCAATCACCACCAGTAAACCAATAACGTAGACTGCCCAACGCCGTTTGATTTTGTCCATACGCGACTCGCTTTGTTCCATTTGCTGAGTGGTGCGCGTTTCTCCTCCGCATAGCGAAGTATCGTCTCTCCAGGAAAGGAAGGTATGGGGGATAAGGCCAACCGGCGCATGACGCCTTCAGCGCTGCTAACCGGTCAGAAAGAGGTGCGATTAATGTGGTCATCATCAGCAATCCTCGCCTTAAATGAAACACGCATATTTATTGCTACCGTCAATGCAATACTAACACCCGCAACAAATATGTCCATATACAAAACATGGACTTGTCGTAGAGTTAACATAAAAAAACAGCTGAGGCACGATGAGGCAATATTACCCATGATGCTTATTGGGTTTAATGCTCCGGGCTTTGCTCATACAATCTTCATCGTTTTTCATTAAATCATCATACTTATAAGCCATTCCTTAACGCTAATAACCAGAGGGTATTATTGGCGGGTAGCTGGCGCATTTTTAATCTGGTTGCTGCAGAAGAACTGTTGTATGATCTTCGGCCCTGAAAATAGACTAACGCCAGGCGAGCGCTTTATTCAATGAAAGATGAAAGCCAAAAATATATCTCCATTATTTTTAAGGAATGGTTGCCGCTGTACGACAGCCTGACGCCAGAAGTGAAGTCGGTGCTTAAAAATATTGCTGAGCAGCAGGCGGAGGCGTTAGCGACCCGTTTTTATGACTTTATTTTCCAGGACCCGGATATCGCCAGGCACCTCACCTATGATTTAGTCCAGGAGCGGTTAAGCAACTCGCTGGCAGGGTGGGTGAAAGATATCCTGATGAGCGAGAAGGAAAATCTGCAAGCGCTGGCGGAGCGGCAGTACCTGATAGGCAGTATCCATTCGCGCATTGGTATTCCGGCTGAGGCCGTTCTGCGGGGCGCTCGTCAGCTTAAGGCCGGGCTGATTGAAAATATCCGCGACAGCGAGATTGACCGCGAGACCAGCGTCGCCGCCATCTACTACGCCATTATGGCTATTAATATGGCAGTCGAAATGATGTGCCACGCCTACACCTTGTCGCACTATCGGGCGACGAAAAATGAAGAGGCGTACCGCCTGTATAGCCTGATGGATAATGTGCCTCTGGAATATGGCAAACAGCAGGCTTCGCTCTCAGGATGGGAAAATACCGCTATTTTTAATATTGTCAGCGATAATAAAACGGATATTAACGGAGCGTTATTATCTGAGTCGGAGTTTGGCCTGTGGTTCCGCCATAAATGCGTGCGTTATTTTAACAAAAATCCGCAAATGCAGGAAATCGCCGACTTAATTAGCAAGGTGGATGCCCTGTTATCCGCCTGGAAATCTTCGTCAGACGATTCAGAGTATAAAAATACGCAAAGTCTGCTACAGGGTATCCATATCCATTGTCAGCAGATTGGTAGCCAGCTTGGAGTTCTGTTTAGTAGCCTGTCGCAGATGCAAAGCGGCAAAGATACGCTGACCAGCCTGTTGAATCGCCGCTACCTGCCGGTGGTCCTTAAGCATGAAGTGACGCTGGCGATGGAGTATGAGCTGCCGATGACGGTGGCGATTATTGATATTGACCACTTTAAAGAAATTAACGACAGCTGGGGTCATATGGTCGGTGACCGGGCGATCAAGCACGTTGCGGAGCTGCTCAGCGATAACATTCGTTCCAGTGACTACATTTTCCGCTACGGCGGCGAGGAGTTTCTGCTGGTGCTGGTGGAAACCGGCGCAGCGGAAGCCTTTACTATCCTCGAGCGGCTGCGTAAAAAAATCAGCCAACTGGCGTTTAGCGTCGGCGCTGAGACCGAAATTTCGATTACCGCCAGCATTGGCTACGCCGTCCACACCGGTCATCCGGATTACAATCTGCTGCTGCGCGACGCCGACAGCGCGCTGTATGTCGCCAAACGTGATGGGCGAAATTGTGTGAAGATGCATGAAGGCGGCGGCAATTAAGCGGCTGACTTCTTCCCGGAGGCGGCGCGTTGCGCCTGTCCGGGCTACCAGTCCGCAGACGGCTGGGAACCCGTAGCCCCGGTAAGGCGTCTGCCGCCACCCGGCCGTGAGCTCGTGGAGCCTGCGAAGATATCTCTGACTCTCAAAACAACACCGGTAATCCCAGACCTCGTTTCACCTCATGCAGCGTTTGTTGAGTCAACTGGTGCGCCCGCTCGCTTCCCCGGCGCAGCAGTTCCAGCAACATGCCTTTATCCTGAATATAGGTCGCCCGGCGCTCGCGTATCGGTGCCAGCAGTTCCTGTAAACAGGACTCCAACTCATTCTTGCACTGCCGGTCCCCAAGACCACCACGCTGATAGTGTGCTTTCATATCGGCAACCAACGTTTTATCAGGATGAAAGGCGTCGAGATAAGTAAAGACCACGTTACCTTCAATCTGGCCCGGCTCGGCAACTCGCAGGTGATTCGGATCGGTGTACATGGCGCTGACCGCACGATGAATCTCCTCTTCGCTGGCCGAAAGCGTGAGCGTATTTCCCAGCGATTTCGACATTTTGGCGTTGCCATCGATGCCCGGCAGGCGGCTGACGTCGCTGAGTAGCGCCTTGCAGTGTCGTAAGACTGGCTCCGTTGTCAGGCTATTCATTTTGTGCACGATCTCGTTGGTCTGTTCGATCATCGGCAGTTGGTCATCTCCAACAGGCACCAGCTCGGCTTTAAAGGCGCTGATATCGGCGGCCTGGCTGATGGGATAGGCCAGAAAGCCCACCGGCAGCGAGCGAGAAAATCCTTTCTGGGCGATTTCGTTTTTGACCGTCGGATTACGCTCAACGCGGGCGACGGTGACGATATTCATATATAGCGTGCTGAGCTCCGCCAGCGCTGGTAGGGCTGATTGCAGGCAGATGATTGTCTTCTGCGGGTCGATGCCGACCGCCAGATAATCCGCCATCACTTCAAAGATGTTACTGCTGATTTTTTGCGGATTGCTGCCGTTATCGGTCAGCCCTTGCAGGTCAGCAACAAGGATAAATTGCTGGTGGTCATGTTGGAGCTGCACGCGCTGGCGCAGGGAACCGACGTAGTGGCCGAGGTGCAGCTGGCCGGTTGGACGGTCGCCGGTCAGAATAGTTTGTGTTGTACTCATGAGTGACTCCTTATACTGCGATTAAGCCGAAAGGCGCCACTCAGAAACAACAAAGCCGCCTTCCGGCGGCTCTGAATATGGGAAACGTTAAATCATGCCGCCTGTTATGCAGGCAGCCACCAACGACAAGGGTGAGTTACGACAACGTTTCTGTTCATCTTTTTATCCTGCCACGAAAAGCGGCGGCAGTAAAAGCGGTTTTTTCACTTAACGATAAACCGGCAGCAGGTTAAAGCTGGATAAAATATGGATTATCGCGTTAGCACCGCCGAAGCATAAAATCAGGATAATCATGGCGTTGCCGCCCCATACCCGATAGGTTGGGCTACCGAACCGTTTTCGCGAGGCGCGTGCGAGCAAGGCGGGAACGATAGCGGCCCACACGGTGGCGGCGAGACCGGCGAAGCCGATGGCGTAAATAAACCCGTTTGGCCACAGCAGCCCACCGACAATCGGCGGCACAAAGGTGACCAGTGCGGTTTTAAAACGCCCTTGAGGGCAGTCGTCGAACTTAAATAGATCCGCCAGATAATCAAACAGGCCGAGCGTCACGCCCAGAAACGAACTAGCGACGGCAAAGTTGGAAAAGACGGTGAGCAGTAAATCCAGCGTGGAGCTGTTCAGCAGGCCGCTTAAGGTCTGCACCAGCACATCAATGTTGCCGCCTTTCTCGGCAATATCGATAAACGCCGGGCGCGGAATATTGCCCATGGTACCGACCAACCAGATGATATACAGCACCAGCGCCATCAGCGTGCCAAGCAGCAGGCAGCGGCGAATGATTAGCGGATCTTTACCGTAATACTTCATCAGGCTGGGGACGTTACCGTGATAGCCAAATGAGGCCAGGCAGAACGGCAGCGTCATCAGCACGTAGGGCAAATATGATGCGTTGGCTTCCGTTCGGTTAAACAGAATCGCGGGCTCGACGTGCCACATCAGCCCGCCGAAGGTCATAAAGAAGGTGAGGATTTTGGCGCCCAGCACGATGGTGGTCATCCTGCTTACCGCTTTGGTGCTCAGCCAGACAATAAAGGCGACCACCAGTGCGAACGCCAGCCCGCCTAAGCGTGCCGGTACCGCGAGATTCATTTGCGCAAAAGTATGCTGGATAACCGAACCGCTGGCGGATATATAGGCGTAGGTCAAAATATATAATACGAAGGCGACGGTAAGTCCGTTAATAATATTCCAGCCGTTACCCAGTAAATCTTTAGTAATCGTGTCGAAGCTGGCGCCAATATGATAATTCAGGTTTGCTTCCAGAATCATTAATCCGGAATGCAACATACAAAACCAGGTAAATATAAGCGCCAGCAGCGACCAGAAAAACCAGGCTCCGGACATCACCACTGGTAAAGAGAACATGCCTGCGCCAATAATGGTGCCGCCGATAATCATTGCCCCGCCAATCAGCGACGGCGTATTTGTTGAGACCGCTTTTGAGACCGATAATGTAGCCATAAGGTGTAGTCCTCACGTGGCTATAATTATTATACCCGTCATACTTCAAGCTGCAGACGTGTTGGCTGCGTTCACTCACCCCAGTCACTTACTTCAGTAAGCTCCTGGGGATTAATGAGAGGCTCCTGCCTCTCACCGGAGGCCAGCCTTCGGCTGGTCAAATTCGTTCCCGACGAATTTGTCACTCTCTTGCCGCCTTTCTGCAACTCGAATTATTTAGGGTACAGATAACGGGCTGCGGGCAAACGGCTACCCAGGCGCAACCCGAGTGATTGAGCTAATTAGTCGTTATTTGAAGTTTAAGGCGCTCCCGTTGCGAGAGCGCCGAGGGCTTGGGTTATTTCACCGGCTTCAGTCTCGCGACGAAGTGGCGCAGTACCGGCGGCTCATAGGTAAAGGTCAGCCCCTTAATCGTGGAGGCTCGGGCCTTAACGGCGATCAGCGCATCAGCGATGTAGTCCATATGATCGTTGGTATAAACGCGACGCGGAATGGTCAAGCGCAGCAGCTCCATCGGCGACGCTTTCTGCTTGCCGGTTTCCGGGTCGCGGCCTAGTAGCAGCGAGCCGATTTCCACGCTGCGAATACCCGCTTCCAGGTACAGCTCGTTATTCAGCGCGTGGGCCGGGAACTGCTCGGCTGGGATATGCGGCAGCAGCAGTTTGGCGTCGACGAATACCGCATGGCCGCCGGTCGGATACTGAATCGGAATGCCGCCTTCGCGCAGGCGCTCGCCGAGGTATTCCACCTGATTGATGCGATAAGCGAGGTAATCTTCGTTGGTCCCTTCTTCCAGACCAATAGCCAGCGCTTCCATATCGCGTCCTGCCAGGCCGCCGTAGGTGACGAAGCCTTCCATCGGTACGCAGCGGATGCGCACTTCGTTAAATAAGTCCTCGTCGTCGCGGAAGCAGCACAGCCCGCCAATATTGACCATCGGGTCTTTCTTAGCGGACATGGTCAGCATATCGCCGTATTTGTACATCTCGAGAATAATCTCTTTCACCGATTTATCCGCGTAGCCCTCTTCGCGCTGTTTGATAAACCAGGCATTTTCGCAGAAGCGAGCGGAGTCGATAACCACTGGAATATTATTCTGGCGGGCAATTTGGTACACCTCGCGCATATTGGCCAGCGACACCGGCTGACCGCCGGAGCTATTACAGGTAACGGTAGTAATAATCGCCGCGACGTTTTCCGCGCCGTGCTCGGCAATGGTCGCTTTCAGCAAATCAATATCGAAATTACCTTTCCAGTCGTACCACGAGGTGGTATCGAAGGCTTTTGGCGTCACTACGTTAATCGCTTTTGCGCCGTTGAGTTCAACGTGGGCGGCGGTGGTGTCGAAGTGGAAGTTAGAAATAAATACCGGATGCGCCGACTTGCGGCGGGCAATCAGGCTCGGGAATAAAATCTGCTCCGCGCCGCGCCCCTGGTGGGTCGGAATGGTATACGGATAGCCAATGATCTCTTTGACCTTTTCACACAGGTGCTGATAGTTGCGCGACCCGGCATAAGCCTCGTCGCCCATCATCAGGCCAGCCCACTGATGGTCGCTCATTGCTCCGGTACCGGAGTCGGTCAGCAGGTCGATATAAACGTCCTGGCTATTGAGTAAAAACGGGTTATATCCCGCTTCTTCCAGGGCTTTGACGCGATCATCAAAGGTGGTCATGCGAATATTTTCGACCATTTTAATACGGAACGGCTCAGGGATACGTTTCATTTATTTTCTCCATGGGGATGCTGTGCCGCGTTTAGCTATTTGGCGATAAATAACAGGCGCAACAAATAGCGACTCAACGCAGTATTGATTTAATTTTTTTCTAAAGTGAACAGCAGCGGAGAATTAACGCGGGAAGTCGTTGGAGATACGGTGATCGAGATTATACCAGTCGTCCAGGCCGCCCTGGGCAATGAGGCGATAAATCGATTTTTGCGTCATTACATCGTCCTCTGTAGGTGAAGGGGTGTGATAAAAATAGGGTAAAATGAGAAAATAACCACGATTGAAATCACAAAAAATTATTTATGGAGAAGCAGAGTATAAAAACTTGACGCTTGTCGTATTTTTAGCGTTATTGATTATTTGATTAGCTGGCAATGTTTTTTTGTTTTTTATTGCGGCGGAAACGGCTTATTTATTGCGGTTTTTAGCGCCTTCATAGCAATAAATGAAGGCGCTAGCGGGGCTTACATACTGGAGAAGACGTTCATAATGATGCCGCCGGAAATAATCAGCACCATGGCGAGGATTGCCGGGATATCCGGTTTTTGTTTATAGAGGATCATTGAGCAAATCGTGACGCCGACGATGCCAAAGCCGCACCACAGCGAGTAGGCAACGCCCACCGGAATGGTGCTCATCGCACGGGTGAGGGCGAAATAGCATAGCCCATAGGCGCAAATCACTAATACTGACGGGGCTAGTTTGCTAAAGCCGTTAGTCTTTTTGATCATCGACGTACCGGTAATTTCGGAGCCGATAGACAGCGCCAGCCATAAAAATCCGAGATTAAACATATGCTTTTCCTTTCCTGTTAGTTGGCGACTTTTTTGTCCATAGATGAAGCGACCGGCTCTGCAGGCGCTTCCGCGCTCTCTTCGCTGCCCATTTTGGAAAACAGGTTCATGATCACAATGCCGCTGGCGATGATTGCCATGCCGATAATGGCGGCGGTGTCCGGGTGCTGACCGTAGAAAGCCATACCCAGGGTGGAGACGACCAGAATGCCGGTGCCGGACCAGGTGGCGTAGGCCAGGCCAACAGGGATATCTTTGACCGCCCGTGACAGCGAGTAGTAGCAGGTGCAATAGAGAACAATCAGCAGCCCGAGCAGCAGTATTTTGGTGGTACCTTCACTGCTACCGAACATTTTGAGCGTGGACGTGGCTGAGGTTTCGGAAACAATAACCAACAACATCCATAGCCAACACTTTGTTTTTGAAGACATAAGTTAAACTCCGGGTTTACTATTTAAGGTAAGGTTCTTTTTTTCTGTTTTTTAAAAAATCGATAGCGGCATCGGTCAGCTGAGCTTCGGGTGCGCAGGCCAGCGCCGGATTATTCACCACGTCTGTGACAGTGAGATAACGCCGCGTAGTACTCGTCAGAACCGGTGCTGCTTCGCAACCTGACGCCAGTCTTTCCAGCAGCTCATTCATGGTACACAGCGTGACGCCGCAGTCCGCCAGGCGGGCCAGCGTGGCCTGCATATGCCCGGCGTAAGCGGTATCCGGCTGCGCGCCCAGCAGCTGGTTCAGTTCGCTGCCAGGGTCGCAGTGATAGCGTAGTGCCAGCACCGGCAGGCCGCTCAGCAGGGCGTCATGTACGCGCCGGGCAAGCGGATTGTGTAGGGAGCCATTCACCAGATCTGCTGCCAGCGGATAATCGAGAAACGGCAACAGCAGCGCTTTGTACGGGACCAAATGCAGCGTATCTTGCCAGTCGGCCGCAGGCAGCGTTTTACCGAGAGCCTGCCACTGCTCGCCGTCGTCAATCCCGCTATCCAGCACAAGATGCAGACTTTCGCCGCAGCCAGCCAGCCGCTGGCGAATGGCATGCCGATATCCCGTCGCGGCGGTCACCATTACCAGTACCGGCGGTTTCAGGCGCTGGATAATGCGTTCAACGAGGCATTCAATCTGTTCGTCGGTCATGGCGAGCCTCCGTTACCCGATGAGCGTGACCTGCGCGCCGTTTTTCAATCCGGCGGCGTTGGCCTCTTCGGTATCAATATGAAACTCCAGCGCAAAGTCTTCGCGCACCCGCACCACCACTTCATCGAAAGTCAGCTGGCGCTCGCCGTCGCTGCGCACGCTAACCTTTTGACCGTTAGCGACGTTCAACTGGCGGGCGTCCTGCGGTGACATATGAATATGCCGCCAGGCGCAGATCACCTGAGAGCGAAGTTCAACGTGGCCAGCAGGGCCTATCAGCAGCGCACTGCCCGCGTTCTCCAGTTGGCCTGATTCGCGCACCGGCGCTTTGACGCCTAGGGTAAAGCAGTCGGCACGGGATATTTCCAGCTGCGAAACCGGACGGGTCGGGCCGAGGACGCGAACGTTGGTCAGCGAGCCTTTCGGACCGACCACGGTGACGCACTCCTGGGCGGCGAACTGTCCCGGCTGACGCAACGGCTTAAACGGCGTCAGGACATAACCCTTGCCGAACAGGGCTTCGACGTCCTGCTGCGCCAGATGCACATGGCGGTTAGAAATGCCGACCGGGATAGCCGGAGAAACATGGCTCAGGCGGGCGGCGATTTTTTCATGTAGCAGAGTATCAATCATGCCTTCTTCCCTTTCCTCATCGCCGGGCTTTTATCTTCCGACGGGACCGGTGCGGCTTGCGCTGTGGGCGGGGCGACGGGTTCTTCCGCGTCCTTTTTTTCCGTCGGGAGCGGCTCGTCGGATTTAACATCAACCGGGACTTCAGCCTCAACCGGTGCGGTAACAGGGACCTCAGCGCGCGGCGGGTGGCCTTTTAAACTGCTCAGGGCTTCGACCACGCTGCGCTCAGGGCGGGCGATCACCAGCGAGCGGGCCTGCGGATCGATAGCGATAGCGACGGCCACGCCGCGCTCGATGGCGGTGT
Organism: Klebsiella sp.; assembly: GCF_027492335.1. Classification (NCBI taxonomy): domain Bacteria; kingdom Pseudomonadati; phylum Pseudomonadota; class Gammaproteobacteria; order Enterobacterales; family Enterobacteriaceae; genus Klebsiella; species Klebsiella sp. Next base: position 298,133 of record NZ_JAPUEW010000011.1, on the reverse strand, counting down.
GAATCGCGCTGATTTCCCCTTCAAAGCAGACGCTCACCAGCCCTGAACCGACCTTGCGGTAGCCGATGCAGGTCACGCCTGCGCTTTTACAGGCGGCGTCCACGGCCTGAACGGCGGCAACTAACCCTCGCGTTTCAATTACGCCTAAACTTTTCATTATCGGCTCCTTTAGTGGCGAACTAAGCGAATATCAAAATCAAACTGCGTGAAGAACGTTTCCAGCCTGTCTAACTCATCGGCGGAATAAGTCGGGTCCTGGGTAATGGGGTGGGGCATCTCCAGACGCTCATATTTTTTGCGCCCGAGCTGGTGGTACGGCAGCATGTCGATGCGGCGGATATTCCCGCGCTTTGCCAGTTTTTGCACATAATCAATGGCCCCGGTAATCGCATCGAATGAGTCGTTATAGCCGCGCACCAAAGGCATCCGCACAATCACGTTAGCGCCCGAATCAACCAACCATTCCAGATTGCGGCGAATCCCTTCGTTGCCAATCCCAAATAAGGCTTTATGGTGCTCGCTATTAATTTGCTTAATATCGAACAGGAAGGTATCGGTTACCGGCGCCAGCTTTTGATAATTAGCCAGCGGGGTGGTGCCCTGAGTTTCCACGGCGGTATTGAGCATCATCTTTTTGCATTCGCTAAATAAGGCGACGGCAAAATCGGTTTGCAGGCTCATCTCGCCACCGCCGATGGTGACGCCGCCGCCGGAAGCGATATAAAAATCATAATCCTGCATGATTATCTCCATCAGTTCGCTGACAGTGACATCTTTGCCCATAATATCCAGCGCGCTCTGGGTGCAAATTTCTTCGCACTTACGACAGCCAATACAGTCTTTATTGCGGTTGACGAAGTGCTTCATTTCGCCATTCTCTTCTGCCCGATAGTGAATACCTGCCGGGCAGACGTTGACGCAGTCGCCGCAGTTAATACATTTATCCTGCGAAAACATCACCTGAAACTGGCTATTGAGCCCTTCCGGGTTAGCGCACCACGGGCAGCGTATATTGCAGCCTTTAAAAAAAACCAGCGTGCGAATTCCATCACCGTCATAAATCGAATATTTCTGAATATTGAAAATTCGCCCGGTTAATTCTTGTTTTGCGCTCACATTTACCTCCAGAAATACGATCGGGACATCCGTGTCCAAATACGTCCGTGTTTTTTATCAGAACTTCTCAATCACCGTACGGCTGATAATCTCGTCCTGAACTTCTTTGCACAGTTCCACGAAGTAGGCGCTATAGCCCGCCACGCGGACGATCAGGTCACGGTATTTTTCCGGCTCCTGCTGCGCTTTTTTCAGCACTTCGTTATCGACATAGCTGAACTGCATCTGGCCGTTGCCAAGAATCGACGCGGTGCGCAGCAGAGTAATCAAGCCATGGCGTCCTTCTGGAGTGTCCAGCAGCCCTTTGAGGAACTTGAAATTGTGCACCATGCCGATGTTCATGGTTTCGACGTTCATTTTGCTCACTGACTTGATGATCGCCGTCGGACCCTGCTTATCCGCGCCCTGAGTCGGGCTGATACCATCGGAGAGCGGCATCCACGCCAGGCGGCCGTTTGGCGTGGCGTTGGTCAGCTCGCCAATTGGCGTATTGTTTGAGATAGACAAGGTGCCGTGGCTTAATGTGGAGTAGAGCATCTGGTATTTACGGCACTCGCGCTCGGTCCACTCGGTGATATCCAGCGCGTACTGGTCTACGTAGTTATCGTCGTTACCGTACTTGGGCGCGTTCAGGCAGTCGCGGCGCAGGCCTTCAAAGCCTTCGAAGTTGGCCAGCATCGCGTCACGCATCTGCTCAAGGGTGTATTTTTTATCTTCATACACCAGCTTGCGGATCGCGGCGAGGGAGTCGACGTAGGTCGCCAGACCGGAGAAGATTAGCCCCGGACCGTGGTTGACCATCGCGCCACCGGCAGCCACGTCTTTGCCTTTTTCCATGCAGCCTTCCACCAGCAACGACATTAGCGGCTTCGGCGCCACGTCGCGGTGTACGCGTTGGCTGATGACCGTACCGATTGCGGACAGGCGCACGATGTGGGCAATCTGCTGTTTCACCGCCGCGTCGAATTCCTCGAAGGTGCGCAGGTCGCGCAGGTCGCCGGTATCCAGCCCCTGATAGCTGTCAAACAGCACCATCCGGCCACGGTTGAGGACGAACTCAATGGCGATTGGCCACTGGGTATAGCCGGTTGATGTCCACTGGTAGATGCGGCCGGATTTCTGCGGTTCCACGCAACCCATCAGGCAGTAGTCGCGGGCATCTTCGAAATCGAAGCCTTTGCGCAGCATCATCTTGATATGCGAGTCATCGAAGTGACAGGCCGGGAAGCCCATACCCGCTTTCACCACATCGACGATTTTTTCCATATACTTCTGCGGCGACTGGTTGTGAATACGGCAGGCCAGCGACGGCTGGTAAACCTTCACAAAGCGCACGGCGTCCATAATCAGGTACGTCAGATCGTTACAGGCATCGCCGCCGGAACGCTTCTGGCCGCCGACGGTCAGGTTGATAAACGGCTGATAACCGGCAAAATATTTCGCCCCCAGCTCGCTGGACATCCACATCAGTTCGGCGCACTTGATGATAAACGCCTGCATCATCTCCAGCGCGCTATCGTGAGTCAGGCGGCCTTCGCGGATATCGGCTTCGAACATCGGGTAGCAGTACTGGTCGACGCGGCCCAGCGACAGGCCGGTCTGGTTCTCTTCGATTTCAAACAGTGATTCCACGGTCCAGATGCTTTGCAGTGCTTCCTGCAGCGTTTTCGGCGGGTTAGCCGGGACGTTCTGGTTCACTTCGGCGATGGTCAGCAGCTCGACGCGACGCTGGGCGTTCTGCTCGATGGCTGCCAGTTCACGGGCGCGCGCGGCGATGCGGTGAGAGTAGTTAATCACCCCTTCGCAGGTTTCAATCGCCGCTTTGTAGTAGTAAATACGGTCGATATCTTCCGGATTTTCCATGCTCAGGTTGGCGAGATGCGCTTCGGCGTCGGCTTTAATGCCGTTCATCCCTTTGGTGAACAGCAGCACGTCGTAGCCCGGGCAGGTATCGCCACCGCCGTTGATCTGATGATAGGAGAGGTCGCTGACGAAGGTTTCGCCACTGAACGCCCACACGCCCGCTTCACGGTACTGCGCTTCACAGATCTCATCCAGCGAGCGGCCTTCCCAGAACGGCACGATCTCTTCGCGGATGGTCTTTTTATCTTCTTCGCTAATCTCAAACGGATCCTGTGGACGGGTGCTCATGGTGTCGAGCTCGTCGCGGACCCAGCGCCAGGCGATATCCGGCGAGAACGCGCCCGCACGCGGTTTGCCGCACGGATGGCCGACGATTAGCTCATCGTCCTGAATCAGAATCGGCGCGGTTTCGCAGGCGTGGCGAAAGGCTTTGGCGCGCAGCAGAATGGTCGGCATCCCCGGATTGGCTTTCACCACTTCGGTAAAGGCCAGCGCGCGGTAGATAGAGACGCTCGGACGCACGGTGAGGTAGTGATTGCGCAGGCGCTGCATACGCGGTGTTAAACCTTCCGCTGCTGGCGTCTCGCTGGTGGCGGCAAACGGGGTGGCAGAAATGTGCTGTACACCCTTGAACAAACGTACCGGCAGATGCAGAGCGCTGAGGTTTTGCTGGGCGCTGAGGAACATGTCAGAGAGTTCGTTGATGCGCGCATTCTCAAGGCTTGCGCCGTGCAGCATGGCATCGAACATCGGGTAGCCGTCGATAGCGCAGGCGGAGCGGACTTCACTGAGTTCAGCCAGTTTGAACCATAAAGACTCGACGATTTCATACGCCTGCTGCTGAGACAGCGCGCCGCTGTTGATATCGTGCTGGTAGTAAGGCAGCAGGGCTTTATCGGCCCCTTCCGGGTTGACGGCGTAGCTGCCGTTGTCCAGCTGCAGCGCCAGCTGGAACAGGTAGAACGCCTGGCAGGCTTCTTTAAAGCTGCGCGCCGGATGGGCCGGAACGTGGTGCAGAATAGCGGCGCTCTCTAACAACTCAGCCTTGCGGTAAGCGTTGGTTTCCGCGGCGGCCAGTTGTTCTGCGCTATTAGCCAGGTTTTGCGCCAGCGCCATCAGGGCATCGCAGGCGTAAATCGCTGCACGACATCCGTTAACTTCGTCCATGCCGCTGCGGCTGACGGCGCTGCCCAGTGCGCGGGTTTTCTCTTCCAGTTGGTGTTTAATCGCCAGCACGCCTTTTTCGACCACCAGCTTGTAGTCCGGCGAATCGAGGTCGCTGTTCAGGTTGAGGAACTGGAAGGCGGACGGGCGGCGGGCGGCGCTTTCGTCGTGGAAAATTGCCCCGTGCGGCTTGCGGGTCTGGTTACCGACGATCAGTTCGTCGGCGCTGATGCACAGCGGCAGCTGGCGCATCAGCTCATAGAAACGGCGCGCCGGTTTGACGGCGGCGGGAATGCCCGCGATATCACCATCAAGGGCGCTCAGCGTGGTGGCATGTTCGGTGCACAGGGTGCTTTTTTGTGAGAGTAAACGTTCTGCCAACACTTTGACGCGCGGCGTTAAGCTGTAGTGTGCCATGGGTAAGGTTCTCCAAATCTTGTTATCAGTGGCCCTGAACGGCGTTACCGGTCCACGCCCGGCGATAGAGTTCGGTTAATGCGTGAGCGTCCGGCGCGCGTGGGTTCGTCGGGGTACAGCTGTCGCGTAGCGCCTGGCCGACCATCTCTGCCAGCCGCTGTTCGAAATCACCGGCATCGACGCCGGTATCACCAATGCCGGCCGGCATAGTCATTTCGTCTTTTAGCGCCTGAATGGCGACCAGCAGGCTGGCGACGCCCTGGCGGGTCGTGGTCGCAGGCAGGTCCAGCAGATGGGCTAATCGGGCGTATTTGCGGGCCGCATCGGTATCGCACAGCCCTTGATAATCAGCATTCCAGGCCACCACGTCCGCCATCAGCAACGCGTTGGCGCGACCGTGGGGGACGCGAAACACGCCGCCGAGCGCGTGGGCCAGGCTGTGGGTGATGCCGAGTGACGCGTTGGTGAAGGCCATGCCCGCCATGCAGGAGGCGTTGTGCATTTTTTCCCTTGCCAGCAGATCGTGACCGTTGCGCCAGCAGCTCGGCAGGTAGCGAAACACCTGCTGCACCACTTTCTCTGCCAGCGCATCGGAAAAGTCGCTGGCGGCGCGGGAGACATAGGCCTCCAGCGCATGGCACAGCACGTCCATTCCGGTATCGGCGGTGATTGCGGGCGGCACCGAAGCCACCAGCGCGGGGTCGAGAATGGCGATATCCGGCAGCAACGACGGGTCCACCAGCACCAGCTTCTCGGCGTGGGCCTTCACCACCGAAAAGGCGGTGACTTCCGAACCGGTGCCGCTGGTGGTGGGGATTGCCACGAAGCAAGGCGGCTCGCGGTGAGCGTCCGGACGGGTTTGCGCCAGGGCGAAAATAACCGCTTTGGCTGCATCAATCACCGAACCGCCGCCTAGCGCGATAACCAGATCCGGATAGCTGTTATCCATCCGCTTCATCCCGCGTACCACGGTGGCGATATCCGGGTCGGCGACCACGTCGTCCCAGACCTGGAAAGCGATGCCGCGCGAGCGCAAGATCTGCGTGACGCGGGAGGCGAGGCCAAATTTGACCATCGCCTGGTCGGTGACCAGCAGCACGTTGCGGGCGGGCAGCTCGTTCAGGATGGAAAGCGCGTCCTGACCAAAGCGGATCCGGGGTTTCAGCAAAAATTCACTCATTGGGTTATTGACTCCTTAAGCGTCCCGAAACACGTTCTCGACAATGGCGACCACCGACATGGCCCTGTAGCGGTCTTTGTTGAGCGCCAGATACTCTTCCGCCAGCACGATGTCGTGCATACCGGCACCAACGCTATCCACGGCAACCCAGGTCTGGTCTTTCATCGGCTGCTGGTCATCATCTAATTTGGTGATAAGCAGCAGGTTGCTTCCCCGTAGCTCATCGCACTTCTGCGTGGCGACGACATGTCCAACTACCTTTGCGAGAATCATTGTTTTTATCGCCTTATATCAATGTGTTACTTACCGAGGCGCTCCAGCACCTGGCGGATGACGCGCTCCACGTTTTGCTCGTTGATCTCGCTTTCTGCGCCAGCGGTCGCTGCGGTAGCAAAACGGTCATCCGCGCTGCTGGTGGCGTGAGCCACTGGCGCTACAGCTGCCGGGGAGTTAAAGCGATCGTCGTCAAAGATGCTGCGGTTCGGGTTATCCGCCGGACTGACGATGGTGGGCTGCGGTTCCGGGCGGCTGCTCGGGGCGCGCAGTTCATCAATGGAGCGTACGCCGTAGCCCACTTTGCGGATGTTGAGCAGGTTCATCGGTCCGACGTTGTCGGAGCTGGAACCGCCGCCTACCGCGCCGCAGCCCAGAGTCAGGGCCGGGGTGATATTGGTGGTCGCGCCGATACCGCCCAGCGCGGCCGGGGTGTTGATCAGGATGCGGTTGACCGGTTTTTCGAGGCAGAACTGGCGGATAACGTCCTGGTTGCGGGTGTGGATCACCAGCGTGTGGCCGAGGCCTTCGTTGGTCAGCAATTCCACCACGCGGTGACAGGCTGCTTTCCAGTCTTCTTCCACGTACAGGCCGAGGACCGGGCACAGTTTTTCCCGCGAATAGGGGTTGGAGTGCGATACCGTGGTCTGTTCGGCAATCAGCACGCGGGTGCTGGCCGGAACGCAGAACCCGGCCATCTGGCTCAGATACAGCGCGGTTTTGCCGACCGTTTTCGGGTTGATCGCGCCGTTCGGGCGCAGCAGCAGGGCCGCCATTTTCGCCGCTTCGCTTTCGTTCATAAAGTACGCGCCCTGGGCTTCCAGTTCGCGGTGAACGTCGTCGTAAATGCAGCGTTCGACGATGATTGACTGCTCGGAGGCGCAGATCACGCCGTTATCGAAGGTTTTGCTGGTAATGATATCTTTCACCGCATGGTGAATATCAGCGCTGCGTTCGATAAACGCCGGGCCGTTACCCGGACCACCGCTGATGGTCGGCGTGCCGGAGGCGTAGGCCGCGCGTACCATGCCTTCACCGCCGGTGGCCAGAATCAGCGACACGTCTTTGCTGTGCATCAGTTCTGAAGTGGCTTCGAGGGTCAGTTGACTAATAGCGTCGACGCTACCTGCCGGGGCGCCTGCCGCTTCGGCTGCGCGTTTAACGATTTCAATCGCTTTCCAGCTGCACTGGCGTGCGCCCGGATGCGGCGAGAAGATAATCGCGTTACCGGATTTCAGGGCGATCAGCGTTTTGTAGATAACAGTGGATGTCGGGTTGGTGGACGGCACAAGCGCACAAATCACCCCCAGCGGCACGCCCACGTCCATCACCTTTTGCACCTGATCGTCATGAATGATGCCGACGGTCTTCATATCTTTGATGGCGTCGTAAACGCGCAGCGAGGCGAAACGGTTCTTCAGCACTTTGTCCTGCCAGTTGCCAAAACCGGTTTCTTCCGCGGCCATTTTCGCCAGCGCTTCGGCATGATGCGCCGCTTCCTGGGCCACGTTCTTCACGATGGCGTCGATTTGCTGCTGCGAAAAGGTGGCCAGAATCGCCTGCGCCTTTTTGGCATTGCGCACCAGCTCCCGGGCGTTTTGCCGGGACTGCAAATCGTTATCCAGTTCAATCATGAGTCTATCCTTCATCAGACTAAAAGAGTGGAGACGGGGCGCGCCCTGTCAGGTCATGCTTTGTGCTGCGCCGCGATTTTTTCGATATCGTTATGCGGTCGCGCGATGACGCGAGAGGTGACGACTTCGCCAATGCGTTTGGCCGCTTCCACGCCGGAGTCCACGGCGGCATTCACCGCGCCGACGTCGCCTTTCACCATCGCGGTGACGAGGCCAGAACCGACGTTTTCATAGCCAATCAGCTCGACGTTGGCGGCTTTACACATTGCATCCGCGGCTTCAATACAGGCCACCAGACCTTTGGTTTCGATAAGCCCTAGCGCTTCTTTCATCAGGTTTTCTCCGGTTATTCGGCCATTTTGTAATGCGAGACGATTTTGTTGATGTCGTTATGTGGGCGGGCGATAACCAGCGAGGTCACCACTTCGCCGATGCGCTGCGCTGATTCCACGCCGGAATCAACAGCCGCTTTCACCGCGCCGACGTCGCCTTTCACCATCGCGGTGACGAGACCGGAACCGACGTTTTCATAGCCAATCAGCTCAACGTTGGCGGCTTTGCACATCGCATCTGCCGCTTCAATGCAGGCCACCAGACCTTTGGTTTCAATCAAACCTAATGCATCACCCATTTGCGTTCTCCTGGCCTTAAGCCCTGTGTTTAATGACAATTTTGTTGATGTCGTTGTGTGGACGCGCAATCACTAGCGACGTCACCACTTCCCCTACGCGCTGTGCGGATTCCACACCGGAATCTATTGCTGCTTTCACCGCGCCGACGTCGCCCTTCACCATCACGGTGACCAGACCGGAGCCGATGTTTTCATAGCTAATCAGCTCGACGTTGGCGGATTTGCACATGGCATCCGCTGCGGCAATACAGGCCACCAGACCTTTGGTTTCGATAAGCCCTAATGCATCACCCATGTTTTCTCCTCCAGAACAGATTTTGTGATTCGGGAAAACCGTCCGCGTAACGGCGTCAGGACGCGGAAGCGGTGTTCGGGGTTCACTATAGGGCGTGGGCGGTGAAGTGAAATTTAAATCCGTCAGGCGGGTATTTTTAGTTTTTTACTCTGTGATTTAGGTTGGGTGAGGTTGGTATTTATCTGTTTGTGCTGCAGTTGAGGGGAAGATTTGGCGACGGTTGTGGCGTTTTTTTCACCATTTAGTCGGAAGCCGATAGATGTTAACAGGTTGCTAATTTATTGCAGGAGAGGGGTAATTTAACCCTTCGTGAAGTGCGGGAAAGATCGTGTTTTGGCGGTGAGGCTAAATGCAAAAAGTGCGGTTTTAGTGGGAGAGATGGGGCTGGAAAAAAGACACTGTGAGCTTAATCAAGTTTGCTGCCGGACTTCAGCGTGCAGACGTAGAGCGGCGAGTTAATAGAACTGAGCAGAATCGCTTTCTCATTGAGCTTCTGGGCGTTGAGGAACAGGCCGTCGTGGCTGTCCGACATCTCACGCATAAAGTAGTCGAAGATGACGTCCGGAGACTCATCAATGGATGAGGCGCTGGATTCCCACTTACTGATGCGATAGTGGCGCTCAGTGGTGGAGATACGCTTGCTGGTGTAGCTGAATTTGACGTAGCGCTGGAGATAGAGCCAACCGGCGGCGGAGTCGGTATAGCCTTCGACCACCATCGACCCCTTCCCATTAGCGGCAAAATTAAAATGAATGTTGCCGTTAACGTTCTCTTTCTCCATGTTCTCAAAACGCATAATCGCTTTTGTCGAACAGCTCATGATCCCGCCGTTTTCGACGGGCAGCAGCTTCCAGGCACTGAACCCAGCGGCGGCAATAAACACCAGGCTGGAAAGAGCGAAAAAGGGGCGAGGGGCGAGTCTCATTGCGGCTTCCATGAATAGTAAAAATAGTTATCGCAGTAGCTGAACGGGTTATCTTCATGCATCGCGCAGTGGGCGAGGAATACCCGGCCCAGGCCGTTGGTTTCCAGCCGGTCGCCATAGAAGAAGACAAAGCGTTCGCCGGGTTTGCACTCCAGCTTCAGGCGCTGGCGTACGACATCAAAATTCTTGCCATAGGCAGTTCCGGCAACGGAGCGCAGCATCTCATCGCTGGCCAGCAGCTCGCACTGACTGTGGCTCATTTGCGTTAGCATGATGGGTCGCGACTCGCTGGTGCCAAGAAAACTACACACCACCAGCAGCAAGGAGATCGTGAGCAGGCTGACGCCGGCGAGATACCAGCAGGTGCCGCGCGCGTGCCGGGTGGAAACAGGCTTTTGTTCTGGCGGCGCGGTGGTTTGGTCTGGCTCAGGATCGATAGCGGGCTGCGGCGGTGCAGGTTCAGGGATAGCGTCCAGCATCTCAATGGTGAGATCCGGGTTGAGCTGCAGCAGGCCGCGCGACACGGTGACAATAATGTTATCGATATCGTAGTGGCGGAAGGTTTTGCGCAGCATGCTCAGATACTGATTGAGATTGCTGTTCGACGAAGTTAACCCGTTATCATCCCAGACCTTTTTAAGCACCTCATCACGGCTAACCACGGCGGTATGGCGCAGGAAAAACCACAGCAGCGCGTTGGCGGTAATTGACAGCTGGCTGTCCGCCTCCTCGCTTCCCGGTAGAGTTAGTGTGCCGTCCGTTGCATCATAAATAAGACGGCCATGGATGTTATAACGCATCGCGGCCTCAATCTATCACGTCATACTTCACGTTGCAGGTGCGTTGGCTGCGCTCGCTCACCTTGGTCACATAGTTATCTATGCTCCCAGGGATTCGCTCCCTTGCCGCCTTCCTGCAATGCGAATTATTTAGTGTATATATGTTCACACAGGAAGCGTCATCTTCGTCAGATCGCTGACCAGCGACTGCCGGTGCCCGGCGCTCATCGTGCGCCCCTCGGTTAATTCCGATAGCCAGATGCCGTCCGCGGCATAGCGCACCAGCGTGCCGGTATGGCTATTGTCCAGTTCGTCACCCTTCGCCAGATGGTCAAGCATCCAGTCGCGCCAGCATTTTCGCAGTACCGGCTCATCCGGCATCGCCAGCGACAGCACCATTAACTGGCGGCTCTCCTGGGTGTCCGTCAGCTCCGGGGCTGACAAGTAGTGCAGATAGGCGCGGGTAAAGCGGCCATAAGAGATATTATCTGCAGCCATCAGCTCTGAAATCGCTTCTTCCATAATGGCCAGCAGGCGAGCAAAGAGGGCAAAAATCAGCGCCTGTTTGTTCGGGAAATGGTGCAGTAAGCCGCCTTTGCTGACACCCGCCTCGCGCGCAACGGCGTTTAGCGAGAGAGCGGCGATTCCGTCCCGACCGGCAATGGTGGCCGCTGATTCCAGCAACTGCTTATATAAACGGACCGGGTCTTTTTTTCGATGTTGGGCTTCTGTGTTCATGGCCCGAATCATACCGACCAGACGGTATGATTATTCTTGATCGCTATCAATATGCGAAGAGGCGCACCGGGACGGGATTCGGTTATTGCGTGGAGGCTCACAATTCACCTTGTGAAATGTGGTGGTATTCGTGCGTAACGAATACCACCAGCAGAGATTCACATAGAGTTCAAATGGATAGCCAGGCCGCTTTCACCCGGTGACAGCTCCGGGCGCAGAGCCAGAGAAGGGATCAGGTAATCGCCATGGTTCTGGCGGCGGAAGGGGATCGGCGCGGTTTCGGTGAGCGTATCAAGCCGCTGGGCCAGTTCGTCGCGCAGCGTATTAAAGCGATGTTCATCGATTTTGTCGGTACGGTAAAACACCAGCGGCGGCAACACGTCAAAGCCGGGGTAGAACAGCATCCCGTGCTGAATGGGGAACAGAATATCGTCGATAGGACCGTTAATCCCGCGCGGCGCGTAGTGCTCTGCCCATCCTCCGGCGGTGACGATCAGCATCGCCCGTTTGCCCGCGAACGTCCCTTCACCATAGCGATCTCCCCAGTGTTTGTCGCTATGTTCGCCGACGCCGTAAGCAAACCCGTAAGCGTAAACCCGGTCAATCCAGCCTTTCATAATGGCGGGCATGGAAAACCACCACAGCGGGAACTGAAAAATCACCATATCGGCCCACAGCAGCTTCTCCTGTTCGCCAGTGATATCCGCGCGTTGCGTGCCGTGGGCAAAGGCATATTGTGAATCCCGCGTTGCCCGCCAGACATCTCCGACCGGCAAAGCGTTACTGTCGTCGGCATCAAACCCTGCCTTCCAGCGCATGGCGTAAAGATCGGAAACCTGTACTTCGTGACCGGCCTTTTGCAGATGCTGCACGGCAAAATCTTTCAGCGCACCGTTAAGCGAACGTGGTTCGGGATGGGCATAAATCAGTAACACTTTCATTGAGATCACCTCTGAGTCATGGAGAGCTGCAGAGTAGAGGGCGCGGCGTTATAGTAGAAATGAATTACCTTAATGGCAGGTATAGTGATGATTAATATTCAGCGTCTGGACCTCAACCTGCTGCGCACCCTCGACGTGCTGCTCAGCGAAAATAACGTCACTCGAGCGGCGCAGCGCCTTAATTTGTCGCAGCCCTCGGTCAGCGTTCAGCTGGCGAGGTTGCGGGAGATTTTCGCCGATCCGCTGCTGCTGCCGGGTCCGCGTGGGATGCAGCCTACCGCCCGCGCCGATGAACTGCGCGGACCGCTGCGCGATGCGCTACTGGCTCTGGAGCTGGCGGTAGCGCCAGTTCAGGCATTTGATCCGGCGACGGCGGCGCAGACCTGGCGCGTGGCGGCAACGGACTATATGGCCTCGGCGATCCTGCTGCCAGCGCTCAACGTGCTGCGTACTGCTTCTCCTGCCAGCCGTCTGGCGGTGTTTGAACTACAGCCCTCGCGGTTGATTCAGCAGGCGGATCGCGATGAAGTAGATCTGTTTTTCCATACTCATGACGGCGCGCCGCCGGGGTTGCATCAGCGTCTGCTGTTTCGCGAACGTTATGTGCTGGCGGGCAGAGCGGGGCATCCGGCGTTGCAATCAACATTGAGCCTGAAGCAGTTCTGCCAGTTAGAACAGGTGATTGTCTCGCCAGACGGCGGGGGATTCAGCGCCGCAACCGATACCGCGCTGGCGAACCTCGGGCTGGCGCGGCGGGTTGTCCTTTCGGTGCCACATTTCCTGTTTATGCTGGAGACGCTGCGCAATAGCGAGCTGGTGGCGGTGCTGCCGGAGCGTCTGGTGCGCGGAACTCGTGGCCTGACGGTGGTCGAACCGCCGCTGGCGGTGGCTGGGTTTGATATGCTGATGCTGTGGCACGAGCGCTGGCACCGCGACCCGGCGCATCGGTGGCTGCGCCAGCAAATCGTCATGTCATTAGAGGATAAGCGATGTTAAGCGGATTAAATCACCTGACCCTGGCGGTCAGCCAGCTGGCGCCGAGCGTGGCGTTTTATCAGCAGCTTCCGGGGATGACGCTGCACGCGCAGTGGGACAACGGCGCGTATCTCTCCTGCGGCGATCTGTGGCTGTGCCTGTCGCTGGACCCGCAGCGGCGCGTCACCCCGCCCGAGGAGAGCGATTATACCCATTACGCATTTAGCATTGCGCAAGAGGACTTTGCGGCGTTTTCCGAGCGTTTGAATGCGGCAGGCGTCCCGGTATGGAAGGTGAATAAAAGCGAAGGCGCATCGCACTATTTCCTCGACCCGGACGGTCATAAGCTGGAGCTGCACGTCGGCAGCCTCGGCCAGCGCCTGGCAGCCTGTCGGGAGAAACCCTATAAAGGCATGGTGTTTTTTGGCGAGAACTAACAGGCGGCTGGGAGCCTGTAGCCCGGTCAGCGTAGCGCCACCGGGAAAATAATCTGAAGCTAAATTGTGCGTTATTTCCCCGGAGGCGGCGCTTGACGCGCCTGTCCGGGCTACCGGCCCGATGATTGCTGGGAACCCGTAGCCCGGTCAGCGTAGCGCCACCGGGGAGATTAGCTTCGCGAATTACCCTTCCAGATTTAGTTCGATATTGCGTTTGAGCACCAGGCGCATCATGACGTAATAGACGACGCCCACCGCCAGCCAGCTCAGCCCGAGCACCTTCGCCTGAGCGTCCATCTCATAGATAACAAAGCCGATAATGCACAGACCCACCACCGGGAACAGCAGATGCATCACCAGATTGCGTGACTTATTGCGAATGATGTAATGGTTGATCACAGCGATATGCAGCACCAGGAAACCCATTAATGCGCCGAAGTTCACCAGGCGGCTAAGATTGTCGATATCACCATAGAACCAAAGGCCGGAAACCAGGGAAATCAGCGCCACAAACAGGGTGCTGACGTAAGGCGTTTTCAGCCGCGGATGCACTTTCGCCAGCAGTTTCGGCAGTTGCTTATCACGCGCCATCGCAAACAGAATACGCGACACGGCAGCCTGAGCCACCAGCGCGTTGGCAATCCCCCAGGAGATCACCGTTGACCACATAGTGACGTACTTCAGCCAGCCGCCGCCCGCCAGATTCGCGGTATCGTAGAAGGCGGTATCGAGGCTGCTGAACGTCATCCCCTGCGCCAGATCGGCGGCAATCCAGGTTTGCAGGATAAACAGCGAACCCACCAGCATCAATGCGCCCAGTGAAGCCTTGCCCACGGTATCGACGCCGCCTTTCGTTTCTTCCGAAAGCGTGGAGATCCCGTCGAAACCCAGGAATGAGAGGACGGCGATAGAGACCGCGCCCATCACCAGCGGCAGGCTGAACTTATCGGCGTTATACAGCGGGTCGAGCGTCAAATGGCCTGCGCCCGCGCCGGAATAGAGCGCGATCAGCCCCAGCACGACGAACACCGACAGCACCACGATTTCGGCGATCAAAATCGTGTTATTAGCCCGAGCGGTAAAGGTAATGCCGCGCAGGTTAATCAGGCTGTTAATGGCGATAAAGCCGACGATCCACAGCCAGCCCGGTACGCCAGGCAGCATGGGCGCCAGCGCCGCTGCGCTGACGATATAGAGCAGCGACGGCACCAGGATATAGTCCAGCAGGATCAGCCAACCGGCAAAAAAGCCGACAATGGGATGAATGCCGCGCTGAGCATACGCGTATACCGAACCGGAAACCGGGAAGGCGCGTGACATCGACCAGTAGCTCATGGCGGTAAAAAACATCGCCACCATGCCGATGAGGTAGGCCAGCGCTACCATTCCCTGCGCGCCGTCCCAGACGTAGCCAAAGACGCCAAACGGGGCGATGGGCACCATAAAAATCATGCCGTAGACCAGCAGGTCGCGGAACGTCAGTGCCCGGTGCAGCTCCTGCTTATAGCCAAATTGTTCGACGCTCATGCCTGCTCCCCTTCAATACGCAGGGAGAGCTGTTCAGCCACTGATTTCGGTAAGGCATAACGACAGGTTTTCAGCGGGTCGACCACCTGACAGATTTGCAGATCGCCTGCGATGCTCAGAATGCTGATGGCTTCCGCCAGCGTCAGGGACGTGTTATCCGCGATAAAGTGCGCCATATGGCGGGTAGCCATGGCGGCGGCCTCATCAAGCGTTAGGGCAGAGGCCAGGGTGAAGAGCGTCTCGCTGTTTTCGAGCATAGGCAGCGGCAGCTTGCGGTTTTTAACCACCGTCAGCTCCACCAGCACTTCACCAGGGATTTCCAGACCGCAGACCGAGACTTCGCCATCGCCCATCGCGGCGTGTAAATCTCCCAGTCCGAACAGCGCGCCGGGCACGTTGACCGGCAACCACAGCGTGCTGCCTGCGGTAATCATTTTGCAATCCATATTGCCGCCGTGGCTATCCGGCGTGCCGCAGGAGATGGCTTCACCTGCCGGGGCGACGCCGATCACGCCAACCATCGGGTTGAGCGGAACGCGCACGTTACCGGGCAGTACGGCCTGGTCGTTTTCAATGGGAACGATAGTGACCTTCGGGGCATCGAGTTCGTCGCCAATCACACCCAATTGCGGCGCGGTGACCATCACAGCTTGCTGACCCGTCAGGGTAATACGCTTGATCGTAACTTTAAGCGCATCGCCCGGCACGGCACCCTCGACGTACACCGGCCCGGTCGCCGGGTTAATACGCTGCCAGTCCAGCTCGTTGAATACGGCATCGGCAGAGGTAATTTGGTCAGAGAAGCAGTCACAGGTTTCGAACAGCACCTCACTACCGCTACTTACGGTGGCGACAGGGGCGTTATCCCGCGACATGGCGTAAACCACCTGGTCTTTGGTTATTTTCATGACATTCATCCCGATTATATTGTTGTGTTTTTATATTTAGAATTTCCCCTGCGGGGAGAAGGTGAATGTATCGGGATTATGATGGGAAGGCAATTAGGCAAGATCTTATAAACACAAACGATATGTATTTTATGATAAATCATGTATTTAAGTATATTAATGACAGTGATTTATATGTTGGTTATTTAGGTTGTCATTTGTTAATTGTTTACTGCGGCGAATTGATTATTCAGCATATTGCTCTGCTGACACCTGTAAGGATTTTGTTCTCAGGGAAGGGAAAATCCCGGAGGCGGTGCTTGACGCACCTTGTCCGGGCTACGGGTCCGAAGATGGTTGGAGACCTGTAGCCCGGTCAGCGCAGCGCCACCGGGAAGGAAACCTGAAGCTGCATTGTGTGTTGTTCCCTTGAGGTGGCGATTAACGTCCAGACCTGCAGACAGCTGAAATGCTCTGTGCCGGTTCACAATCCTGCCCTGTATTCAGTATTTACATTTAACTTATTAATGGGCGTGGTTATTATTGTTGTACTTAATGCTTCACGGAAGAGAATGCTAAAAATGAAAGCCACAGAAGCCCGATTACTTGATTTTCTCAAACGCTCGCAGCAATTTGTTATCCCGATCTATCAACGCACCTATTCATGGTCTGAGCAGCAATGCCGCCAGCTTTGGGACGATATTCTTCGTGCCGGGCAGCGTGATGATATTTCGGCCCATTTTATTGGCTCCGTTGTTTATATTGAACAGGGGCTATATCAGGTTTCGGGGATTTCTCCGTTGCTGGTTATTGATGGTCAGCAGCGTCTGACCACTGCAATGCTGCTGCTTGAAGCGCTATCCCGTCACCTTGGTGATGAAGAGTTAATTGATGGCTTCTCCGCCATGAAATTACGCAATTACTATTTGCTCAACCCTTATGAATCCGGGGAGAAAGGCTATAAGCTGCTGCTGACGGAGACCGATAAAGACAGCCTGCTGGCGCTGATTAAGCAAAAACCGCTGCCTGAAAACGGTTCGCAGCGTATCGCGGCCAATTTTGAATTCTTCGATGAGCAAATCAGTAAATTAGGTGATGACCTGATTTCGCTGTGTCGCGGGTTATCAAAGCTATTGATTGTCGACGTGGCGCTCAATCGTGGGCAGGACAATCCGCAGCTGATCTTTGAAAGTATGAACTCCACAGGGAAAGCGCTCAGCCAGGCCGATTTAGTGCGTAACTTTATTCTGATGGGGCTGGAACCGGAGCATCAGACGCGGCTGTATGATGACCACTGGCGGCCGATGGAAATTGCCTTCGGGCAGAAAGGCTACAGTGAATATTTCGACAGCTTTATGCGCCATTACCTGACTGTCAAAACGGGGGATATTCCCCGTACCGATGAAGTGTATGAAGCCTTTAAGCTGCATGCGCGTAGCCTGCCTGTCGCCGAAGCGGGTGTCGATGCGCTGGTGGCGGATATTCAACGCTATGCGGAATATTTTTGTGCGATGGCGCTGGGCAAAGAGAGCGATAAGCCTCTCGCGACTGCGTTTCAGGATTTGCGGGAATTAAAGGTTGATGTTGCCTATCCATTCTTGTTGGTGCTGTATCACGATTACCGTGAGAAGGGTTTATCGCCCGATGATTTCCTGAGCGCAATAAGGCTGATTGAGTCGTATGTTTTCCGCCGCGCAGTGTGCGCCATTCCCACTAACTCGCTAAATAAAACCTTCGCCACGTTTTATCGGGTACTGGATAAAGAAAACTATCTGGAAAGTATTCAGGCGCATTTACTGGAACTGCCGAGCTACCGACGTTTTCCAGATGATGATGAATTCAGCCTTAAATTAAAAGAGCGCGATCTGTATAACTTCCGCAGCCGCAGTTACTGGCTGCGTCGTCTGGAAAATTTTGAGCGTAAAGAGCGCGTGGCGGTGGATGAATATACGATTGAACACATTATGCCGCAGAATGAAAATCTGCCGGTAAAATGGCGTGAAGAATTGGGCAGCGACTGGCAGCGGATACATAAAGAACGGCTGCATACGCTGGGGAATCTGACGTTAACCGGCTATAACTCGCGTTACAGTGATAAAGCCTTTGTGGAAAAACGCGATATTGCTGGCGGCTTCAAGGAAAGCCCGCTGCATTTAAACGTCGGGTTAGGGCAGTGCGAGAAATGGGATGTAGCGGCGATGGATGTGCGGGCTGAGCGTCTGACAAAGCGTGCCGTTCAGGTCTGGTGCGCGCCTGCGCTGAGTGAAGAGGTGCTGAGCCAGTATCGTCAGCAGCCTGAAAAAATCATGAACTACAGCCTGACAGACTTCCATCAACTGGAAGTTGGTTCGCACAGCCGGATGCTGTTTGACCAGCTGGCGCCGGAAATTTTAAAGCTGGATGCAAGCATCACCCAGGACGTGCTGAAGCTGTATGTCGCTTTCAAGGCGGAGACCAATTTTGTGGACGTGGTACCGCAGAAAAGCCGACTGCGCCTGTCGCTGAATATGCCGTTCCATGAGCTGGTTGACCCGAAAGGTATGGCGAAAGACGTCACGGATCTTGGTCGCTGGGGCAATGGTGATGTAGAGGTCGGTTTCAGCGATATTGCTCAGCTGCCGTATGTGATGGGACTGATCCGTCAGGCGTTTGAAAAACAGATGGATAGCGCGGCGGTTTAGCCTCGATGTCAACCCGGCAGCGCGGAGGCTGCCGGATAGCTGATTTTATGGTTTCCGCTTGCGGGGCTTATCGGCAATGACGGCGATAAACTCCTGCACCTGACGCTGCTTACGCGCGGACAATTTAGACACCCGGCGCAGCGACTGTAGCAATGCGGGCTCTTCCGGCTCCGGCTGCTTTGCCGTCAGCACGATACAGCCGTCCATCACTTTGATATCAATTTTGGTGCCGGTGGCAAAACCGGCAGCTTCAAGCCACTGGCCTTTCATGATAATTGCCGGGATACGCTGATGATCTTCAAAGCGGCTCGCATAACTGACGGTGGCGGCGCGGTTATTTGTTGGGGAGACTTCTGGATCGGTGAATTCTGCAATAGAATGCTGGGTAGTCATGATGGCTATTCCTCTAGAAATAGTGATTGTGATTAGCGAGGCGCTCGTGTTGCAGCACGGGCGTCTTGCGAAAAATACCTGGATATATCATCAGGGAATAGAAGGAAAGTCCAGCTGAAAATGAATGAAAATAACGGCGTGGATGCGGGGATGGATTATTTCTGATGATGGGAATAAAGCGGCTATTTAGCCGCTTTATTGGTTTTCGGGGGCGGGTTAATTGATGACGGCGTCGGTGAGGGCGTCGGCCAGGTGGAGCTGGGTTTTTTGGGCGGATTTAATTTTAGAAGTCAGAGCTTCACATATCTGAATGTATTTGGTTATATTTTCAACGATTTTTAACTGCTCATTATATCCAGGTAAACCAATTAGTAATTCTGAAACTTGGTTTCTGGAGACATTTTTCATTGATGAACTTGTTCCTCCAGCTACTTCTTTATAATACTCACGTGAAAATAAAGAGTTATTCACTATACTTATGTAGTGAGCGCTGACAAATGAGGAAAACTCAAACCGAATTATTTTATCGCTGAGCATAAGATTGTTGGGTGTGTTCTCAGGAACAACAACAGAACGAGCGACAAGTTCTGCTGTATTTGCACGAGAAATTAAGAAGTTATTTTCTTTTACTTCATATTCTTCTCTCGGTGATAAATGAGCTGGAAGAGCTTTATTTTCTTCCGGCTGATATTCACCCCAAGTGACGGCACTGATTTTCAGTACACCCCATTGTTCTCCCGATCTTGGTGTATTTTCACATTGAGGACTCCAGCCAGCTTCGGATTTAAGGGCTAGTTCACCCAAGCGGCACCATACCCACCCTTCCGGCAGTTCAAACGGTTTTTCCTTATCACTAACCGGTGGCAACGGTTTTTGCTTTTTAATTTTCCCGTCTTTCACCAGCTGCGCTTTTTCCTGCACAATACGTTTGAGTAATTCAGAAGCCGGTTCGTCGTTCGGATCCTGCGGCACCAGTTTACCCATCACCGCCAGTTGCAGAATGGTCTGTTTTAAGGCGTCAATGCTGGCTTCGGTGGTAAACAGCGTATCGAAATGCTCGCTGATACGCGCCCAGTTTTCGGCCAATTCATCGGCGTTCTGGCTGTCGGTTAGCGTGGTTAGCAGGGTTTCAACCAGCTGTTGATGGGCGTCCAGACTGGTCAAGGAGTGCTGTTCCAGTTGGTCGCATAAAGTCATCAATTCATTTACTTTTGATACGATGGCTTTCTGTTCGCTTTGAGGTGGAATCGCTATTGTTAAATTATAAGCATCGTTACGATTTAAGCCGGGCTTAATTCCTTTTCCCAAAGTATCGAGGCCTAAGGTATGAAATTGTATAAAGACAAACTCTAGATCCATCGCACTTGGAGGGATCGTGCTATAAGCAACATCTGTCACCCAGCAAGCAGCCTGATCTGAGAGGTTTAATGCCCCTGCTGAACCTTTTCTGCCGATGACAATACATGGTGATTTAATGCATGCTTCGTTGTGTGTGCCTACAATTCCATTGGAGCCATATACATTATATTCGCCAGAATTAGATCTTTTTTCTTGAGGTAAATTATTACCATATTCCATTTCATAGATGCTACCAAACCGTACCCACTCCCACCCCACCGGCAGCTCAAACGGTTTCTCTTCCTCGCTAATCTCCGGCAGCGGCTTGGGCTTTTTAATTTTCCCCTGCTTCACCATCTCGGCCTTTTCCGCCGCAATACGCTCCAGCAGCACCGATGCCGGTTCATCGTTCGGATCTTGCGGCACCAGCTTGCCGCGCACCGCCAGCTCCAGAATCAGCTCGCGCAGCTTCTTAATGCCGTACAGGTCAATCTTGCCCGAGCTGCCGCGCCCGGCGGTGGAGCGGGTTTGCAGCGCCGTGGTCCAGGTGTCGATATGGTCGACTATCAGTTTTTCCACCGCCATCAGTTGGCCTCCTTACCGGAGAGCGCTGCGCCGAGGATATCGCGCAACTGGTGGCGCAGGGTCTGGATCTCCTGCTGCTGCTTGGCGTACTGCGCCAGCAGTTCATCCGGATCGTGGCTGACGGCTTCCGCCTGGTGCGGGTTTTTGATATCGAGGTTAAAGTTACGGGCCATCACCTCGTCGATGCTGACCTTCCATGCCTGCTCGTTCTCGACGCGGCTGGCGAAGCCGTCGGCCTCGTTGCCCCACCAGTCGATCTCGGCCTGGAACTCGTCAAACTTCATCGGCTTGGTTTTGCTGTAGTTCTTCACGCCCGCCGGATACGGGTGCTCGTAGAACCAGATGTCTTTGGTCGGCTGGCCTTTGGTAAAGAACAGCAGGTTGGTTTTGATCCCGGTGTACGGGTTAAACACGCCGTTCGGCAGACGCACGATGGTGTGGAGGTTGCACTCCTCGGTGAGCAGCTTTTTGATCTTGGTTTTCACACCTTCTCCAAACAGCGTGCCGTCCGGCAGCACCACAGCCGCGCGGCCGTTTTTCGCCAGCACTTCAATAATCAATTGCAGGAACAGATCCGCCGTTTCGCGGGTCTGCATATCGGAAGGGAAGTTCTTCTCGATGCCATCTTCTTCGGTGCCGCCGAATGGTGGGTTGGTAACGATCACGTTCATCTGTTCATCCCACGATGACAGCGGCTTGTTCAGGGTGTTGTCGTGACGAATTTGCACCGGCACTTCGATGCCGTGCAGCAGCATATTGGTGGTGCAAAGCAGATGTGGCAGCTGTTTCTTTTCCACGCCGTGGATCTGTTTTTGCAGGATCTGGCGGTCAGCCACCGTGTGCGCATAGTTGTTTTTCACGTGGTCAAACGCGCAGGCGAGGAAGCCGCCGGTGCCGCAGGCCGGATCCATAATCGACTCGCCGAGTTTCGGATCAACGCGATCGACCATAAAACGGGTCACGGCGCGTGGGGTGTAGAACTCACCCGCGTTGCCTGCGGCCTGGAGATCTCTGAGGATTTGTTCATAGATATCGCCGAACAGGTGGCGTTCGCTGGCGCGGGTAAAATCGATCTCGTTCAGCTTGTTGATCACCTGACGCAGCAGGGTACCGTTTTTCATATAGTTGTAGGCATCGCTGAACGCCTGCTTAACCACATAGCCGCGCGGGTTGATATCGATCTGCGCGGGTAGATCTTTCAGCGTCGGAAACAGGTCGTCGTTGACGAACGCCAGCAGTTTATCGCCGGTGATCCCTTCGTTATCGGCCGCCCAGTTGCGCCATAGGTAGCGCTCCGGCATGGGCAGCCTGTATTTTTCCTGCTCGATTTCCAGCGCCTGCTCCTGGGCGTCGAAGATCTTCAGGAACAGTAACCAGGAGAGCTGACCCAGACGCTGTGCGTCGCCATCGACGCCTGCATCTTTGCGCATGATGTCTTGTAATGATTTGATAGCCGAGCTGATTGACATGGGGTCGTCCCTTTATAAAAAACAAAGCCACCTGCGGCAGACGGGCCGCAGGTGGCGTAATCAGGATGGTCAGGCGGAGCGGGAAGGAAGCTGATAAATTTCGCTTTCCAGGTCGATCACTGCCTGCATATAGGTGCCTTTATCGCCAAAACCGTCGGTGATGATCTCCTGCAGAGTTCCCATCTGGTCGAACGGTTTGAGCTTCAGCACCTGAATATTCTCGATTTCTTCCACGCCCGCATCGGCGTATTTGTCCAGCAAATTGCTGAGCACGGTCTGCGCGACATCGGAATATTTAGTGAAATAATTACGCTTGCGAACGTTGTCTGCGCGCTCTTTGCGCGTGAGCGGCGGCTGACCATACACCACATGGCAGAGCATGTCGAACGGGTCGAGATCTTTGCCAACCTCTTCCGCCAGCACATCCCAAAGGATTCCCTGTAATTCGAGCTCTTTGATCACCGCCGCTTTGCGGTCAGCATCTTGCCATTTCTGAACAAAATCATCCAGTGAGGCGCAGGCTTTGAGCACGGTTTTGCGGGTGTAATCTTTGAATGACTCGGTGACCAGCTTGCCGTCGGCATCGTAATACTGAACGCGCTGAGACACGACGCCTACGGTGACACCGTTAATATGGAATTTGCGGATTCGGTTGTCTTCCTCTTCCGGAAGTGGGCCTGAATTGTCGAATGAGCCGGTCGTATACGTTGCTGGATCTTCATCAGCCCCTGTAACGTCGTCCTCTGCAAAAACGTCAATATTGTCTTCATCCAGCTTTTCATCGAACCCGGAATCCGGGTCGGCAATGTCATCCGCAGTGGCTTCCATCACTTTTTCCGGGATGCCGTCGAAACGCTCATCGGCGAAGAGCTCAGTGGCCTTTTTAAAGTCGAGAATGGTGAACCACAGTTTGCCGTAGCTCTCTTCGATGCGAGTACCGCGGCCGATAATCTGCTTAAATTTGGTCATCGAGCGGATGGTTTGATCCAGCACGATCAGTTTGCAGGTTTTGACGTTCACGCCGGTGGTCATCAGTTCTGAGGTGGTTACAATTACCGGCCATTCTTTTTTCTTGTCGCTGAAATTCTGCAACTGACCTTTTCCTTCCTCGTCGTCGCCGGTAATTTTCATCACGTATTTATCGTTACGTTTTACCATCTCCGAGTTGAGATTGATCAGTGCCCGACGCATTCGTTCAGCATGAGGAATGTCTTCGCAAAATACGATGGTTTTATCCATCGGATTGGTGCGTTTGAGGTAATCGGTAATGGTTTTTGCCACCAGTTCAGTACGCTCGTCGATGACCATCGTGCGGTCGAAATCTTTCTGGTTATAGATTCGGTCGTCAATCAGTTCACCGTTGAGATCACTCTGGCCACGCACGGGCCGCCAGCCCTGTAAATCAACATCAATATCGACACGTACCACTTTGTAAGGCGCGAGGAACCCATCCTCAATGCCTTCTTTCAACGAATAGGTGTAGATCGGATCGCCAAAATAGTCGCTATTGGAGATCTCGTGCGTTTCCTTCGGTGTGGCAGTCATACCAATCTGGGTAGCGGAGCTGAAATAATCCAGAATTTCACGCCAGGCGCTGTCTTCGGAGGCGCTACCGCGGTGGCACTCGTCGATGATAATCAGATCAAAGAAATCTGGTGAAACCTGCTTAAACGCTTTTTGATGCTCTTCATTGCCGGTTAACGCTTGATAAAGCGCAAGATGGATTTCGAAAGCGGGATCGAGAGTGCGCCCGGTGATTTTGGTCATTGCGGAACCAAAAGGCTGAAAATCATCAAGTCGGGTTTGATCAACAAGGACGTTTCGGTCAGCCAGGAACAAGATGCGTTTCTTCACTCCGGCTTTCCATAAACGCCAGATGATATGGAACGCTGTCAGCGTTTTACCCGTTCCTGTCGCCATGACCAGTAATAATCTCTTTTGCCCGGTGGAAACGGCTTCTAGCGTTTTGTTGATGGCCTGAAGCTGGTAGTAGCGCAGCCGTTTCTCACTGCCGTCGTTGTAATAATCTTGTGTGACGATCGGCATCTGGGCGGCGGTATAACCTTTCCAGAGGCAATATTTCTGCCACAATTCGTCAGGCGTTGGAAATTCGTCGAGGGTAATTTCTCGCTCAATCGCGCCAGTAGAAGTTTTATCGTGGAAGATAAAACCATCACCGTTAGAAGCAAATGCAAAGGGAACGTCTAGCAGGTGCGCATAACCCAGCGCCTGCTGCATGCCTTTGCCGATTTCATGCTTATTGGCTTTGGCCTCGATAACAGCTAGTGGCATATTGAGTTTGTGGTAGAGCACGATATCGGCGGATTTCACCGTTCTACGCGCTGCGACTTTGCCGCGCACGATGACCTTACCGTCCCGGAGTTTGACCTCTTGTCTGATTTGCGTTGTGTCGTTCCAGCCAGCATCAAGGATGGCGGGCATAACGCGTTTGGTGATGATGTCTGCTTCCGTCAGGGTACTCAGGTTCAGGTCAGCCATAGTTCTCTCTTTACGTGAACAGGAACCTTCTGATTTTACATAATTATCAATTCCGGGAGAAGATATTTATGCACTCATTCAGGTATAGATTTTTATCAATTTTATTAATGTGTGAGGGATTTATTTTTAAATCATAAGATAATTCGCAGAATTCTTTCTTGTTCACCATTCCCTTTCCGTCTACTAATTTTATTTGATTAGCTGAATAATAAGAGATGCTAATTGATAAGAGAAGGATAATTGCACTGGATGGTTTTTTGTAATACATCGACAAGTAACGAAATGATGGAGCTATTAATAGTCTGAATGTAAGTGTAAGAACAAGCAATGCCAATATAAAACCTATCATTAGATCAATATTGCCAGATGGTCTGTTAAAATCTCCAGTAAGGAAAATTCTGTTGATTGCTATGCAAAACAAGAAGAATATTATTACATTAATAACAGCGTAGGTTTGAAGCACCTGAAAAAAATAAACACTATGACACACATTTTTTTTAAATCGAGTTGCTGTAGACATGCACAGCCAGAAAAAGACTCCAAACTTTATAGGTTGGATTAACAAAAGAATGTACCAATATAGTTGATTGAATATTAATTTAAAGCTAGTTATGGGAGCTAATTTAATTGAAAGAAAACTGAATGCAGCTATCAATGAGCCTACAATCAGTATTGATTTTAATAAATTAGCGCCAGAGTTTACCAGTGGAGCATATTCATGGGTGCCGTCATATATTTCAGGATGTTTAATGAATATATACATTTCCGAGAGGAAATCATACCCCGGAATAATTTTTAATGCATTTATCAAAAATGATTTTAGGTTACTTCTCATATATTTTTCCAGTCAGTTGAAATTATTACTCACTCCATCGCCACCTTCACCGCCATGCCCAGCTGCACCATCACCTCCCGATGTTTCTCAATCGGCGGCAGGGCGCAGTTGATCCTTAAGCAGTTACGATACTTCCCTGAAGCCGAAAACAGCGATCCCGGCGCGACCTGGATCTTCATGCGGCACAGCTGTTTGGCGACGCAGACCATATCCACCTGCTCGGGCAGTTCGACCCATAGCATAAAGCCGCCAGTTGGACGGGTGACGCAGATGCCGCAGGGAAAATATTCCCGCAGCCAGCAGGTGTAGAGCTCCATATTGCGCTGGTAGATCTGCCGCATTCTTCGCACGTGGCGGTGATAGTGGCCTTCGCGAATAAAGGTGGAGGCCGCCAGCTGGGTCGAGGGGACGTTGGTGCCGCTGGCGGCGTATTTCATCTGCAACAGGCGATCGTAGTAGCGGCCCGGGGCGACCCAGCCGATGCGCAGGCCGGGAGCGATGGTTTTGGTAAACGAGCTACAGAGTATGACCCGACCGTCGATATCCCACGAGTGGATGGTGCGCGGGCGCGGGTAGTCGGTCGCCAGCTCGCCGTAAATGTCATCCTCAAAAATCACGATATCGTGGCGCTGGGCGAGGCACAGCACGGCGCGTTTACGGGCGTCCGGCATGATGAATCCCAGCGGGTTGTTGCAGTTCGGCACCAGAATGACCCCTTTGATCGGCCACTGCTCCAGCGCCAGCTCCAGGGCTTCGACGCTGATCCCGCTGTTCGGATCGGTGGGGATCTCAATGGCTTTGATCCCCAGGCCGCGCAGCATCTGCATGGTGCCGTAATAGCAAGGGGATTCAACGGCAACGATATCGCCGGGCTGGCATACCGCAAGCAGGGCTAGCGATAGCGCACTGTGGCAGCCGCTGGTGATCACCAGCTCGTCGGCGGTGACGACGGAACCGCCATCGAGCATCAGGCGAGCAATCTGCTCGCGTAGTTCGCGGCGTCCGGCCAGCTCATCGTAGCTCAGCACATCGATAATATTATGCTGGATCACCCGGCTGAGCTCGCGCCACAGCGGTTTTAAACTCGGCTGAGATACGTCCGGGGAGCCGCCGCCGAACGGGATGATGGTTTTGTCATTGCGGGCGTCGAGCATGTTCAGCACCTGATCCCACTGGGTTATTTCCACCGGGCGCTGTACAGGGCGCGACATCGGCGGTACCGGCGGCTGGGCTTTTTGTGGCGCAACAAAATAGCCGGATCGCGGCTGCGGGGTGATCAGCTGGCGCTGCTCCAGCGTCTGATAAGCCTGCTGGACGGTGCTGATGCTGACGCCGTGCTCCTGGCTAAGGCTGCGCACTGAGGGCAGCTTTTCGCCATGGCGATATAGCCCTTGTTCAATACGCTCAGCCAGCAAATTGGCCAGATGTTGGTAGCGAGTCATGCTGTATCCCTTTTTGTTGCCATACAGATGGATAAACCGGTACAGATTGGCGGTGAAAACCGCACGCAGATATCGTTTTAATCAATCTGTATGTTAAAGAAAAGTGTTTTTTGAATCTGTATTGTCTAGCCTCAGATCCGCGAAGATAAAGCCTCTGGCAAGGCGAGGAGGCAGAGGATGGAATTTCACGAGAACCGGGCAAAACAGCCGTTTATCGGCTTCGTATTTTTAGGGCGAGCGATCAGAAAATGGTGGCTTCGTATGCAAACGCGACGAGTTCTGCGGCGAATGAGCGATGAACAGCTGAGAGATGTTGGATTGCGCCGGGATCAGATCAATTAAAACGTGCGGTTTTTCACCCCGCGCGCGTTCGTAGCCCCGGTAAACGTCAGCGCGACCGGGGTTTCCCCGGAGGCGGCGCTTGACGCGCCTGTCCGGGCTACCATACCAAACCGATACTCCATCGGGAATTTACATTCACAGAATTTATCATTTCATGCTTCTCTGTCCTTTGTTTCTTGATAGTTATCTTGATAAGTATTATTTTCCTCATCGTTAAATGAGGAAAAGAAGATGACCGAAGACGACCTGTTTGCCCGCCGCCCAATGGGGATGCGCATGGCGATGGTGGTGCGCCAGTGGCGCGCGATTATCGATTCTGCCATTACCGACACTGGCCTGACTCAGTCAAGCTGGACGGTGCTGATGCAGTTGCATCAGCTGGGGGATAACGTCTCGGTCAGCGAGCTGGCGGAGGTGCAGGGCATTGAACTGCCGCCGCTGATGCGCACCCTCACGCAGCTGGAAAAGCAGGGCTATCTGCTGCGTTCCACATCGCCCTATGACAAACGCATACGCCTGCTGACGCTGACGGCGGAAGGCCGATCGAGGCTGGAAGAGCTGAACCGCGTGATTGAGACTTATCAAAACCGCGTCACCCGAACCATTCCCGAGGCGGAACTTGCCACCTTCAGCGCCACGTTAAATCACATCGCCTGCAATCTGCGGACTATCCGCGAAGAAGATAATAAGATCTAAAAAACTATGATGACCCCTGAACAGAAGTTTGCCCGTTGGGTAAGGGTGAGTATTGCCGCGTTTCTGGCGATATTCGCCTGGTTTATCGTTGCCGATATCTGGATCCCGCTCACCCCGGACTCCACCGTGATGCGCGTGGTGACCCCGGTCTCGTCGCGCGTCTCCGGCTATGTCTCCCATGTCTATGTACATAATAATAGCCAGGTGAAGAAGGGCGACCTGCTCTATGAGCTGGACCCGACGCCGTTTATTAACAAAGTAGAGGCCGCGCAAATCGCCCTTGAGCAGGCGAAGCTGAGCAACCAGCAGCTGGACGCGCAGATCGCCTCTGCCCGCGCCAACCTGCGCACTGCCCAGTACACCGCGCGCAACGACAAGGTTACGCTCGATCGCTATCAACGGCTGAGCACTATGCAGAACGTCTCGCAGTCGGATCTGGATAAAGTGCGCACCACCTGGCAAACCAGCGAACAGTCGGTCAGTGCGCTCAGCGCCAGCATCCAGAACCTGCTGATCCAGCGTGGCGAACGCGATGATGCGCGCAACGTGACGTTGCAAAAGTATCGCAATGCGCTGGAAGAGGCGCAGCTTAACCTCGGCTGGACAAAGGTCCGCGCCGAAACTGACGGCATGGTAAGCAACCTTCAGCTCAATCCCGGACTGTACGCCACCGCCGCCACGCCGTTGCTGGCGTTGGTGAGCAATCACACCGATATCGTTGCCGATTTCCGCGAGAAGAGCCTGCGCCACACCGGCGTGAATACCGATGCGGCGGTGGTGTTTGATGCGCTGCCGGGTAAAGTTTTTAAAGCGCGCGTCACCAGCAGCGATGCCGGGATTCTGGCCGGGCAGGAAGAGGTCAACGGTCAGCTGTCGCAGCCTGAGCAGTCCACCCGCTGGGTGCGTGATGCGCAGCGTATGCGTATCCACGTAGCGCTCGATGAGCCGCTGGACAAGCCGCTGCCCACCGGCGCGCGCGCTACGGTGCAGCTGTATAATAGCGATGGCCCGTTTGCCCGCACCTTTGCTGGTGCGCAGATCCATCTGGTGAGCCTGCTGCATTATGTCTATTAATACCCTGGCGCGGGTATTCACCCCGCACGGCAATATCGTCTACACGCCCAATGATTTTCGCCAGACGCTGCGCATCGCCGTAGCCGGAACTATCGCGCTCAGCATTTCGACCTTCTACGATGTGCAGTACGGCGTCTTTTTCGTGGTTTATCCGCTGATGCTGCTTTCGCTGGTACCGGTATTTAACCGTCACGTGGCGCGGCAGTTTGTGTTCAGCGCAGCGGTAAACTGCGTCGAAATGGTGCTGATTGTCGGCTATCTTTCGCAGTGGCCAGTAATTATGACGCTGGTGGTCTTTGGCCTGTACGTGATGCGTTTTCGCTTTATGAGCCAGGGGCCGCTGTTTCTGCTGGGCTCGATGGGCGTGGTATGCCAGAGCACGATGCTCAACTTTATGAGCTATCCCACCAGCAATTGGCACACGCTGATGTTCTCCAACATGGAGGCGTGCGTAATGGCGGTGGCCCTCAGCGCGCTGCTCAACTACTTTATCCCGGACGTGGAACCGCGCAAGCCGCCGCCGCGTATTGAAAAAGATGCCGCTCGTATTCGCCATGAATCGCTGCTCTCCGGCAGCGTGGCGACGGTGATCTTTGTTATCTTCCAGCTCTGCGATCTGAGTGATTCCCTGTCGGCGCTGATGGCGGGGATCTTAATTCTCTTCCCGATGCACTATCGCGGGGCGGTGATTAGCTCGATCTGGCGCGTGGTGGGGGTGGTGATGGCCTGTCTCTATATTTTGCTGGTGCAGTTGGTTATCTATGATTTTAGCAACCATATGGTGCTGATGATGCCGCTGATTGGACTCGGCCTGGCCTTTAGCGCCCGCCTGCACGTGATGGAGAAAGTCGGCGCGGGTGTGGGCTTCGCCAGTATCACTACCATCGGCATTATGTTCGGTCAGAACTTGCATCCTGACCAGGATCTGGTGTTCAGCGATCTGTACCGCATTACCTCCGTAACCGTTGCCTTAGTGGTGACGCTGACCATGGTCTTTCTGGTGCATCGAATCCTGAACTGTTTTGCGCCGACGCGGTTTGTGTTTACGGAGTGAACCGTATTTTTACGTAGGGATAATAATGTGTGGTTTGACGTTTTGTGGAAAACCGCATAGGGGGCTCTAATGTATTAGCCCCTTAAAATAATATCTGATTAGATAATGCCTATTTATATAAAATAAAAATGAACCGTATGTGAAGTATCTTATATATGAATGAAATGGTCTTTTGTTACATAAAATAAAGTTAGTTCATGATTTATCTTAGGTATTTATAGCTTGCTTAATTTTTTGTTTTTATTGATTTTATTTTAATTTTTAGTGTTTTATTCTAATTTCATTAAAAATAAAGAGTTAAGTTTTTATTGTTTAATCTGAATTTCTTAAGATTATTCTTCATTCTGTTTAGTTTTATGTATTGATTTTTGATTGAAAAATGGTTTTTTATTCTTGTTTTTGTTGTTAAGTTGATATTTATACCTATTATTCACATTGCTTGAGATTTCATTAATATTAAGATTATAATCTCCACAAGAAATAAGATTATTATTGGATCGCACCAGGGAAAATATTTATATATTCACTTGATGTATAATTATGGATGATTATATAAGGATATGTGAATGTCATTATCTGTTTTTGGCTTTATGATTGATGATGCAAATTTTTGTTTCGACAGCCCACTTAAGATTGTTAATGTTTCTGGCCGTTTGCTGGGCACTAGCCCGATTGTTTTGCGTAGTACTATGTCTAATCTTTTATTCTTTCTTTTGATGCAACATCAAAAGGACATTATTACCGATAATGAAATCATGCATCATGTCTGGGATAAAAATGGGTTGAGTTCTTCACATTCCAGATTAGTGCAGGTGATATCAGCCTTAAAGCAAAATTTGATATTAGCTGGCTTTGACGAGAATATGATTGAACGAATCCCTGGGAAAGGGTACAGAATTACCTCTGGAAATATAAAAATACTCTATCAATCTTGAACGTTGGTTGTGAAGATATTTATTTTTTTAAATATATAAGTGAAGTGGCGATTTTATTATTACTAATATTATTATATCAGTATTAATAAATAATTGACCGCTATGGGACCGTGTGTTGGACGTTTAAATTCCAACAGAAGTGTTTTTTTTGTAAATGACATCCCCTTATCCAGGGACTTTTTTAACATGGAGTTAAATATGAAGCGTTTATTATTATCTACCGCTGTAGTTTCCTGCCTGGTTGCTGTTGGCGCTCAGGCCTCTGATGGGCAAATCAATTTCCAGGGCGAGCTAACCGATTCTACCTGTCAGATTGCTATTGATGGTTCTCCTTCACCGGCTACGGTTGTACTGCCTACTCTTTCTGTTCAGGCTTTAGCTGCTCCTGGCGCTGTAGCGGGACGCACTCAATTTAATATTGAGCTTTCTGGTTGTACGGGTCTGGTAACCACGTCTACGGCAGCGGCATACTTTGAAAACGGTGCGAGTGTAGATAGCACCACTAACAATCTGGTGAATACAGCTATGAGTGGCGCGGGCAACGTACAGCTGCAGCTGATCGATGCTCAGAGTAATATGAAAATTGATATTGGCCGTAGTTCACAAACTTCAACCAATACCCCTGTTGTTATCCCTAATACCGCTGGTGCGAGCACCGGAACCACTATACTGCCTTATGCCGTTCAGTATTATGCACTGGGAGCTACGACAGCAGGCCCTGTGACCAGTGATGTCAGCTTCAGCATTAATTATCAGTAAATTCATCGTCATCGGATGACATATGAAAACACCGATGGAAGGAATTCCATCGGTTAACAGGACGGATTCTATAATGAAAAAAAACATTATTGCCATACTACTTGCCATGGCGGCGGCCTTTCCTGTTTATAGCTCTGTAGTCATTACAGGAACGCGTGTTATTTACCCGGAAAGCGAACGGGAAGTCTCCGTTAAGATGGAAAACAAGGGGAGTTCACCGGTGCTTATCCAATCCTGGGTGGATGATGGTGATCAAATTTCGACCCCGGATACGGCAAAAGCTCCTTTTTTATTAACTCCACCGATTAACCGTGTTAACGCTGGAAAAGGACAAACGCTGCGTATTCGCTATACGGGCGAAGCATTACCGCAGGATAAAGAATCCATTTTTTATCTTAATGTTCTGGAAATTCCCCCCATGGTTAAAGGCGAACTGGCAGAGAAAAACTTGCTATCGATGGCTTTTCGCTCGCGTCTGAAACTTTTTTATCGCCCAAAAAACCTCATTAAAAACGCGAGTGACGCACCGGAAAAAGTGGTATGGAAGCGTCAGGGAAATAAAGTCACCGCGCATAACGTCACACCATACCACGTGACGGTAGCCTACTTTTCAGAAGATGAAAAAGGGGAAAAAAATATTGGCGCAGGCAGCATGTTAACGCCAGGTGAAACTCATACCTGGTCGCTGGACCGCGTAACCCCCCGCTGGTACCCGATGATTATCAATGACTACGGCGCTCTACGCCCTGTGGAACCTAATAAAAAATAAATTAATGCGGTATTCATTGTGTAGTCGCCGCCCTGTAAACAGTAATGGAATAGAACGGGGTTCTTGATGATTCGTTCCTGCAATTTTAAACCGACGCCTCTGGTCGTGGCGATCTCGCTTGGTTTTAGCCCTTTTGCTATCGCGCAGGATGCAGATGAAGTGCAGTTTAATAGCACCTTTATGAGCCAGGGCAGCCAGAAAAAGATCGATCTTACCCACTATGAACACAACCTGGCCGTGCCCGGCAAATATCGCGTTGAGCTGCGGATCAACAACCAGTATCAGGGATTCCAGGATATTACGGTTAGCGAGGGAAAACCGCCAGCCAAAACAGGGGCCATATGCCTGACCACTGAAACATGGCGCACGCTGCCGCTGAATATCGAGAAACTTAGCGACGATGCGCAATCGCTGCTGGCTAATAGCGCGGATGATGCCTGCCTCGCGACAGCGGAAATTATCCCTCAGGTAACGTCGGAATTTGACCCCAGCAACCAAACGTTGGATTTAGCAATCCCAGCGCTTTATCTGGTACGTAATCCGCGCGGTTACGTCAACCCGGTGCAGTGGAACAAAGGCGTGACGGCGGGGCTGCTAACCTACAACGCTAACTATTATCACCAGCAAAACCGGGGAACGGAAAACGAAAGTGCTTATTCGGGGATTACTACGGGTTTTAACCTGGGGAACTGGTATTTTCGTCACAATGGCAACTGGAGCTGGCAGGATGACATCGGCAGCCACTATCAAGCGCTCAATTCCTACGTTCAGCGCGACATTCCGGCGATAAAAGGACGCCTGACATTAGGTGACCGCAATACCCGGGGTGAGCTGTTTGATACCCTTGCATTTCGCGGCATTCAGTTGGCAAATGAGGAGCAGATGCTGCCTGATTCCCAGCGAGGTTATGCACCTATCGTGCGAGGAACGGCTCGTACATCGGCGAAGGTGCAGATTTTCCAGCAGGGACGCCTGTTATATGAAACGGCCGTATCACCCGGTCCGTTTGAAATTAACGATCTCTATCCCACAGGTTACGGCGGTGACCTGCAGTTGGTCATTAAGGAGGCGGATGGTTCCGAGCAGCAGCAGACCATCCCCTACGCGGCGACCAGTAATCTACTCCGTTCTGGCACTAACCACTATAGTGTGACGATGGGCAAGCTTCGCAAAGATCAGGTTGAAAGCGAGCCGTTTCTT
Source organism: Klebsiella sp. (assembly GCF_027492335.1). Taxonomy (NCBI): domain Bacteria; kingdom Pseudomonadati; phylum Pseudomonadota; class Gammaproteobacteria; order Enterobacterales; family Enterobacteriaceae; genus Klebsiella; species Klebsiella sp. Next base: position 264,280 of record NZ_JAPUEW010000011.1, on the reverse strand, counting down.
GGCGAACTGACATGGCGTCGTGGTCTGAATAACTTTTTTACAGGTTATGCAGGTCTTCAGGGTAATGAAGATTATCAGGCAGGTATGTTGGGCGTCGCGTTAGGCACGCCTGTAGGGACATTTTCTCTGGATGCCACCCAGGCGCAAACTCAGCTGGATAAGCCCCTGCAGGGCTATAGCAAACGCATGTCCGGGCAAAGCTATCAGCTGAAGTACAGTCAGTTTATTATGTCGACGGGCAGTAATTTTAGCGTTGCGGCGTATCGTTATTCGACAGAAGAATACCTGGACTTTATGACTGCGATGCAGATCCGTGATGCGCAGAAATATGGCGATGATACCTGGGATATTCATCGACCCAAAAGCCGCCTCAACATCAGCGCCAGCCAGAATTTGCCTGAAGGATGGGGGAATTTTTACCTTAACGTCTGGCAGCAGGATTATTGGGACGCAAATCAGGGAACCGATCGCCAGTACCAGTTTGGTTATAACAATGCTCTGGGGCGAGTGAGCTACGGACTGAGTATGAGCCGTAACCGCAACGGTGATGGCGATTATGAAAACCACTACCAGTTGACGCTGAGCATTCCGCTCGGCAATACGACGCCGTTCAGCCAGATGTCGATGAACCTGAATCACGATCCTGGCGGTGCGGTACGCGAACAGTTGGGGCTGAGCGGTACAGCGCTGGAAGACAGTTCGTTGAGCTATGGTCTGTCGGCGTCGAATTCCAATAAAGGGGATTCGACCAGCGGTTCGCTGAACACCTCGTTACGCAGTTCTCTGGCAATGCTTCAGGCGCAGGTGGGAACAGGTAAACATTATAGTAATTATTCTTTTGGCATTAGCGGCGGCGCAGTTGCACATAGTGGCGGCGTGACGTTGACCCCTTACACCGCGGATACCATGGCGCTGGTCGAGGCTAAAGGTGCTCAAGGGGCAAAAGTGAGTGGTTACCCAGGAGTTACTGTCGACCGTTTTGGTTATGCCATTGTTCCTTATCTTAACGCTTACCAGATCAACCAGATTGAGATCGATCCTAAAGGTATATCGGAGAACGTTGAGCTGGAAAATACCAGCCAGAAAATCGCGCCTTACAGCGGTGCGGTGGTTAAGCTGCATTTTGATACCGTACAAGGGCAGGCCGTGATGATTCAACTAACCAACGGCCAGATGATTCCGTTCGGCGCGGATGTGCTGGATGCGGAACAAAACGTGGTGGGCGTAGTGGGGCAGGGGCAACGTATTTTTGCCCGTCTTGCTCATATTTCTGGCCAGCTGTGGGTGAGCTGGGGGGATAGCAAAGAGGATTCCTGCGCCATCAATTATTCACTTCCGGCCTCTTCAGGGACGGAGATTGTCAATATTAATGCCGAATGCCGCTGACCTCCTGGGAGGGGAATTATGCCGACTAAAAGCTGGCTACGATGGAGTATGGCGGGGCTATTACTGCTGCCGTTCGTTTCGTTTGCTTCGATTACCTGTACGAAAAACTATTCTGGCCGTACCACTTATGTTGATCAATATGTTTATGTATTAGGCAAAGGTATGACGGTTTCGGCATTACGCGATCTACCCGTAGGCTCCGTACTTTACAGGCAGTACATTTATGATGCCGATACGCAGGTCATCGGCGTTGATGGCTGCACTTCGAACGTGCCTGGCGGGGAGTATCTTAAGTTAGTCCATGCGTTAAACATTGAGGGTTCGCTGCCTGCAGTTGTCGGGCAGTACCAGGGGCTTAATGTTTACAGTACCGGGGTTTCCGGCATTGGGGTGGTTGTCGCCGTTACCTATAACAATAATTCAACATCGTTATATGGATTGCCGGACTCCTCTACGAAGCAAACGAATATTCCAGACACGGAATCGAGGAGCTTTGGCACGTCATACGCCGATCAGGCCTTTGAACTCCTGCTGGTGAAAGTCGGGGATATTGCCCCGGGTACCTGGACTGTGGCGTTCACGTACCCGGCGATTACTCATTCCGCTCAGGCAACGAATGCCACTGGTGTAACCCAGGATTATGGTTACCGCTGGAATATCTCGGGTGGTGTGAATGTCGTTGCGGGTACCTGCCAGACGCCGGATGTGACAGTGCCAATGGGGGAACACTCTATTGCGCAATCGACGACGACTGAATGGGTGGATTTCAACATCAATCTCCTGAACTGTCCGCCGATGTACGGGCGCTATAACCGTAATGCATCAGACTCTTCGTCGACGGCAGTCATCCGCTGGCGAAGCTCGACCGACTATACGATAGCCGGGCCGGATATGGCCAATAGCATTGGTTTTTTGCTTAATCCGGCCAGCGGTTATCAAACCCTGGCGGCTGGCGGCGAGTGCGCAGCGCTGACCGATGATATCGATATGGCAAAAGGCATGTGCCTGGAGATACAAAATCGCGATAACGTGAATGTGCTAACCAATTCTAAAGCCAATACGTTGACCGACTCTGGCCTGACGCTGCTGCAAACTACCGCCAGCTACGCAATACCGCTGAGAGCGCGCTATGCCCGTAACAATGAGAGCACGCTGCGGGCAGGTAAGGCCGATACGTCGGTCGAATTTACCATTAACTATCAGTAAGATGATACGGCAGGCGGGAATTCGTGCAGGAGTTCAAACGCCTCGCCGTCAAAATGGTAAACAGCCTGCGTTTCACCGGGAACAGCCCACCGCTGTTCCGCTCCTGCTTCACAGCTCAGATAGATGCATAGCCCGCAGCCACCGCGCAGCTGGCGTGGAATGTCCTTCACCCGGAAGGTCATTCCCGCCGCCTGCAGGGCTTTGCGGGTACGCACCACGCCTACCGTCGAATGAAATAAAAACAAATATTCCGTCACCTGCGGTTCCTCTGACGTAAACCGATCAGCGCCGCGCCGATCGCCCCGGCAAACTGCGCGTCGGGATGCGTATGCACCGCCATGCCGACATGGCCCTCCAGCATTCGCGCGAACGCCGCGCAGTGGCTGACGCCGCCGGTAAACAGCAGCGGGCCTTGTGCCGACAGGCGGCCAATAAAATTGGCGCTGCGCCGGGCCATGGCGTTGATCACCCCGGCGAGAATGGCCTCCGGCGGCACTCCGGCTGAACGCAGGCTGATGACCTCGGATTCGGCGAACACCGTGCACATGCTGGTGATCGCATGCGGTTCAATCCCTTCGGTGATGCTGTCGAGCTGTTCGACGCTGGTACCGAGCGTACGCGAGATAACCTCCAGAAAGCGCCCGGTGCCCGCCGCGCATTTGTCATTCATCAAAAAATCGGTGAGATTGCCGTCATCATCCAACTGGATAACCTTGCTATCCTGACCACCAATGTCGATGACCGTCCGGGTCTCCGGTGCCAGCAGACGCGCACCGAGACCGTGGCAGGAGATCTCCGTCACCTGCTTATCGGCAAAATCTACCAGTTGGCGACCATAGCCGGTTAAGGTTAAAAACGGCCGTTCATCCAGCCCGGCGCAAAGCGTTTCCCACGCCTCAACGATGGCATTGGCGGGGCGAAACGGCGTCGGGCAGAGAAAACGGCGCTGGATCGCGCCGTCCTGGAGCAGGATGCCTTTGGTGGCGGTAGAACCGGAATCAATCCCTGCGGTAAACGTCACTCATGCCTCCTACAACATTTCAATAAAGGCCGCGACGCGGGTGCTGAGCTGGCCGATATCCGCTGTCGAATAGTCGGTCTCAATGGCGATATAGGGAATATTGTGCTGATTGCGCACATGGCGTTTAATCGCCAGCGATTCCACCGCGTAGGTGTGGCAGGCCTGCAAAATGACATCCACCACCCCGTCGGCCTGGTACTCTTCCACCATCTGGCTGAGCAGGGTTAAGCGCTGGTCGTTCGGCGAGATGCAGGAGCAGCCGATGGCGAGGTATTTGTCGGTCAGGGCATCGTAGACGTCGCCGGTTTCTTCGACGCAGCGCTCGGTGGCCTTGGCTCCGGTGCAGTTTTCAAAACCGACCACCCAGCCGCCGTTGTCCTCAATCGCCTTCACCACTTTTTCCGCCGCGCCGCCAATCGGGCAGCCGGTGATAAGAATGCGCGACCGCGATTCCAGCCGTTTGCCCTCCTGCCATTGCTGGCGAACCCGTTCGGCCATGCTGTTGAGCTCATCAATCAGCGTTTCTTTGTCGAAGCGGAAAGTCGCGCCGTAAACCACTTTTAAAATATCGCTGCCGCTGAGCGCGGGCGGGTTAAGTTGCCCGACGCGATAGAAGTTCGCCAGCGCCCGGCGTTCGCGGTTCTTAAGGACAATGGCTTCGCGCAGGGCGGTTTCGGTAATGGGCATGCCGAAGCGGTCTTCTACCGCCCGTTGCAGGCGCAGGATTTCTGCTTTCCACAGCGCCCGAGAGGCGTCGTCGTTGGCGCCGTTAGGTAGCTGCATGACGTGCACGGCTTTGAATTCGGCCATGTACTCATACATCTTCTTTTTGCCGTCGCAGGTGGTTTCGCCCACTACGAGGTCGGAAAAGTAGAAGTAGGGGCATTTGTCGGTTTTGCCAAATCCGTAGCTGCTTTTAATCAGCGGACAGAGGTTGCGCGGCAGATCCTTTTCCGCCTCTTCAATCGTTTCGTCGGAGGTTGAGCACAGTGAAACGACTACCGCCCCTGCGGCCAGCGGGATCTCCTGCGGCATAAAGGTGCAGTAGGTGCCAACCAGCGGGATATTTTGCTCTTTAAGATCCATGACCGTGAGAAAGCCCTTCTGGCGAGCCTCGGAGAATTGGTCAAAAATGGCGGGTAGATCGGTGATAAGCGACATGGTTTTCCTTCCCCGTACACGGGAGATGATGAAAGAAGCCGCATTATAACCATGTTAATAGTAAGTCTTTATTGATCTCCCACTCATGTCGAGCTATTGGACGGTTGGTGTTAATAGACTTTTTTCAGGTCCATCTCTTCCTGAATCCGATCGCTCCAGGCGACGTGGGTGCTAATCGCTGTATCAATCCCGGCGTTATAAAACATCGGCCCCAGTTCTTTAGCGATAAAGTCGACAAAGAATTCGGCGTCAAATTGCTCCAACTCCAGTTCAAAATTCTCTTCGCAGTATTGACACAGCTTCTCGCGTAGAAGATCGCGTTGTGCCGGGCTGAGATCTATATCGCTCATTAACATTCCTTTATAAATATCGTTAGCGTTAAACAGGGCTTGAGATTATATCCGATATTGGTGATGTAGTTGCGCTAAGGCACGATGTTTTTCTCCCAGCAAGGGATGACATTGATAAAATACCTCGAAGGATAAATGTGATTAAGATCACATCTTTATGAGTAAATGAAGATAATAGAAGATATTCCAATAACCTTATGAATTTAAATGGGATAATATCTTTTTTTGATGTGAATAACATTTAGTTGCGCTCGCTTTTTTTCAGCATGTTGGTATCTGGCTGAATAATCTATGGACCTGATATAAGGTCATCTGGCTTACGGAATTTATCTATACTTAAAATCATTCAAGACGCAGCCAACAAAGAGGCAGTTTGAAGGATGATGGGTATATAAGTATATTCTGACAGCGATTCATTTCTCAGGGGCGAAGGATGAAACGCGTAAAACTGAATATGAATGTTTTTGACGCTGCACTGATACGCCTGGATTGGGTATTTGATACTTTTGAGCAGGTTTGTTTATCTTTTTCCGGCGGTAAAGACTCAACGGTATTATTTCATCTGGCGGCGGTCGTCGCGCGTCAAAAAGGGAAAAAGTTTGCGGTATTGTTCGTGGATTGGGAAGCGCAGTATTTATTAACTATCCAGCACGTGCAAAATATGAAAAACCGCTATCAGGACGTGGTGAGCCAGTTCTACTGGGTGGCGCTGCCCATGACGACGGTGAGCGGCGTATCGCAGCATGAGCCGGAATGGGTTGCCTGGCGGGCAGGCGTTGAATGGGTGAGGCAACCGCCCGATGACGCGATCACCGATGCTGGTTTTTTCCCTTTTTATCAGCCCGAAATGACGTTTGAAGCTTTTGTTCCAGCGTTCTCTCACTGGCTGGCTGCGGGCCGGAGTCTCGCTTCGCTAATCGGCATTCGTACCGATGAGTCACTGCATCGCTATATGGCGCTGACCTCGCCAACTAAACTGCGTTTTGAGGACGATAAGCCCTGGACGACCGCCTCGCCTGAGGGGTTCAGCTATACCTGCTATCCGCTCTATGACTGGCGTACTCGCGATATCTGGATTTTTAACCACAAGTCGAGGCTGCCCTACAACCCGCTTTATGACCTGATGCATCGCGCCGGAGTACCGCTAAAGAATATGCGCGTCTGCGAGCCGTTTGGCCCTGAGCAGCGGCGCGGGTTATGGCTTTATCACATTCTGGAGCCGGAGACGTGGGAACGCATGTGCCGACGAGTATGCGGCGCACATAGCGGCGCGATTTACGCCAATGCCAGCGGCGACTACTTTGCTCTGAAGACGAAAATCCGCAAGCCTGCGCACTTTAGCTGGCGCGAGTATGCGCTCTTCCTGCTCGACAGCATGCCGGAAAAAACCGCTGAACATTACCGCAATAAAATCGCCATCTATCTGCACTGGTACCAGACCCGTGGTTTCCCTGACGATATCCCCGATGAGCAGGAAAAAGATCTCGGCTATCGCGATGTTCCCTCATGGCGTCGGATTTGCAAAACGTTGCTGAAAAACGATTTCTGGTGCCGGATGCTGTCATTCAGCCCGACGCAGCCTAAGCACTATGAACGGTACTGTCGGCTTATGAGCAATAAACGTAAAGAGTGGAGGACGCTCTGATGTCACCGGATGTGGCTAAAACAGTGATCGAATATCTCGAGTCGTTTGACGATCTTGACCTGAAAATCAAAGCGATTAACGAGCTGAAGAGCCTGATTCATCAGCACAGCCCGTTTTGCCGCGAACCGGTTGACTGCGTGCTGTGGGTCGAGTCCAAAACGGTAGAGGCAAATGACTATAATCCTAACGTGATGGCGACGGTGGAAAAGAAACTTCTGGAGCGATCCATCGAACTGGATGGTTTCACCCAACCGGTGGTGGTAGCCCGCCAGCAGCGGCGGCATCTGGTCGTGGATGGTTTTCATCGCCACTTGATTGGTAAGACGCGTCCGGAGCTGAGTCGACGCCTGCATGGCTATCTTCCGGTGACCCTGATTAATGCTGAACGCGAGGGGCAGAAAGAGCGTATTGCCGCCACTATTCGTCATAATCGCGCCAGAGGAAAGCACCAGATCGCGGCGATGTCGGATATCGTCCGCGATTTGCACCGTCAGGGATGGGACGATCGACGCATTGGTGAAGAGCTCGGTATGGATGCCGACGAGGTGCTGCGCCTTAAACAGATCAGCGGCCTGACGGAGCTGTTCGCCGATGAGAGCTTTAGCGAAGCCTGGACCGTGGAGTAGCGCGTCTCCAGGAGGTCGCGAGACGTTTTTCCTGTCCAAAGTGCCGATCCAGCAGTAGCCGAAGCGCCGGTAGTCCGGCGCGTTTGGTGTTTATCAGGTAAGGGTCGAAGACTGACGGGGAGCGCAAACGTTCATCCGGGGATCCAGTTATCCCATGTGGGCAGCGTTCCCAGTTCCGCAACCAGAAAATCGATAAATGAACGTACCTTCGGATTGCTGTATTTGCTCGGGAAATAGAGGGCATACAGGGCGTGCGTTTCACACGTAATCGTGCCATCAAGCAGCAGCGGCGTGATTTCCTCTTTTTGAATATGCCCGCCGATCAAATAAGTTGGCAAGTATGCGACGCCTTGATCCTCTAACACAGACTTCAACAGCACCAGGCTGCTGTTCGCTTGAATCGGCATATGAAGTTTTAATTGATGCATGCGATCCTGCTCGTCAGCTATTTTCAGCACTGGCGTGAGGCCGGGGTACACCAGGCAGTCGTGGCCTGCCAAATCAATTCGGCGTTGGGGAATCCCTTTTTTAGCGAGATAACCCGGAGAAGCGCAGTATGCCCAGCGGATCGGTACCAGCTTGCGCATGGCGTAGTTTTGTGGCGGTGCGGTCGAGATACGCAGGGCGATATCGAAATCAGTTTCATTCAGATTGATAAAATTATCATTCAGGTCGATATAAAGATTCACATCCGGGAATTTCGTGCGGTATTTATCAACCAGGTTGACCAGGTGAGAATAACCAAATGCAATTGAACACGTGACGCGTAATTCGCCTTGCGGATTTTGATCATAGCTCGAAGTGGTATTGAGTGTTTCATCGAACTCCTGCAGTAATTTATTAGCGCGGTTAAACAAATATTGCCCTGCATCGGTCAGAGTAATACTGCGGGTCGTGCGTTTAATTAAGGTGGTTCCTAGCGAATTTTCCATTGCTGCCAGGCTTTTACTGACTGCCGAAGGCGACACGTTGAGCTGAGCTGCGGCTTCAGACAATCCTCCACAGTCTACGATTTTGATAAAAAATTCTAAATTTTTTAGCGATATTTGCGCGCTCATTTTTTCCTTTTATTCACAAGTGATTTGCAAAAACGGTACGAATAGGCGGTTACATTGGTAATTTAAACATGTAATTATTGATTAATAGGAAATAAAACGCGTTTAAAGTGAATAAATAACAACTTAAGTGAGTTGCATCACAAAATAAAGGGGGGGAAGGCAAAAAATCATCAAATTGTGAATTTAATCTCATTTAATATTATTTAAAATTAAAAGGTGCCGGTTATGTGGACACGACTCGAACCCTACAAATCTTCTATTATTCTTTTATCCGCTCTGGTTGCTGGTGGGCTGTTAGGTATTTACGCTCCAGCATTAGCAAGCAAATTGCAGCCAGTCGGTCAGATATTCCTAAACCTGTTATTTATGATTATCGTTCCGCTGGTGGGTATCAGCGTGATGTCCTCTATTGCCAGCATGACCGACCTGAAAAGGTTGGGACGCATTATGGCAATTATCTTTATCGTTTCTATCGCGATGGCGTTTATTCCAGCTGCCGGGATTGTGGCACTCGCGCTTTGGTATAACCCGGCGCAAGGCGTCACTATCGATCTCTCCCAGTCTGTACAGGCAGGGAGCGGAAAGATGGACTTTGTCAGCATGATCACCACTAGCGATTTTATCGGGCTGTTCTCTAAGTCCAATATTCTTGCGCTGATCGTGATGGCGATTATTGCCGGTATTGCCATTGGACAATCGGAGCAGGCGGGTAAACGCATCGCGTCGCTGTTGGAAGATATCAATACCGTCATTATGAAGATTGTTTCCATCATCATGAAGGTTGCGCCAGTGGGGCTCGGTTGTTATTTCGCGGCGACGATGGCAAGCCAGGACTCCGCGCTGTTGTTGACCTTTGCCCGCGCTATCGGCCTGTTTATGGCTGCCACTCTGGTCTATTACATTTTTGGCTCAATTTTTTATTCGTACATTGGCGGCGGTATTCCTGCGGTGAAGGCTTTCTGGCGTAACGCTATCGAGCCGTCGGTTACCGCACTGGGAACCTGTTCCTCATTAGGAACCTTACCCGTGACGCTACGTGCCGGTAAAGCGATGGGGATCAACCCGGAAATCGTCGACGTCTCAATTCCGCTGCTGGTCAACCTGAATAAAGGCGGCGTGGCGATGATTGCGGCGTTGAAAATTGTCTTTATTTACTCGGTGTTGGGAATGGAATTCACCGCTGAGACGTTCTTCCTGACGATGCTGATCGCCGTGCTTTCCGCCATCATCGTTGGCGGCGTACCGGGTGGCGCATTTCTTGGGGAAATCTTTATTGTTACTACGCTGGGACTTCCAATGGAAGCCATCCCAATGCTGGTGGTGCTGGGGGCGATAACGGACGCTCCGGCGACGCTTATCAACGTGATCCACGATTTAAACGCGGCACAGATAGTGGAGAGGTTTGCCGGGAAAAAGCAGGTGATTGCTGAGGCGAACTCGCCGGTCGCGGCGGTGTAGGTTTTCCATACGGATTAAGCAGTTAACAGGAGATATTATGAACGATTCTATCAAGCTCGAAACGCAACTGATCGTCGCTGGACGTGACAAACGTTACACACAGGGGGCGGTAAACCCGGTCATTCAGCGCGCCTCTTCACTGGTATTTGATACCGTGAAGGACAAAAAATTTGCCACTGCGAATCGCGCTAATGGGGAACTGTTTTACGGTCGGCGCGGGACTTATACCCACTTTGCGTTTCAGAAAGCGATGAGTGATTTAGAAGGTGGTGTGGGCTGCGCGCTCTATCCTTGCGGCGCTGCGGCGGTGACTAACGCGATTCTGGCGTTCGTCGAGAGTGGCGACCATATCCTGATGACCGGGGCTGCCTATGAGCCGACCCAGGATTTCTGCAATAAGATCCTGAGTAAATTCAATGTTGAGACCACATATTACGATCCGATGATTGGCGCGGGTATTGTGGACCTTCTGCGCCCTGAAACCCGGGTGGTGTTTCTTGAATCGCCCAGTTCCATCACCATGGAAGTGCAGGATGTGCCGGGCATGGTGAAAGCTATCCGTGCGGTTAACCCTGAAATTATCATTATGATCGACAATACCTGGGCGGCGGGCGTGCTGTTTAAGGCTTTGGATTATGGCGTCGATATCTCCATACAGGCTGGAACAAAGTACACCATTGGTCATTCCGACGGGATGCTGGGCACCGCGGTTTCTAACGCTCGCTGCTGGGATCGTCTGCGTGAGAATTCATATCTCATGGGGCAAACGCTGGATGCTGATACCGCCTACAACGGTAGCCGCGGGCTGCGTACGCTGGCCATTCGCCTTAAGCAGCACCAGGAGAGCAGTATTCATATTGCTCGCTGGCTGTCGGCAAGACCGGAAGTGGCGCGAGTCAACCATCCGGCGTTACCGGAATGTCCGGGCCATGAATATTTCCAGCGTGATTTTGCCGGAAGCTCCGGTCTGTTTTCCTTTGTGCTGAAAAACAGATTGACCGACGAGCAGATGGCGAATTTCCTCGATAATTTCTCTCTGTTTCATATGGCCTATTCCTGGGGTGGGTTTGAGTCATTAATTCTGGCAAACCAGCCGGAGGAACTGAACAGCATTCGCCCGGCGGGGGATGTTGACTTCAGCGGGACGCTGGTGAGGGTGCATATCGGGCTGGAGGATGTGGGAGATTTGATTGCCGATCTGGAAGCCGGATTTACCCGTATTGCTTGATCAATAAGGCCCCCACAGTATTTTGTAGGCCGGGTAAGGCGCTAGCCGCCACCCGGCAAAAATGCGAGCACTATAGCTAAAACAGGTTTATTTCTCTGTCGCCAGCGACGAAGGTTCATGCTGGCGAAGGCGATTTAATAATCCCGCCAGGCAGCAGGCGGCCGCGATCCCCGCCACGACGCCCAGCAGGTGAAAAGGCAGCTTGCCGCTGTTAAACCATAACCAGCGAGCCGCTTCGATGGAGAGGGCGCTGACGCTGAGGATCACAATGTTTAGTGAGGCCGAGACGGTCCCTTTTGGCAAATCGTTGGAAAATAGCGTAAAGCGGAACAGCGTCGGGAAGATAAGCCCGATGCCGAAGGCGTATAAGCTGGTCCCTAGTACCGACCACAGCCAGACGTGCGGCCACAGCAGGTTACCGAGGATCAGCACGGCCAGCCCGGTCATCTGGATGGGTACCGCGCGCCAGATAAAGCGCGGGCGGGTCGGGTCTTTCACCCAGCGCGCCACCGACAAGTTAGCGACGATCACCGAGCTGAAGACCGGTACCTGGGTCCAGGCGAACTCTGCGGTCGTTAGCCCGCCATCGTCAATCAGGATCACCGGCGAGACCGCCACCCAACTCATCAGCGGGATGTAGCTTAGCGAAAGCGCGGCGGCGCCGAACAGAAAAATTCGGTTGCGAAAAACATCGCGGAAATCATGCAGCACGCCGCTGGCGCTAAAGGGAAGGTCGCCGCGCTGCACGGTTTCCGGCATATTCAGCAGCAGCCCCAGCCAGGCGATAAAGCCCATTGCCGCGATAATACCGAACAGTACTTTCCAGTGAACGAAATGCATCAGCGCAGCACCTGAGAGCGGGCCGATAATCGGCGCAATCAGTACGATCGAAGTAATAATAGCCATCAGCTTAATGGCTTTGGTCTGACCGAATGCTTCCTGCACGGTGACGTAGCCAACCGTAGCGATAAAACAGATGCTGGTGCCCTGAATAAAGCGCGCGGCGAGGAACTGCTCCATCGAAGTGGTAAGCATGGTCGCAAAGCAGGCAAGGGTAAAGATCAGCGCGCCGGTCAGCAGCACCGGACGACGACCGATACGATCCGAGAGCGGCCCGAGCAGCCACTGCAACGCCATGCCACCGGCCATATACAGGCTGATCGACGCGGGAGCCAGCGCCACATCGGCGTCGAAATCGTGTACCACGTGGATGATGCCCGGCTGGATAAGATCGGTGGTCAGATAAGCCGCGAAATCATACAAGATCAGCGCTGCCGGGAAGAACAACGTGGTGGAATGGCGGGCAAAAAAGCGGGTCATCCATTGCAACATCAGGGGCTCCTTGTTGAGTTTTGCGATGCACGCTTAGAGCCTATCCCATTAGGCTATTTTATTTGCCATTTTGGCCCTGGGCAGTGCTCACAACCTCACGTACTACGTGTACGCTCCGTTGTTCCGCGCTGTCCGTGTCCAAACTGGCTACAACAATTGCGCCTACTGGGATAGGCTCTTAACAGGTGCACACTATTCCAGCACTTCACACTGCAATAAATTTAGGGTCAACAGAAATATCCATGCCTTTTCAGATGTTAATTTATATTTATGATAAATATGTATTTGAAACAATAAGTTCCATTAAATATGAAGATGCAGCAGCGACGGGATTTGTGAAAACAACCACAGCACCAGCCCGATCGTGCCGCCAACCAGCGTCCCGTTGATGCGGATAAACTGCAGGTCCTTACCAATGTTCAGCTCGATTTGCCGCGACATATCGCGTGAGTCCCAGCTTTTGACCGTATCGCTGATATGGCGGGTCAGGAAGGCGGCAAACTCCGGGGCCACCCGATGGGCCGCTTGCTCAAGGTGTTCGTTCAGCGACTCGCGCAGCGCCTCATCGTGGAGTAGCGTTTCGCCAAACCACTGCCCGGCTTCGGCAATACGCTGTTTGATGCGTGAATCTTCGCTATTGACGTCGTTTTTAATCCAGCCGCGCAGGTCGGCCCACACTTCTCCAAGATAGCGGTTAAAGGTCTCATCGTTCTTCAGATACGCTTTCATGCTCTCCGCTTTTTCTGCCATCTGCGGATCGGACTTAAGACTGTCGATCAATTTTAGCGTTGCACGATCGAAAGCCTGGCGAATTTGATGAGCGCGATCCTGACTGACTTCATCGAGCAGCGTGTTGACCGCATCGGTCACCATTTCCGCACTGTGCTCGCCCAGCCATTCGGTAGGCAGAATTTTGGCCTTCAGCGGATGTTCGGTCTCCAGCCAACGGATAATGCCGCGAGCAATAAACGCCCGCGAGCTGTCGCGCTGTAGCAGGGCGATCAGCTGGCTAATCAGCGAGTCCAGCAGCTTCTGGTGACGGTTATCGCGGGTCAACCCCTCCAGCATCATGGCGCTGGTTTGGGTTAAATCGACCTTATCGATGGCTTTGTGCACCGCCCGGCTCAGCAGGCGCTGAATACGCGCATCGTCGGTAAGCTCGAGAAAACCGCTCATGACCTGCAGCAGGTGCTGGCCGACCCGGCGAGAGTTTTCCGGTTGGCTAAACCAGTTACCCAGCATCAGCGCTGGTTCGTAACGGCGAATCAACGCCACCAGTGATGGGGTGTCGAGAAATTTTTCCTGCACGAAATAGCCGAGATTATCGGCAATCCGGTCTTTATTGCGCGGAATAATTGCCGTATGCCGCGAGACGAACGGTAGCGGAATCCGGCGAAATAGCGCCACTACCGCAAACCAGTCCGCCAGCGCGCCGACCATCGCCGCTTCGGAAATAGCCTTTAGCGCACCGACCCACGGCGTCGGCGGCAGCACGAGGGTAGTGATAAAAATGGCCACTGCGATCAGCAGCAGCGAGAGCGCCAGTAGTTTGGCGCGTTTCAGTTCAGCGAGTTTTTCCATAAGCTTAAGCATATAACCTGACGGCGAACTCGTGCAAAAACTGCCACACGATCCAGCAGCCAAACGCCATTAACACCCCGCCCGCGACCCGCTCTACTCGCCAGACGACGGTGGAAAGGCGACGCTGTACCGACGGTAGTGCAATCAGCGAGACCAGTAAGATATCCCATAGCAGCACCATGCTGGTCATCCAGATTCCGCTGGTGGTCTGCTGTACCAGCGTCACGTTCGGACCCAGCAGCGAGGTCATCAGCGCCAGATAAAACAGGGCATTCTTCGGGTTGAGCAACGATGAACCGAGCCCCAGCGCAAGCTGTTTTGCCAGCGACGGGCGAGATGCTGCGGCGCTGCGTAAATCCAGCGTCGCCGGACGGCTTCTTAGCAGCAGGCTGCCAATCCACAGCAAATACGCCGCGCCCAGCAGTTCAATAACCGTAAACAGCAGCGGCGCGTGGCGCAGGATCCCCCAGCCGATAATCGCCAGCACAATATATAGCCCGTTACCGGCGGCAATCCCGATACACAAGCCGACGCTGCCGCGCAGGCGATAGCGGATGGCGTAGCCTACCAGCAGGAAAAAATCCGGGCCGGGGCTCAGCAGAGCAACGAAATGGGACAGCGCCAGCGCGGGGAAGGCGGGTGGGAAGAGCGTAGCGAGTATGTCCATAGCAACCTCAGTAATAACCTGAGGTCACCCTACGCCAGCGCGGGGGCTAATTATTGTCTGATATTGATCGGCCCTGCGCATACTGGCGCGGCGTGGCGGCGGTGTAGCTGACAAAAGTCTTATGAAAGTGGCTCTGGTCGGCAAATCCGGCCTGATAGCCAACGTCGGCAATATTATCCCCGGCGCGCAGGCGCGTTTTGGCGAACTCGATGCGCACCATATTGATAAAACTGGCAGGCGTCAGGCCGGTATCGTGCTTGAAGGCGCGAATCAGCGTCTCTTTGCGTAGGGATAACTCGTTGGCGAGGCTATCTAGCGTCGGCGGTTCTTGCAGATTGGTTGCCAGGCGGTTGAATAGCTGTGAGCTGGCTTGGCTTAACGCCTGCGGTACGGCTGGGTGTAGCGGCAGAGCCTGGAGCAATCGCGCGATGCTGGCGGACAGCGCCGCCGTTTGCTGCTGGTGCATCAATGCGACAATCTGCTGATACTGAGCGAAGAGCCCGGCGTCGCGAATGACTAACTGCGGTGTTGTCAATTGGGCCGGGTGGGGAATGTTTCCCAACTGTTGTCGACACCAAGGGATATCAAGGTAAAGCATATGGTAGCTGCGCGGCTGGCCGTTAAGCGGATTACAGCTATGAGGCGCCTGCGCGGGGATAATAATCAGCTCACCTGGGCGCAGAAGATACTCTCGTCCGTTGCAGATACAGCGCGTTTCCCCTTCGATAATCGCTCCCACCGAGAGCTGCGGATGACGGTGACGTTTATAGGCCTGATGGCTTTGCCAGGTGCTGCGCAGCTCAAGCCAGGGAAACTGCTCGTCACGCCAGAAGGTTTGCGGGATATCGCGCGTATGGCTCACGGAAGGCTCCTTGGCTAAGGGGAATACCTGTTTATAACATGCCAGCAGGCAGAGGGCGAAATGCGAGCCGCCTTCGATAAAAATGCCGAGTTTGCAACTGGGCGAAGATATCTTTCGTCGCCGTTTCCGCTGGTGGACATTACCGTCGTGCCTGATGATGAAATTGTGTAACATCGAAGAATTGCTTTACTTGAACTGATGCAAAAGCATATTCGCCAGCGCGCCGAAGCGTTACGCATTGCCCGAACCATGCTTGCCGATGGCATGCGCTGGACACGGTGCTGAGAATTACCGGTCTGCTGGAAGCGGATATCACGGTCAATAATCACTAATCCATTGCTGTTCTGTTGAGTTCCCCGGTAGAAAGTTTATCTGGTAGCTATCTCTAATTATTTTCCTGGAAAATTCCGGATGTACCTGAGTTTACACTCATCAATGGACATCTCGACTACCCTTAATATCCTGTACAGCATTTATGACTATGTTAATAGCGATAACAAGGAGACATACGATATGGCTTACCAGACGGTGAATCCTGCGAACAACCAACTCATCAAAGAGTATCCCGCTCACAGCGATGCGGACGTAGAATCGGCGCTGCAAAAAGCAGATGCGCTTTATCATTCCGAATGGGCGAAAGGGGATATTGACCAGCGGCTGCCGGTTCTGCGTAAGCTGGCTGATCTGATTGACAGTAGGGTGGACGAACTGGCCAAAATCGCCAGCCAGGAGATGGGGAAGCTCATCGAGCAAAGCCGCGGTGAGGTTAAGCTGTGCGCGCAAATTGCCCGCTACTACGCCGGCAACGCGAAACAGTTTCTGGCCCCAGTGAAGTATCAGTCAGAGCTGGGTGAGGCGTGGGTCGAACACCATCCTGTCGGCGTGCTGATGGCTGTAGAGCCGTGGAACTTCCCTTATTACCAGCTAATGCGCGTACTGGCACCAAATCTGGCGGCGGGGAATCCGGTGATCGCCAAGCATGCCAGCATCGTTCCGCACTGTGCGGAAACTTTTGCTCATCTGGTGCGTGAAGCCGGTGCGCCAGAAGGGGCATGGACCAATCTGTTTATTTCTCAGGATCAGGTGGCGAAGATTATCGCCGACGATAGGGTACAGGGCGCGGCGCTGACCGGTTCGGAAAAAGCGGGTAGCGTGGTAGCAGCGCAGGCGGCTAAACACATCAAGAAAGCGACGCTTGAGCTGGGCGGTAACGATGTGTTTGTGGTGCTCGACGACGCAAGTCTGGAGAAAGCGGTGAAGATTGGTGTTCAGGCCCGACTCAACAACGCCGGACAGGTCTGTACTGCCGCGAAACGCTTTATCCTGCATGAGAAAATAGCCGAGCGTTTCCTGAGCCAGTTTACCGAAGCCTTTCGCCAGGTGAAAATCGGCGATCCGCTGGATGAAAGCACCACGCTTGGGCCGCTCTCTTCCAAAGATGCGTTGGATACCTTAAGCAAACAAGTCGACGAGGCGGTGAAAAACGGCGCCAAACTGCACCTGGGCGGCAAACCCGCGCAGCGGGAAGGTAGCTTTTTCGAGCCGACTATTCTGACCGGAATCACCCGCGATAATCCGGCATATTTTGAAGAGTTTTTTGGCCCGGTGGCGCAAATTTACGTGGTGAAAGATGACGATGAGGCGGTGAAACTGGCTAACGATTCACACTATGGCCTGGGTGGCGCAGTGTTCAGCCAGGATATCGAACGGGCGAAACGGATGGCGTCGCGAATCGAAACCGGGATGGTCTATATCAACTGGTTAACCGATACCGCGCCGGAGCTGCCGTTTGGCGGCGTCAAACGCTCCGGATTTGGCCGTGAGCTTTCCGATCTGGGGATTAAAGAGTTTGTGAACCAAAAGCTGGTAGTGGTGCATAAATAACTGTGTGAATACAAAACCTGCCATCAGGCAGGTTTTCCATAGTGCTCACATTTCTGCCGGGCGGCGGCTAGCGCCTTGCCCGGCCTACAAAAATCACAATATCATCAGGTTATGATTTTTTTGTAGGCCCGCGCCAGCGAAGCGCCGCCGGGCGATTCCAACAGCGCTGCACTCTGTCAGCAATCAAAGGGTTACTTACGCAATCCTACAAACGCCGTACGAATTTGCTTTTCCGGCAGATTGATACCGATAAATACCATCGTACTGTGCGGTGGCTCATCGCCCCACGGACGGTCCCAGTCGGCGCTATATAGCCGCTGGACGCCCTGAAACAGCAGGCGGTTTGGCTCGCCATCAATCCACAGCATCCCTTTGTAGCGCATCAGCTGTTCGGCAAAGTCGAGCAACAGATTTTCCATCACTCGCGACACTTCGCTGATATCCACCGGGTAATCCAGTTCCACCACAATCGACGAAACATCGTTTTGCTTGTCGGCCATAAAGTGGAAGCGCGGTTTGCTGCTGACCACGTTCTCTTCCAGCATAAAACCGCTGGTGTTAAATAGCAGATTCAGGTCGATGTCGCCGTGAGTCACGGTGTAAATGGGCGCGCGGGCGTTAATGCGCGTCAGCCGTTCGCGGAGCTTGTCGCTGTCGCCCGCTACGTCAGTTTTGGTGAGCAGAATGCGGTCGGCATAGCCCACCTGCGACTGGGCGATGGTGAACTGATTCATCTGCTGATCGGCATGCACCGCGTCAACCAGCGCAATCACCCCATCCAGCAGATAGCGCTCGCACAGCACATCGTGGGAGAAAAAGGTCTGAATAATCGGGCCGGGGTCGGCCATGCCGGTGCACTCAATCACCAGACGGTCAAAATCGGTTTCCCCGCGATCGCGACTGTCGAGCAGATCGAGCAGGGTATCTTCCAGTTCATTTGAGCGGGTACAGCAAATACAGCCGTTTGTCAGGGTTTTAATCTGCGTTGCGCGATCGCCAATCAACTGATCGTCAACGGCAACTTCGCCAAATTCGTTTTCGATAACGGCGATTTTAAAACCGTGCTCTTCGTTGAGAATATGGCGCAGCAGGGTGGTTTTGCCTGCGCCAAGAAAACCGGTCAGCAGGGTAACTGCAATCGGTGCCATTGTTGCCTCCATTAACAGCAGCGTACGCCGCCTTTGCCGTCACCGCCGTAGCGGGCCTGCTGGCGTTCGCGAAAAAATTCTTCGTAGGTCATGTACGGTTTATCCGGATGGTTGGTCTGCATATGCTCAACGTAGTTGTCATAGTCCGGAATGCCAATCAGCATTTTTGCCGCCTGACCGAGGTACTTTTTAGCCTGACCTAAGTTACCAAACATATAGGTTCCATGTAACGAATAAAGCCGGATGGCGGCTTGCGCCTTATCCGGCCTACGTTAATGCTCGTTCTGTAGGCCGGATAGGCGTTGCGCTATCCGGCATCAGGTTTAGTGATGTGAAGAGGTCTTCACGCCACCTTCCGGTACCGGCACGTACGGAGTCTCTTTGTCGGTGCGTACTTTATTGTTGCGCACGTTGAGCCAGGTTTTGATGCCGTAGAAGATGATGCTGTAGACCACCACCAGGAACAGAATGCTCAGTCCCGCGTTGGTGTAGTTGTTCACCACGATATGGTTCATGTTGGCAATCTGCTGCGCGGTGAGTTCGCCGCCGGAAGCAATTTTCTCTTTATACTGCTGAGCCATAAAGAAGAAGCCTTCCATCTGCGGGTTGGTGCTGAACAGTTTCAGACCCAGCGCCCAGGTGGTGCACAGCAGCAGCCATGCGGCCGGGATCACGGTGACCCAGATATATTTGGTGCGCTGCATTTTGACCAGTACCACGGTACCAAGCACCAGCGCCACGGCGGCCAGCATCTGGTTGGAGATACCGAACAGCGGCCACAGGCTCTTCACGCCGCCCAGCGGGTCAACTACGCCCTGATACAGCAGGTAACCCCACAGCCCGACGCAGCCCGCGGTGCCGATGACGCCCGCTACCAGCGAGTCGGTTTTTTTCAGGAACGGGACGAAGTTGCCCAGCAGGTCCTGCAGCATAAAGCGACCTGCGCGAGTACCGGCATCCAGCGCGGTGAGGATAAACAGCGCTTCAAACAGAATACCGAAGTGGTACCAGAAGCCCATATCCGCCATCGGGATGATTTTGTGGAATACGTGAGCGATACCGACCGCCAGCGTCGGCGCGCCGCCTGCGCGGTTCAGTACCGACGGTTCGCCGATATCTTTCGCCGTTTGCAGGATCTGCTCAGGTGAAATCACAAAGCCCCAGGAGCTGACGGTTGCCGCTGCGTGAGCGGTCACGTCGCGGAGCTGTGCAGCAATCAGTGCGGCGTTCTCGCCACCCATTTCATGCAGGTTCGGCATGGTGATGCCCAGTCCCGCAGGCGGGGTGTTCATTGCGAAGTAGAGGCCCGGTTCGATAATTGATGCCGCTACCAGCGCCATCACCGCCACGAAGGACTCCATCAGCATCGCGCCGTAGCCGATAAAGCGGGCGTCGGTTTCGTTAGCCAGCAGCTTCGGCGTAGTACCGGAAGCGATCAGGGCGTGGAAGCCAGAGACCGCACCGCAGGCGATAGTAATAAACAGGAACGGGAACAGCGCGCCTTTCCACAGCGGACCGGTACCATCAATGTACTGGGTCACTGCCGGCATTTTCAGGTCCGGGTTGAGGATAACGATACCCAGCGCCAGGCCGACGATAACGCCGATTTTCAGGAAGGTTGCCAGGTAGTCACGCGGCGCCAGAATCAGCCACACCGGCAGCAGCGCGGAGATGAACGCGTAGCCAATCAGGGTAAAGGTGATGGTGGTGTCTTTAAAGGTCAGCGCCGGGCCCCAGTACGGGTCGTGGGCAATCACGCCGCCGAACCAGATGGATGCCACCAGCAGGACGATACCGATAACCGATATTTCCCCCACGCGCCCTGGACGCAGGAAGCGCATGTAGATCCCCATAAACAGGGCAATTGGCACGGTCGAGCAGACGGTGAACACGCCCCACGGGCTTTCTGCCAGCGCTTTTACTACGATCAGCGCCAGTACCGCGAGGATGATGATCATAATCAGGAAGCAGCCGAACAGCGCGATTGAGCCAGGTACCGGCCCCATCTCTTGCTTGATCATCTCACCCAGCGAGGCACCGTTACGGCGCGAGGAGATAAACAGCACCATAAAATCCTGCACCGCCCCTGCCAGCACGACGCCTGCCAGCAGCCACAGCGTACCCGGCAGGTAGCCCATCTGCGCGGCGAGAACCGGGCCTACCAGCGGACCGGCACCGGCGATAGCGGCAAAGTGGTGGCCGAACAGCACGTAGCGGTTGGTCGGGACGTAGTTCAGACCATCATTGTTAATCACCGCCGGTGTGGAGCGCGTAGGATCGAGCTTCATTACCTTTTGCGCGATATACAGGCTGTAATAACGGTAGGCGACAAGGTAGACGGAAACTGACGCCACTACGATCCACAGCGCACTCACGTGCTCACCACGACGCAGGGCGACAACCGAGAGGCAAAATGCCCCGATGATTCCAAGAATCACCCAGGGTATGTGCTTGAATAACTTTTTAGTATCCATAGTAAAACCTGGCTTATTGAGATGAATAATGGGCCGAAGCCGTTTGGGTTTAAGTTAGGGTTTGAGGAGGTATTGATTCGCTATGCTGGGGACGATCTTGCCAGAACTCCGCGCGCGTAAAGTTGGGTAAATCTGTGAGTGGTTATATGTGGGATTAAGCGGTCACTTGCCGAAGTAAGCGGTTAGGTATGAGAGCAGGTGGACGTAAATATGTGATTGAGATCACAGGAATATTTCCGCCATAGAGAGAGGGGAAAGACAAGCCTTCCCCTCTCCTGTGCGAGAGGGGAAGGAGAAAATAAAAGCTACGCCACCACTTCCATCTCCATCATCACCGGATGGAAGCGGCGTTTAAAGTAAATCAGCCCGTGGCCTTGCTGGCTGAGGGTAATGTTGCGAATTTCCACCAGATAAACCAGATGGCTGCCGATGGTTTGCACCTGGCTAATCTCGCCTTCGAGGCTTGCCAGCGCGCCTTTCAGGACCGGCTGGCCCAGCGTCCCTTTCTGCCAGCAGGAGAGGCCGAAGCGGTCATCCATCGTCATACCGGTCATTCCGGCAAAGTGGCGAGCCATTTCCTCTTGCTCGTGGTTCAGCACGTTGATACACAGCTTGCCGTTGCCCTGGAACACCGGATTCATCGCGCTATTGGCGTTGATGCAGACCATTACCGATGGCGGCGTATCGGTCACCGAACAGACCGCCGTAGCGGTAATACCGCAGCGGCCTGCTTCGCCTTCGGTGGTGATGACGTTAACGGCGGCCGACAGACTGGCCATGGCATCGCGAAAACGCAGACGTTGTTCATCTAATTGCATTGTGACCTCCCGCTGCCGTTTACTTCAGCAGCTTATCCAGCATGTTGATATCGGTATTGTTGTGTAGATGCGGCACCGTCCAGCCGTGCTGGTCGTACTCGGACAGGCAGCGGTCGACCATCGCCATCATTTTGTCCATGTTGCCGGAGCTTTGTGCCTGGCGCAGGCACTGCAGGCGAATTTCATCCTGGCTGCCGGAGTAGTTGATTTCATACAGTTCGTGACGACCGCCAAATTCGCTGCCGATGGCGTCCCACATCAGTTTGAGGATCTTGATGCGCTCGACGTGATCCATGCCGTTCGATCCGCGCACATATTTCGCCAGGTATTCGTTGATCTGCGGGTTGTTGAGATCGCGGGCGCTGGACGGCAGGTAGATCAGGCCGCTGGTGACGCTGCGCTCGATAATATTTTTGATTTTGGCGTAGGCCATCGGGGCCATGACGCGATAGGTTTGCAGCGCGGCGTGATCCGGCAGATACGCGCCGTTGACCCACGGCGTCGCTTCGGCGCACATCGAATCGCTCAGCGCCCAGAACATATTGCGCCAGGCCACGACTTCGCCAAGCTCGGCCTGTACGCCGCGGAACTCCAGGGTACCGGTGCACTCCAGCGAGCGCTTCAGCAGAGCGGTGATAAAGTCGAACTTCACCGCCAGACGCACGCAGGCCTGTAGCGGATACATACGGGCGAAGCCGCCTTCCATCGTCCAGCGACGACAGCGGTCGAAGTCGCGATAGATCAGCACGTTTTCCCACGGGATCAGTACGTTATCCATTACCAGGATCGCGTCGTTTTCGTCGAAGCGGCTGGAGAGCGGATAATCGTATGGCGATCCGGTGGCTCCTGCCACCAGCTCATAGGAGGCGCGGGAGATAAGTTTGACCCCTTCGGCGTCCATTGGCGCGACGAACATCAGTGCGAAATCCGGGTTTTCACCCATCACCTGCGCCGAGCCGAAGCCAATCATGTTGTAGTGGGTTAGCGCCGAGTTGGTGGCGACGACTTTCGCGCCGCTGACGATGATCCCGGCATCGGTCTCTTTCTCCAGCTTGATATAGACGTCTTTCACTTCGTCCGCTGGCTTATGGCGGTCGATTGGTGGGTTGACGATGGCGTGGTTAAAGTACAGGCCGGTTTCCTGAATACGGGTGTACCAGTTTCGGGCGTTCTGCTCAAACTGTCCGTAGAATCCCGGATTCGCGCCTAATGCGCAGCCGAAGGCGGCTTTATAGTCCGGGGTGCGGCCCATCCAGCCATAGCTCAGGCGCGACCATTCGGCGATGGCGTCGCGCTGCTGGCGCAGATCGTCGGCGCTTTTCGCGACGCGGAAGAATTTGTGGGTGTAGCCGCCGCTGCCGGTGTCGGTGCCCCAGCACAGGGTATCCTGCAGTTCGGGCTTGTGCAGCGCATCGTACATTTGCGCGACGGAAGCCGCGGCGTTACGAAAAGCCGGATGCGTAGTCACGTCTTTAACGCGCTCGCCGTAGATATAGATTTCGCGACCGTCTTGCAAGCTCTTCAGGTACTCTTCACCGGTTAACGGGCGTTTAGCGTCTGCACGGAAATTTTCAGGTTTCATAGGGGACCTCTTCAGTATTAATCGGAATGCGATGTTAAATTTATGTTTTGTTTTTGTTGTTCAATTGAAGCGGCTAACGCAGTTTTCGTGAAGAGACTTTTAGGTCAACGGTGGGTACTTTTCGGGCGGGGTTGAGTTATGTGATCCGGGTTGGTTTTTCGATTTTTTGACCTGGTCTCCGGTGGGGTGGACGACAAATCAGTACGGGTTTTGAATTTGTAGCCCGGACAGATGCGCAGCATCGCTTCCGGGAAATGTGCCGGATCTGAGGCATCGGTGTGGTGCCTTCCCGGAGGCGGCGCTTAACGCGCCTTGTCCGGGCTACCGTCTCTCAGACGACTGCGAAATCGCTGCGTCGCCCCCGGAAAGATCCTAAGACACCGGGACTTTTTGCGTTCTAAAGGCGCTCGGCGAGCAGCCGACTAAGCGGTTAAAAAAGCGGGCGAAATAGGCCGGGTCTTTAAAGCCCAACTGCCAGGCTATCTCGTTAACCGCGCTATCAGAAAACAGCAGCAGCCGCTTGGCTTCACGCAGTTGCCGGTCGAAAATCAGCCGTTTCGGCGGGCGGTTAGCGAAGCGGCGGCAGATATCGGTCAGCCTGGACTCGGTCAGATGCAGCTCGCAGGCATAGTCCGGCACCGTCCAGTGCTGATGGTAGTGGCTATCGATCAGCTGGTTAAAACGCTGGAACAGCTTCAGCTCGCCGCGTATTCCGCTGGCGGCATGATCGTCAAGCTTCGCGTTGCGTAACAGTAGGGTGAATACCGCCTGTGCCAGCAGCGTCAGGGTGTGTTCGCGTCCCGGCAGCTGCGCGGTCGATTCGCGTTCAATCAGCCGCCAGTAGTGCGCTAGCGCCGCCAGCTCCTCGGGCTTATCGGCCAGCGACAGGCAGATACCCGGCAGGCCGAAGGCCTCCCGGGTGCCGGGGTAGAGCACTTCCAGCAGCGGCCAGACCAGATCCTCCCGTATCGTCAGCACGTGGCCGTCGCTATCGGACTGGGTGATAAACGCGTGCGGCACCGAGGGCGGCGTCAGGACAAACAGCGGTGCCTGCACCGAGTAGCGACTCTCGTCTAGCTGCAGCTCAATCTGCCCGGTATCAAGAAAGTGCATCTGAAAATACTGGTCGTGACGGTGCGCCTGCATATCGCGGCCAAAGAACTCCGCCATGCGGGCAAACGACTGATAATGCACATCTTCCGTCCCCAGACTCTCATCGTACTCTTTGTTGATATCGATATTGGTGACAGGACTCTGGCACATAGCGGCTCCTTACGGCGTCGCGCGAGGACGCGATCCTTTCATCGGAATAGCCCAGATAATCACCGCGCCAATCACCAGCAGGGCGGCGACGAACCACAGGCCGCTGCTAAAGCTGCCGGTAACATCTTTCAGCCAGCCGATCATTAACGGACTGATTGCCGATCCGATATTGCCGGTCGCGTTGATCACCGCGATACCGATCGCTCTGGCGCGCAGGCTGACCGACTGATCCGGCGTAGTCCAGAAAATAGCCATTGCGCTAAACGATCCGGTGGAGGCCATCACAATCCCCAACAGCTGGATCAGACTGTGATCGGTGGCCGACGCCAGTAGCCAGCCCGCGGCGGCGAACAGGAACGGTAGTGCGGTGTGATGTTTTCGTTCCTGGTGTCTATCTGAGTGGCGGCTCCAGTAGATCATCCCCAATATGGTACAAATCTGCGGGATCGCCGCCAGCAGGCCAATGGTGATATTGCTGCTGCCTTCGTTAAAACTTTTTAGGATCTGCGGCGTCCAGATGCTGATCGCGCTGAGGGTGTTGGTCAGGCAGAAGTAGGCCAGGGTGTACATCAGCACGATGGGCGTAAACACTTCGCGCCACAGGCTGCGCTTCTGCATGGCGTGATGGCTGATCGCCCCTTCAGGCTGTACCAGCGTGAGGCGATCGTTATCCATCATCTCCTGCAGGCACTTTTTGTCCTCCGCCGTCAGCCATTTGGCCTTCGACGGCGAATCATCGAGCCAGAACCAGACCATAATGCCGAGCAGCACCGACGGGAAACCTTCCAGCAGGAACAGCCACTGCCAGCCGTGCAGGTTGAGCAGGCCATCCATCGACAGAATATAGCCGGAGACTATCGATCCCAGCGCGGTGGTCACCGGCATAGCAATCATAAATAGGGCGTTGGCGCGGGCGCGAAAAAAGGCCGGAAACCAGAAGGTCAGATACAGCAGGATGCCGGGCAGGAAACCGGCCTCGGTAATCCCCACCAGCATCCGCAAGATATAGAGGCTGTTTGGCCCGGTGGCGAACATGGTGGCGGTAGAGGCGATGCCCCACAGCACCATGATGGTGGCAATCCAGCGGCGAGCGCCGACGATGCTGAGCATCACGTTGCTGGGGATGCCGAAAATCACGTAGGTGGCGTAAAACAGAGTGGTGGCAAGGCCGAACATGGTGGCGTTGAGGCCCAGATCCTGCCCCATGGTCAGTCCGGCAAAGCCGATATTGATCCTGTCTAAAAACGAGAAGATAAACAGCACGAACAAAAATACGATCAGGCGGCGAAACAGCTTGTTGATAACCGACTGCTGCTGTGCCGTTAGCTGCTTGTGCTGGTTCGCCGGATCGAACTTTTCCGGGATGGCAGATGATGTATCGCTCATTATCATTTTCCTCTAATGGGAATTTTGTAGGGTACTGCGGGTTGCCCGGTGGTGCTGCGCTCGCCGGGCCTATGGTTTGCTGCTGCTGTAGGCCGGGTAAGCGCAGCGCCACCCGGCGTTAATAAACGCTTGCCGAATCCTGCACGTTTTTTTCCGCCCCAAATCGCGCCGCCAGTGCTTCAGCGCCACGCGCCAGTAGGGTGGTATCGACGCCGACGGCGACAAACAGCGCGCCAAGTTCCAGATAACGCTTCGCCAACTGCTCATTGGCCATCAGGATCCCCGGTGCTTTGCCCGCCGCGCGAATTTGCGCGATAGCCTGTTCGATGGTGGCCTGTACTTCCGGATGTTGCGGATTGCCGCCAAAGCCCATGTCGGCGCTAAGATCCGCCGGGCCGATAAACACGCCGTCCACGCCTTCAACGTCGAGAATTTGCGCCAGGTTTTTTAGGGCTTCGCGAGTTTCAATCTGCACCAGCACGCACATCCCGTCGTTGGCCTGATGGATATAATCGGGGATGCGGTTCCAGCGCGAGGCGCGGGCCAGGGCGCTGCCGACGCCGCGAATGCCTGCGGGCGGATAACGGGTGGCCTTCACCGCCAGCCGCGCTTCGTCGGCGTTCTGCACCATTGGCACCAGCAGGGTTTGTGCGCCAACGTCCAGCAGTTGCTTAATCTGCACCGGGTCGTTCCACGACGGACGCACCACCGGCTGGCTGGGGTAGGGTGCGATCGCCTGGAGCTGGGTCAGTACCGTTTGCACATTATTCGGCGCATGCTCGCCGTCAATCAGCAGCCAGTCGAATCCGGCTCCGGCCAGCAGCTCGGCGCTATAGCTGCTGGTGAGTCCCAGCCACAGACCAATCTGTGGGCGGCCCGCTTTTAAGGCATCTTTAAAGGCGTTATTCATCATATTCCCCTTAAACAAAGCGACAGCTAATTGCGCCCATGTTGCCGTAGTCGACGTGGAAGGTGTCGCCTTTGCGCGCCGGAACCGGGCGGGTAAAGGAGCCGCCGAGAATAATCTGTCCGGCTTCCAACTGGACGTCGTATGGTGCGAGCTTGTTTGCCAGCCAGGCCACGCCGTTGGCCGGGTGATTGAGCACCCCTGCGGCGACACCGGTTTCTTCAATCACGCCGTTGCGATAGAGCAGGGCGGAGATCCAGCGCAGATCCAGTTCGTCGGGTTTAATGGGCCGACCGCCGAGGATCACTCCGGCGTTGGCGGCGTTATCGGAGATGGTGTCGAAGACCTTGCGCGGGCGCTGGGTTTCCGGGTCGATGTTGTGGCAGCGGGCGTCGATAAGCTCCAGCGCCGGGATCACGTAGTCGGTCGCGTTGTAGACGTCGAACAGGGTGCAGTTCGGGCCGCGCAGCGGTTTGGCCAGCACGAAGGCCAGTTCGACTTCAATGCGCGGAACGATAAAGCGGTCGGTAGGAATATCGCCGCCATCGTGGAAAAACATGTCATCCAGCAGCGCGCCGTAATCGGGTTCGCTGATTTGCGAACTGGCCTGCATCGCTTTGGAGGTCAGACCGATTTTATGCCCTTTCAGCACGCGCCCTTCGGCGATTTTCATTTTTACCCATTCGCGCTGTACGGCGTAGGCGTCTTCGATGGTGATCGTCGGATGATCCAGTGAGATAGCGCGGATCTGTTCGCGCTGTTTTTCTGCCTGGTTCAGTCGCTGGGCGATCAGCGTATGGGTCTGTTTATCGAGCATATTTGCTTCCTGTTACGTCATTCGGTGCTGCTGCGCGGGTGGTGACGCTGGCGCGTCTTACCCGGCCTACGGTTCGGTATTGCTTCGTGCATCGTTTTGTAGGCCCGGTAAGCACAGCGCCACCGGGCGCAAGAGCGTGCTATTTAAACAGCGCGTGCACGTTGTTCTGTTTGTAATTCAGCGTCGGGTGCAGCTCGGTGATTTCAAACGACAGCGCCAGATAACGGCTCTCCATCAGCGCGGCGAAATGGGCTTTAATCAGCGCGAACAGCATATCGCCCACGTCCTGACGACTCTCCTGACTGCGTCCGGCGCCGATCTTCAGCGTCATATGCACGAAGGCGTAATCATGCTGGCCGTCGGCCATCTGCCAGGTATCCAGCCAGATGGCGCGACTGCGAATGCCGCCGATGGGAAAGATGCCGGTCGCCGCCAGCGCTTCGTTCACTTTGCCGAACAGACCCGGTAAATCGGCCTGTTCGCGGATGTTGTCGGTACATTCGGCGATAAAATGCGGCATTCTGCGTTCTCCTCAGGCGTGTTCGGGCAACGGGAAGACGGCGTTGACCTGGCCGGTACCGGAGCTGGCGAACAGTTCGGTGATAAATTCCACTTTGCCGTCATACTTGTCCCAGCCGAGCAGGCCGAGCAGCATCACCGTGTCGTGCATGTTGCCCTCGCCGTAGCAGTAGTCGGCGTACTCCGGCAGCATGGTGCAGAACTCTTTGAATTTGCCCTCGCGCCACAGCTTCACGACGCGCTCGTCCATCTGATGGTCGAACTCGCGGGTGTAGCTGTTCATGCCTTCTTCCGCACGCTGATCGTCGATAAAGCGATGCGACAGGGAGCCGCTGGCCAGAACCGCCACGGTGCCGTCATATTTGTCGATAGCCTTAAGAATGGCTTCACCCAGCTTGCGGCTGTCGGCAAAATCGTGAACGGTACAGAACGCCGAGATAGACACCACTTTGAAATGCTTATCGGCGTTCATGTAGCGCATCGGTACCAGCGTGCCGTACTCCAGCTTCAGACTCGGGATGTTGTGCGCTTTGGCGCGCACTCCCAGCTTGACCGCTTCGTCGGCGATAAGCTGACCCAGCTCCGGGTTACCGTCGTAGTCGTAGGTCATGTCGCGGATAAAATGCGGCAGCTCGTTGCTGGTATAGACACCCTGAAAATGGTCGGCACAGTTAATGTGGTAGGCGCTATTCACCAGCCAGTGAGTATCGAAAACGATAATCGTATCGACGCCCAGCTCGCGGCAGCGCTTGCTGATTTCCTTATGCCCATCAATGGCTCCCTGACGGCAACCATGATTTTTACCCGGCAGCTCAGAAAGATACATTGACGGTACATGAGTGGTTTTTGCTGCTAACGCTAACTTTCCCATATCAGACTCCCCATTTTGGGATCGGATGGTCGCCCATCGAGATGCAGACGTTTTTCATTTCAGCGAACACTTCAAAGCTATATTCGCCACCTTCGCGGCCGGTACCGGAGGCCTTCACGCCGCCGAACGGCTGACGCAGGTCGCGGACGTTCTGGGTGTTGACGAACACCATTCCGGCTTCGATGCCGCGCGCCAGGCGCAGCACTTTGCTGACGTCCTGGGTCCAGATATAAGAGGCGAGGCCGTATTCCACATCGTTGGCCAGGCGCAGACCTTCCGCCTCGTCTTTAAACGGCAGCAGACAGGCTACCGGGCCAAAAATCTCCTCCTGCGCCACGCGCATGCGGTTGTCGACGTCCGCCAGCACCGTCGGGCGCAGGAAGTTGCCGCTTTTCAGATGCGCAGGCAGGTCGGTGGGTTTGTCCGGGCCGCCGGCCAGCAGGGTTGCCCCCTCTTCAATGCCGAGGCGGATATAGCCGGAAACCTTCTCCCAGTGCTGCTGGCTGATCAGGGCTCCCACCTGAGTGTTCGGGTCATTCGGATCGCCGACGCGCAGGCGGTTCGCGCGTTCGGCAAAGCGTTTGACGAACTCGGGATAGATGTTCTGCTGAATAAAGATGCGCGAGCCGGCGGTGCAGCGCTCGCCATTGATCGAGAAGATGGTGAACAGCGCGGCGTCGAGTGCGCGCTCGATATCGGCATCTTCAAAAATCAGCACCGGCGATTTACCGCCGAGCTCCATGGAGTACTTTTTCAGCCCGGCGTTTTTCATGATGTTGCGGCCGGTGGCGGTACCGCCGGTAAACGACACCGCGCGGATGTCGTGGTGGCGTACAAGCGCATCGCCCGCCGTCGCGCCGTAGCCCTGCACCACGTTCAGTACACCTGCCGGAATGCCCGCTTCCAGCGCCAGTTCGCCCAGACGATCGGCGGTCAGCGGCGACAGCTCGGACATTTTCAGCACCGCGGTATTACCCAGCGCCAGGCACGGCGCGACCTTCCAGGTGGCGGTCATAAACGGCACGTTCCACGGCGATACCAGTGCACAAACGCCGACCGGCTGCACGAGGGTGTAGTTGAGCATCTTGTCGTCAACGGGATAGGTCTTGCCGTTCATCTGCTGGCACACTTCGGCGAAAAATTCGAAGTTATGCGACGCGCGCGGGATCAGCACGTTTTTGGTCTGGTGGATCGGCAGGCCAGTGTCGGCGGTCTCCATGGCGGCGATCTCCGGCACGTTCTGATCGATCAGAGAGCCCAGACGACGCATCAGACGCGCACGCTCTTTCATCGGCAGATTGGCCCATTTCGGGAACGCCTCTTTCGCCGCCGCTACCGCCTGGTTGACTTCGGCTTCGCCGCCGGAGGCGACTTCCGCCAGAACCTCGCCGGTCGCCGGGTTGGTGGTATGAAAATACTCGGTGCCGGCGACGTTTTTGCCGTTGATCCAGTGGTTAATCTTTTTCATGACAGCTTCTCCTCATACGCTTGCTGGCTGATGATGTGGTTGACCAGGCGGCCGACGCCTTCCACTTCGACGATCACTTCATCGCCCGGCACCACGTCCGACAGCCCTTTTGGCGTGCCGGTGGCGATCATGTCGCCCGGTTGCAGGGTCATAAACTCGCTCAGATAAGCGATCAGGAATGGAATGCTGAAGATCAGATCGGCGGTGGTGCCCTGCTGGCGCAGTTCGCCGTTGACCCATGTGCGCAGCGCCAGGTTGTGTGGATCCGGAATCGACTCTTTCGTGACGATCCACGGACCGATCGGCGTCAGGGTGTCGCGGCTTTTCACCCGCAGATTGGGGCGATAGTAGTTTTCCAGATAGTCGCGGATGGCGTAGTCGTTGCAGACGGTATACCCGGCCACGTACTCCATGGCGTCGGCTTCGGCGACTTTACGCGCGGTTTTGCCGATCACCACTACCAGTTCGGCTTCGTAGTGCATGTACTCAACGTTATCCGGGCGCACCGATTCCTGCTGGTGGCCGATAAAGGTGTTCGGCGCTTTGATAAACACTAGCGGTTCGGTGGGCGGCTTAAATTCCAGCTCGCTGGCGTGATCGGCGTAGTTCAGGCCCAGCGCGAACAGCGTGCCGTCGGCGGGCGGCAGCCAGCGGAATTCGCCCTCGTTTAGCAGCCTGCCGTTGATCAACTGTACCTGGTCGCGTTCATCAACCTGAACATCGTGCTGCTGTCCCTGCCATTCAATACGTGCCTGTTTCATGCCAGCTCTCCTTCAGCAACCACCGGGTTTTCCAGCGCCGGGAAACCCTCGGCGAGAATGCGCACGCGATCGCCGGGCTGCAGCGTGACGCGGGCGTGTGGGGTGCCGATCAAAATGGCGTCGCCGGGGTTGAGCGTGGCGAATTCGCTCAGGGCGCTCAGCAGCTCGGCGGCGGAGCGCTGGAGGTCAGCGGTGTTCCAGCTGTCCGCTTCGCGACCGTTGATTTCGGTGATGATGGTCAGGTTATCGATATTGCCGAGCGGCGCGAGTGCGCCAAGCGGACAGAAGCCGTCGCGGCATTTGGCTTTGATCGCCGGGCGATAGAAGCTCTCTTCCGGCAAGCTGACGTCGTTAGCCAGCGCATAGCCAGCAATATAAGCAGCGGCTTCTTCTGCGGCCACTTTGCGTGCGGTTTTGCCGACGACAAGCGCCACGGTCGCGCCGCTCTGTACGGTTTCGCCCTGTGGGTAAGGGATGTTCTCGCCGTTGCCAATAACGGTATTGCGCGGTTTGATAAACCAGACCGCGGTCTTCGGCGGCGTTTTATAGGGGGCCTGTTGGAACGCTTCGCGCCAGGCATCAAGCTGGCTGCGGTGGTTAAGCGCTACGGCGAAGATGGTACCTTTCATTCACCACTCCTTTGCTGCTGATTTCGGAATCGAAGAGATTTCATTAATATGTTAATGATCATTTTTTATGCTTTGCAGAAACGTTTGGCAAACAGAAGTGAATTTTTTGTGATCTGATTAACAATATATTTACAGTTTTTATTTTTATTTTTTATAAATCAATGGGTAATGATTTTTTGTTGTACCATCTGGTACTTTTCAGAGGCAGAAACCGGTTGCGTTATGAGGCAATTAACGCTAATTATTAACTTATTAATAAACGAAGAGTGTGGTTCAGAGGTCAGTCATGCATGATTCATTAACTATCGCGTTGCTGCAGGCGCGGGAAGCGGCGATGGCCCATTTCAGGCCGATCGTTAAACGCCACAATTTGACCGAGCAGCAGTGGCGTATCGTGCGCATTCTTGCCGAAAATCCGTCGATGGATTTCCACGACCTGGCTTTTCGTGCCTGTATTTTACGCCCGAGCCTGACCGGTATTCTCACCCGCATGGAGCGAGACGGTTTGGTGTTGCGCCTAAAGCCGGTCAGCGACCAGCGCAAGCTATATGTTTCGCTGACGCCTGCGGGGTTGAAGCTGTATGACAGCGCCCAGGCCCAGGTGGAAGAGGCCTATCGCTTGATTGAATCTGAGTTTACCGCGGAGAAAATGCAGCAGCTCACCGCGCTGTTGGAGGAGTTTATCGCGCTGGGTAACGGGGTAAGAGGAGAGGAAGAGGAGTCGTAAGATGGCCCGGAGCCGTGAAAACGTGAAAATCCCCGGAGGCGGTGCTGGCGCACCTGTCCGGGCTACGGTTCACAGCCGTCTACGGACAGGTAGCCCGGACAGGCGCAGCGCGCCGCCTCCGGGAAAGGCACTATTTAGAACAGCGTATCCAGCTCTTCCAACACGTTGTATTGGTCATCCACCAGCAGCAGCGTTTTCCATTTATCAAACGTCAGGCACGGGTGCGAGGTACCAAATACCAGAATATCGCCGACCTGCACATCGCTGCCCGGTGCAAGGTGCAGCATGCAGTGCTGATCCATAATCCCCACGCTCGCGATCCCCTCGGCGGATAGTTGCGCACCGTGACGATAGAGGGCGATGGGCTGCGGCAGTCCGGCGTCGAAGGCGCAGTCGCGCTTGCCGAAGTTAACCACCGCGCGATCCGCTTCCGGCACCGACTGGACCATCGCCATCAGCTCCAGCGCCGAGGTTAAGTCGCCTCCCAGATCGCAGGCGATCGGATCCCGCGCCACCAGCTCCTGCTGCGCGATATCGTAGATCCCCCGGTCGTGAGTGATATAGCAGCCGGGACGGATAACGATCCGGCAATTCGCCGGTTTCTCCGCCGCCAGCCAGATGTTACACACCACGTCGTACCAAACGGTACCGGCTCCGGTCAGCACAAACTCGCCCTCAACCAGCGGCTCCATTCGACAGGCCAGTTCGGCGGCCTGGCGCAGCAGGGTTTCAACCTGCGGCTGCGGATCGTTGCCGTGCAAAACCCCCTCATACAGCTCAAGACCGCGCAGCTTCAGGCCCGGCAGCTCCGTCACCGCCTGTGCCAGCGCCAGCGCGTCCTCAACGTTGCGACAGCCGCAGCGCCCGCCCTGCACCCCCAGCTCAATCAGCACATCCAGCGTTTGCCGCTGTTCGCTGAAAAACGCCGACAGCGTGCGGGCATTGGCAAGGCTATCCACGCAGCAGATAAAATCAGCCGTCCGATAATGCGCTTTCAGGCGTGATACCACCTGCATATTGGCCTTGCCGACCAGCTGGTTGACCATCAAAACGCGCAGCACGCCGCTGGCCATCGCCGCGCTGGCTTGCCAGGCGCTACCCACGCCGATCCCCCATGCGCCCGCCTGCTGCTGCGCCTGAAAAATCCACGGCGTCATCGTCGTTTTACCGTGCGGTGCCAGCGAGACGCCGCGCGCATCGGCGTAGCGCTGCATCCAGGCGATGTTATTTTCCAGCGCCGTTTTTTTCAGCAGCGCGGCGGGGAGGCAGATATCCTCTGCCAGCAGATTTGCCGGGGCGGACATTACGGCGGCTTTGTGCGGGACAAGCGTATCGGAATGGTATTTCATAACACTATCCTTTCAGGGTTTATGTTCGGATAAAAGTTGAGTATCAATTTTAATTGATTGATAAATATGTATTTAATGCGTGATCTTTATATTTAATGAATAAAAGTATCATAAATTGATCTGGTTTTTGCGTAGTTTTCCACTGTTTTTCCGCCTTGTAAATGGTTAACTTGTCGGCAGAGTTGAAAGGGAGTAATTGCGATGAAAGTTAACTGGCTTTTCAAAAACGTCACCGTCATCGACGGCAGCGGCGGGCCGCAGTTTCGTGGTGACGTAGCGGTGAAGGGCGATCGGATTGTGGATATGGCCCCGGCGTTGGATCTGGCGGCGGAGCAGGTGGTTGAGGGGCTGGGGCGCGTGCTGGCCCCCGGGTTTATCGATGTGCATACCCATGACGATATCAACGTCATCCGTATGCCGGAGTATTTGCCCAAGCTGAGCCAGGGGGTGACGACGGTGATCGTTGGCAACTGCGGGATCAGCGCGGCGACGGCAACCATGCGCGACGGCGTGCCGGACCCGATGAACCTGCTGGGCGAGCAGGAGCAATTTATTTATCCCACCGTTGAGGCTTACGCCCACGCGGTGGAGGCGGCGAAGCCGTCACTGAACGTCGGCACGCTGATTGGCCATACCGCGCTGCGCAACAATCATATGGATGATTTGTTTCGCCCGGCGACGGAAAGCGAAATCGCCGGGATGCGTGTTCAACTGCGCGATGCACTGCGTCAGGGGGCGTTGGGGCTGAGTACCGGTCTGGCCTACTCCAGCGCATTCCAGTCCACCACTGAGGAGGTGATGGCGCTGGCGGAAGAGCTGGCGGCGGAGAAGGGTATTTACACCACCCACCTGCGTTCGGAGTTTGAACCGATTCTGGAAGCGCTCGATGAAGCATTTCGCATTGGTCGCCACGGTAACGTGCCGGTGGTGGTTTCACACCACAAGTGCGCCGGGGCGAAAAACTGGGGTCGCACTAAGGAGACGCTGGCTTTCTTCGATGAGATGCGCCAGCGCCAGGAGATTGCCTGCGACTGCTACCCCTATTCCGCCAGTTCGTCGACGCTGGATATGAAGCAGGTGACCGATGAGTTCGACATCGTTATCACCTGGTCGGAAGCGCAGCCAGAACAGGCCGGTAAAACCCTCAAGCAAATTGCCGATGGCTGGCAGGTGAGCCTCCATGATGCGGCGGCGCGGCTAATGCCCGCAGGTGCAATCTATTACAACATGGACGAGCAGGACGTGCGGCGGGTGCTGCGTTATCCGGTCACCATGATCGGCTCCGATGGCCTGCCGAACGACCCGATGCCGCATCCACGGCTGTGGGGGGCTTTCCCTCGGGTACTGGGCCACTACAGTCGCGATGAACAGCTGTTTCCGCTGACTACCGCCATTCACAAAATGACCGGACTCTCGGCGGCACGCTTTCAGCTTGTGGATCGTGGGCTGGTGAAAGTGGGCTACTTCGCCGATCTGGTGCTGTTTGACCCGCAAACGGTGCGCGATGTCGCCAGCTTCTCCGACCCGAAACAACCGGCGGACGGCATAGACGCGGTGATGGTCAACGGCGTGATGAGCTACGGCAGCGATAAAAAGATTACCGGGCGCGCAGGGCGTTTCCTGCGTCGCCGAATGAACTAAGGAGTGAAAGATGAGTATTAAACGTTATGGTGTGGAAGGCGGCACCGGCACCGGCGGACAGCATCTGCCGTTCGCCCGCGCGGTGGAAGCGGGGGGCTGGCTGTACGTCTCCGGTCAGACGCCGATGAAAGACGGCGAAGTAGTGGAAGGGGGGATTGTCGACCAGTCGCGCCTGGCGATTCAAAACTGTGTGGATATCATGACCGAAGCGGGCTATACCCTCGCCGACGTCGTACACGTCAAAGTGATCCTCACCGATTCGCGCTATTTCCAGTCCTTCAACAAAGTGTTCCGCGAGTTCTTTGGCGACAACCCGCCAGCCCGCATCTGCTGCGTGGCGGATCTGGTGGTGGATTGCAAAGTCGAAGTAGATGTGACCTGTTATAACGCGGCGCGCGTGTAAAACCGCGCGAGAAAAATAACATTCTTCTCCGCTCGGGGAGGAATAAGCAAAAAAGTGTGATATTGGCGCCAGACTGAATAAACAGGCTGGCACCAGCGGTGTCGCTTTGCCTTTTTTCAGGCATTGTTTCTATCAACTTATAATATTCAGCAGTACGAGTATTATTTATTACGTCTGGATGTGAGCAATGAATAATATGTCCTTTTTGATTTGGTTCTCGGTCTATGCCTGCGCCATGATTACGTTAGGCTGGTATGTGTCGCGTAAGCAAAAGACGGGTGAAGATTTTTTACTGGGCGGCCGTTCTCTGCCGATGATCCTGACTCTGGGTTCAACCGTCGGTACCATGGTCGGTACCGGCTCAAGCGTTGGTGCGGTGGGCTTTGGCTACACTAACGGCTGGGCGGGGATGCTGTATGGTCTTGGCGGCGCGGTAGGGATCCTGCTGGTGGCGTGGCTATTTGCTCCGGTACGTAAATTTCGCTTTATGACCATGAGCGAAGAGATGTCTTATTACACCGGCGGCAGCAAAATAATTAAAAACCTGGTAGCTATCCTTATTTTTATTGCCTCAATTGGCTGGCTTGGTGCACATATTTTAGGGGGCGGTCTGTATCTTGCCTGGGCCAGTGGTATCGATATTAACGTTGCCAAAATCATTATCGCCCTGGCCTTTGTGGTGTATGTCGGTATCGGCGGTTACTCGGCGGTAGTCTGGATCGATACCATTCAATCCATCGTGCTGTTTGTCGGTTTTATTCTGATGGCGATTCTGGCGGTGCATCACGTTGGCGGCTGGAGCCATATTCAACAAGCGGTTGACCCGGCGGCGCAAAGTTTATTTGCCGTGGATAAACTGGGTATTCTGCCTGCGTTCTCTTTGGCGATAGTCATTGGCGTTGGCGTGCTGGCGACACCTTCTTACCGTCAGCGAATCTATTCGGCGAAGACGGTCTCCTCGGTACGTCAGTCTTTCACCATCACGGGTCTGCTGTACCTTGGCTTCTCCTTCCTGCCAGCGATTATCGGCATGGCGGTGTGGACCATGAATGCGAACCTGGAAAACAGCGGTTTCGCCTTCCTGTTTGCCACGCAGGTATTGCCGCCAGTGCTGGCGATGGCAATTCTGATTGCCGGGATGTCGGCCAATATGTCGTCAGGCAGCTCCGACGCGATTGCCGCGGTGTCCATCATGCTGCGCGACCTCTATACCCTCGTCACCGGGCATATGCCTGAGCCGGAAAAAGCGATTCGCCTGTCGCGGATGTTCCTCGTGCTGGTTATCGCGCTGGCGTTGCTGTTCGCGCTGACCTCTAACGACATCATCAGCTATATCACCAAAATGATCTCGATGATTATGTCCGGGATGTTTATCTGCACCATGCTTGGCCGCTTCTGGAATCGCTTTAACTGGCAGGGCGCGGTTGCCGCGCTGGCAGGCGGCGCAGGGGCATCGGTAGTGGTACTGATGGACAGCGACTGGATGGCTTTCTGGGGCAACCCATGTATTCCGTCGGTGCTGACCAGCCTGGTGGCCTCAGTGGTGGTCACACTGCTTACGCCTGCCAGCAAGATGAGCCGTGAGGAAGCGCTGGAGATGATCACCCAGGAACGTGAAAGTCGCCCATCTGCGCCGCCGCTGCCGATTGGCAAACGCAATACGTCGCGGGGCTAAGGAAATGGGGATAAATAACTATATTGCCGTCGACTGGGGCTCCACCCAGTTGCGCGGCTGGCTGATTCGCAATGGTCAGTGCGTTGAGACGAAGCAGCTGCCGCTGGGCGTGACTCGCCTCAACGGACAGTTGCCTGAGGAGGTATTCCAGCAACACCTGGCTCCCTGGCGCGGTCCGGAGAAGCTTCCGGTGCTGATGGCTGGGATGATCGGCAGCGACGCGGGCTGGCAATCGGTGCCGTACTTGCCTTGTCCGGCGGCGATTGATGCCCCAGGGCAACAGTTGTTTGCCGTTGCCGAAGGCGTGTGGATTATTCCCGGCCTCAAGATTGAACAGGCCGGGGAGTACAACGTGATGCGCGGGGAAGAGACTCAGCTGCTGGGCGCGTGGCAACTGACCCCGGCGGAGTGCTACGTGATGCCGGGCACCCACTGTAAATGGGTGCAAGTAGAGCGCGGCGTGGTGCGCCACTTTGCTACCGCGATGACCGGCGAGTTGCATCATCTGCTGATGACGCAATCGCTGCTCGGCAAGGGGCTTACGGCCCAGTTGCCGGACGACGCCGCTTTTGAACTTGGGCTGGAAAAGGGGCTGGCGCAGCCCTCGTTAATTAGCGAACTGTTTGTCGCCAGGGCGGCGCGGGTTTTGGGGGCGCTGGCGGCGACATCGGTCAGCGACTACCTCTCCGGGCTGCTGATTGGCGCTGAGGTCGCAATTCTGGGTCAGCGTTACCGAGCATCAACCGTCACCCTGGTGGGGGACCCGGCGCTAAATGCCCGCTATCGTCGGGTGATGATGGCGTGCGGGATGACGGTCAACAGCTGTAGCGGCGATGAGGCATTGCTGAGCGGCATGGCGAGGATAATGAATGGACAAGCTTAAACTGGTGGCGATTTTGCGCGGCATTCGCCCCGCAGAAGCGGCAGAGCATATTGATACGCTGATCGGCGCAGGGTTTCGCTATATTGAAATCCCGCTCAATTCACCGAACTGGCAGCAGAGTATTGCGCAGATGGTGGCGCAGTTTGGCGAGCAGGCGGTGATTGGTGCGGGAACGGTACTGAAGGTTGAGCAGGTCGATTTTCTCGCCGACGCCGGGGCGAAGCTTATTGTCACGCCGAATACCCAGCCTGCGGTTATCCGCCAGGCGGTGGCTCGCGGGATGCTGGTCTGCGCCGGGTGCGCAACGGCGACGGAGGCGTTTAGCGCGCTGGATGCCGGGGCGCAGTGGCTGAAGATTTTCCCCTCTTCTGCTTTTGGCCCGGACTATATTCGCGCGCTGAAAGCGGTGCTGCCGCCGGAAGTGCCGGTGCTGGCGGTAGGCGGCGTGACGCCGGAGAATCTGACGACCTGGGTGCAGGCCGGGTGTGCCGGCGCCGGATTGGGCAACGATCTTTATCGCGCCGGACAAGCGGTGGAACGCACCCGCCAGCAGGCAGGGAGGTTTATCTCCGCAAGTAAAGGCTAATCGCCCAGCGGCTGACGGTCGACGCCGCCGCGGTGGCTGTCGAGCGCCAGCTTAATACGCCGCAGTCGGCCTTTTGCCTGGGTTTTGTTGGCCATCGCCAGTTCGGTGGCCAGCACATCAACCATCGCCAGCATCGCATAGCGTGAGGTGCTGGGCTTGAAGATATAGTCGTTTTCGCGCACCAGCAGCGGTAGCACCAGATCTGCCTGCTCCGCCAGCGGCGTTCCGGCGGGGGTAATCGCGATCACCTTCGCACCGTACTGGCTGGCAATCGCCGCGCTTTCAATGATTTCCTGGGTATAGCCGCCCAATGACAGCACGATAACCACATCCTTTGGCGTGACCGCCGAGCTCATCATGCGTACCAGCAGGCCGTCGTTCTGGCTGACTACCGGCAGGCCAAGGCGAAACAGACGATACTGAATCTCCTGGGCACAGATGGTGGAGCCGCCGCCCATGCCGAGGGCCAGAATCTGTCGCGCATCGCTCAGCCAGCTAACTGCGCGCTTCAGCGCCTCGATATCCAGCGCCCGGCGGTTGGTTTCCAGCACGCCGATGATCGATTCATAGATCCCCTGCACGCCTTCGAGGTCCGGGACATCGAGAATAAAGCGCTGCCCGACCGCCAGAGATTGCGCCAGCTTCATCTTCAGTTCGCGAACATCTTTGCAGCCCAGCGCCCGCGCAAAGCGTGTGACCGAGGCCTGGCTGGTGTTGGTCAGCCGCGCCATCTCGGCGATAGGCAGTTCCGCTGCCGCCGCGACATCATCGAGAATAAACTGCGCGATGCGCTTTTCGGTCGCCGTCAGTTCAACAAAGCGATCGGTAATGCAGGAAATGATATCGATTGACCAGGACATACGGGTATCAGCGGGTAAGTTTTGAATGATACTTTGTACCATATTCAGACGATGAAAGCAGCGCCAGAGGTCACAGCGCAAGGCGCATGGTGCAGCGCGTTTCCGCTGGCAGGCCATGTTCTGTTTCCAGCTCTCTTTTTGCCGCCAGTCCCGACGGCAGCGTCAACTCGTCCAGTATCGAAAAGCCCAGACGGGTATAAAACGGCGCATTCCACGGCACTTCGCGAAAGGTGGTGAGCGTGACCGCCGGATATGCCGCTCTTCGGGCATTCTCAATCACCTGCTCCAGCATCATGCGGCCAATGCCTCGCCCTTGCCACGCCTGATGGACGGCAATTTCGACGATAAACAGCGCATCATCCAGCGGTTCGGTGAGCAGAAAGCCTATCGGTTGTTCATCGGCTACGGCCAACAGGCTGTGTTCGGTTTCGAGAAACAGTCGATGGCGATCGGCGCTTATCACTTCGCTTTGCGCCAGCCAGGCCAGCGCTGGGATTTGGCGAAAAGCCTGGGCGGCAGAGCGCTCAATAGCGGGCAGGAGAGGGATATCGCTCTCCTGAGTCAGGCGTAATGTGGTGGCGGCGGTTATAGTGGTAGTTTTCATCACCTCAGCATAGCAGCCTCCGGGAGAAATGTATGGAGCTTACCGCCGTTTCGGCTACCCAGTTCAGTATTGAGCAACTGGCGACTATCCTTAGCGACTGTTTTGAGGATTACCTGGTTCCCGTCGTGCTTTCGGTGGAAGTTTTTGTCCAGCGCTTCAGCGCCGAAGGGCTGAGCCTATTGGACTCACGCGTCTGGCTGGATGGCGATGTACCCGCAGCGATGGCCGTCGTTGCCCGACGCGGCGATGAAGCCCGGCTAGCGGCTTTCGGCATGCGGTCCGGGTATCGCGGTAAAGGGCTTGGGCGTCGGTTAATGACGCCGCTGATTGCCTTTTTGCAGGAGCAGGGGGTGCGGCGGATGTGGCTGGAGGTGATCCGCGAAAATCACGCAGCGATGGCGCTGTATCAATCGCTGGGTTTCGAGGTACGACACGGGCTGTGCGGCTATTTAAGTTCACAGGCCGGAAGCGATGAGCCATCCATATTGCAAGATTATGATGCGCTGGCCCTGACGCGCAGGGCCGGTGCCGAGGTCAACGGCCAGCTGCCGTGGCTGATGGACCCGCTCACTTTCAGCACCCTGCCATGCCGGGCGTTCACCCTCAATCAGCAGGCCTTTGCCGTACTGGCGACGTTAACCAGCAGGCCGCAGCTCCAGTTTTTATGGGTTGAACCCGCCGCCCGCGGGCGCGGGCTGGGACGAGAAATGCTGATTGCTCTTGCCCGCCAGTTTCCGGGGCTCGGCACGTCGGTGACCATCCCGGAAACCTTTACTCCGCTGTTTAAAGCCGCAGGCTATGCGCCGTTGGCCTTAAAGCAGTATGAGATGAGCGTGGAATTTAACGCCCTGCCGTAACAGGGCGGTAAGGTTTAGCCGTTACGCGGGTCGCTAATCGGCTGGCGAACCAGGAAAATATAGGCCAGCGCGCCGAGGGCGGTGACGCAGCCGCAGATAATCAGCGCCAGCTGGAATGAGTGGGTGGTATCGACGATAAACCCGGTCACTACCGGCGCAAATGATGCGCAGATAAAGCTGGCGAAGTTCTGGATGCTGCCGACGGAAGCGGTCATTCGTGAAGCTACCGCGACGTGAATCAACCCCCAGCAGGAGGTTCCGGCAAAGTGAATACAGAACAACGCCATACCGATTAACAGCACCGCGACGATTGAGGTGGTGGCCTGCGGTACAACAAGGGTAAAGGCCGCAGAGCAGAACATACCGGCAATGATGCAAATTTTGCGGCTCTTAATTGGCGCCATACCGCCTTTGACCAGCCAGTCGGTGACGTAGCCGTTAATTAACATGCCTGCGGCACCGAACAGGAACGGGATCGCGGCCATAAAACCGGTACTTTTCAGATCGAGGTTATACGCCGTTTGCAGATAACCCGGCAGCCAGGCCAGATACAGCCACGCGGTATAGTTGATGCCGCTGAAGCCGAGCATCATTCCCCACATGGTCTTGTTTTTGAACAGGCTGCGCCATTCGGCAAAGCTTAGTGGGTCACGGCGAACGTTGACGCTTCCGGCATTCAGGTAGGCCTGCTCATCGGCGGTGAGCTTGATATCTTCCCGGTTGCGATAGAGCATATACCAGCCGATAGCGACGAAAATCCCCAGCACACCGATGGTAATAAACATCCCGCGCCAGCCCATTACGAGCATCATCGCGGCGAGGATCGGCGGGCTGATGGCGACGCCAATGGTTGAGGCGGCGTTAAAGAAGCCCATCGGACGGCCGCGCTCTTTAATGTTAAACCAGTCGTTGATCACCTTGACGCCGCAAGGGTTCATCGGCGCTTCGCCGATCCCCATGCCGATGCGCACCAGGACGAACTGGGTAAAACTGTGCACCATCCCCGAGACCGCCTGAAACAGCGACCAGAAAAACATCCCCAGCCCCAGCATGATGCGTGGACCTTTGCGGTCCAGCAGCGGTCCGCAGGGGAGCTGTGCGATACCGTAGGCCAGTGAGAAAACTGACAGCAGCGCGCCGATTTCGGTGGCGCTGAGCCCTAACTCCTCGCGGATGGTTAAGTTAGCGACGGATAATGAACTTCTGTCGAGGTAGTTAATAACCGCCGCCAGAAATAGCAGGATCATTGCCGTTGTCTGAATTTTTTTAATCCGAGCGCTACGCTGTAATGTATTATCTAACGGAACTGAAATCGTCTCCGCTTTCCCTTTTTCAAAGGTTGTCTGCGGGTCGATGGTTATATTTCTTTGTTCCACGCCTGACTCCTGGCTATTCTATTTGAACGACAAGTGACATCGAATGGTTTAAACACCACCCACATATTTCACAGTAAAGTAAGTCGACTTGTTTTCAGCATAAATAACCTTTTTTATCGCGCTGGATTACGTTTTTAGATTTGTGCTGCTGATAATCATTTTCTGTTTTTAATCGGTACTTAATAAAGCAGAGACTCATTCTGCTTAAGGGAGTTAATCATTGATTGTTTCGCGGAGTTCAGGTGGTTACGTAGCGCCAGATTGGCGTCCAGGTCACTGCGGCAGATGAGCGCGCTCAGGATAGTCATATGTTCATCAATGGCGATGATATTGCGCTGCTTAAGATCGCTCTCATCCCACTGGTAGTGGAAGTGGAAGATAACCGAAATGATTTCAAGTGATTGATTAAAAAATATATTATCCGCAGCGGAAAGCAGTAGCGTGTGAAAATCTCGATCGAGCTGCGAGAACATGCGAAAGCTGTCGCCGATGCTGTCCCGCAGCGCCCGATGGCGCTCAAGCAGGGTTTTCGCCTGTAGCCAGCGGGCATCGTTATCCGGCAGGTTGAGGAAATGCTGGAGCGCGTGGGTTTCCAGCATTTCGCGCAGCTCGAACAGCTGTTCCGCCCAGGATTGCTCAAACTTCTTCATATTCCACTGGCCGCGCTTTTCGCTTTCAATCAGGTTGTAGCGGCTGAATTTCAACAAAAACTCTCTGACCACCACCGGGCTGACGCCCGCGGCCCGCGCCAGCTGTAGCTCGGAAAACATCTCTCCGGCGCGCAGCTGGCGCTGATTGATCATGGTGAAAAATGCCTGCTCGAAGAGGCGGTTCTGTTCGGCGAGTGAGGCGCTGGAACCATCGAAGCCGTCCTGCACTTCGGGCAGGCGGAGGATCAGGTAATCCTGATTGACCTGGCTCAGCACGCCGCGCTCGCATAAGTGGCTGAGGATATGGCGCACGGTGGTGCGGCTGATGTTGTACATCTCCGCCAGCGCGCTTTGCGAAGGCAGCGGCGAGGGGATAAAGCCGCGCGCCATATCGTTAATGACCTGGTTAATCACGTTATGACGAAGGTTTTGTGAACGGCTCATACATAGACTCCCTGTTTTTTTAGATATTAAAACCGGATTTAAAACGGTTTTGTGCGCGAGGTTTCACAATTTTGGCAATGACTTTATCCTGGATTGTGTTTTTCATCGATATCTAAGCCAACAAATACGGAGGCAATAATTATGACGTCGATGAATACATTAGTGTGTCAGGAACCCAAAAAACTTAGCTGGGAAAAACGCCAAATTCCCATTCCTGGCAATGATGAAGTTCTGATTAAAATAAAAGCGGTGGGGATTTGTGGGACAGATATTCATGCATGGGGCGGTAATCAACCTTTTTTTAGCTACCCGCGAGTACTCGGCCATGAAATATGTGGCGAGATTATTGGCCTCGGTAAAAATATTCTTAATCTGAAGAGCGGCCAGCAGGTTGCAGTTATTCCTTACGTGGCCTGTCGTCAGTGTCCGGCCTGCCTGAGCGGGCGGACAAACTGCTGTGAGAAGATTTCGGTCATCGGCGTGCATCGCGACGGTGGATTTAGCGAGTATCTCAGCGTGCCGGTGAAGAATTTACTGGTGGTGGATGACGTCGACCCTGAGGCGGTGGCGCTGATTGAGCCGTTTGCCATTAGCGCCCACGCGGTGCGTCGCGCAAATATCCAGCCGGGAGAGCAGGTGCTGGTGGTTGGCGCGGGACCGATTGGCCTGGGCGCGGCGGCAATCGCCAAAGCCG
Source organism: Klebsiella sp. (assembly GCF_027492335.1). Taxonomy (NCBI): domain Bacteria; kingdom Pseudomonadati; phylum Pseudomonadota; class Gammaproteobacteria; order Enterobacterales; family Enterobacteriaceae; genus Klebsiella; species Klebsiella sp. The sequence continues at coordinate 219,423 of NZ_JAPUEW010000011.1, read as the reverse complement.
ACGGTGCGCAGGTAGTGGTAGCGGATACCAGCCCGGCGCGGCGCGATCATGTGGCGCAGCATCTTGGCCTGACCACACTCGACCCTTCCGATCCGCAGTTTACCGACCAGTTGTGTGAGACGTTTGGCGGTTCTTTGGCGCAAAAAGTGATCGACGCGACGGGAAATCAGCATGCGATGAACAACACGGTGAATTTAATCCGTCACGGCGGCAGCATTATTTTCGTCGGCCTGTTTAAAGGCGAACTGCAGTTCTCGGACCCGGAGTTTCATAAGAAAGAGACGACCATGATGGGCAGTCGCAATGCGACGGAAGAGGATTTTGCCAAAGTCGGGCGGCTGATGGCTGAGGGGAAAGTGACCGCCAGGATGATGCTGACCCACCGTTACGATTTCAAATCGTTGGCTGAAATCTATGAAAGCGAAGTGATTAACAATCGTCAGCTGATCAAAGGCATCATTCATTTTTAGCAGGGAAGGTCATGAAAACGTTAAACAGAAAAGAGTTTCCGGGGGTTCAGTACCCGACGCGGGTGATCCAGTTCGGCGAGGGCAATTTCCTGCGGGCGTTCATCGACTGGCAGCTGGATCTGCTGAACGAGCAAACCGATCTGGCAGCCGGGGTGACCATCGTTCGCCCGATCAACACCGAGTTCCCGCCGTCGCTCAATACTCAGGACGGGCTGTATACCACGGTGATCCGCGGGCTGGATGAGCACGGCGAGGCGGTGAGTGCAGCGCGGGTTATTCGATCCGTTAATAACGAGATCAACCCCTGGCAGGATTTTACCGGTTATTTGGCGCTGGCCCGTAACCCGGAAATTGAGTTCGTATTTTCGAATACCACCGAAGCGGGCATTAGCTACCATGCCGGAGATCGGCCCGACGATATGCCACCGGTGAGCTTCCCGGCTAAGCTGACCCAGCTCCTGCTCGAACGGTTCCGTCATTTCGACGGCGCAGCGGATAAGGGCTGGATGATTATTCCCTGCGAGCTGATTGATTATAACGGCGAGGCGCTGAAGGCGCTGGTGCTGCGCTATGCCCAAGAGTGGCAACTGCCTGTGGCTTTTAGCGACTGGATTGAAACGGCCAATACCTTCTGTTCCACGCTGGTTGACCGCATCGTGACCGGCTATCCGCGCGATGAAGCGCAAAAGCTGGAGGCGGAGCTGGGCTATCACGATGCGTTCCTTGATACTGCCGAATACTTCTGGCTGTTTGTGATTCAGGGCCCGCAGGCGCTGGCGAAGAAACTGCGCCTTGACCGCTGTCCGCTAAATATCCGTATTGTCGACGATATTCGGCCCTACAAAGAGCGCAAAGTCGCCATTCTCAACGGCGCGCATACCGCGCTGGTTCCCGTGGCGTGGCTATGTGGCGTAGATACCGTTGGCGAAGCGATGCAGGACGAAGCCATTCGCCATTATGTGCAGCAAACCATCGGCGAAGAGATTATTCCGGCGCTCGATTTGCCTGCCGATGAGCTACGGCAGTTTGCCGATGCTGTGACCGGGCGTTTTCTCAACCCGTATATTCGCCATCAGCTGCTTTCCATCGCTCTGAACGGGATGACCAAATTCCGCACCCGGATCCTGCCACAGCTGCTGACGAATATCCGCCAGCATGGCGCGATTCCGCCGCGCCTGACGTTCGCTCTGGCGGCGCTGATCGCCTTTTATCGCGGCCAGCGTAACGGGCAGACGTATCCGCTACAGGATGATGACGTCTGGTTGACCCGTTTTGCCGAAGGCTGGGCGCAGGTGGCGAACGGTCGTGCCCTGCAAGATCTGGTCGTGGAGGTTTTGCAGGATAAAGCGCACTGGGGTGAGGAGCTGACGGCAATCCCTGGACTTACCGAACAAGTTACGCGCTATCTGGAGATGATTTTGAGCGCAGGGATGCGGGAGGCCCTGGCGCGGCTGTAGTCGGTTTGTTGTGCGGCGTTCGCGGATTTGGGCGCCGTTTTTTTTGTGCTCTGTACCGCAAAAAATGAATTAAGCGCCAACGGTTGGTGGATTTCCCTCATCATAAGAGCCTGCGATGGCGATGATGGGGGATGCATGCGTAAAACGGAACTGTTGGCTTTTCTGCAAAATCAGACGGATTTTTTTGATCCGGATAACCTGAGCGAAGTCTTTACGGCCAGCTATCTGGCTCAGCGTTTTGCGATGCAAAGAAATACCGCCAGCCACTATCTGAACCAGCTGGTTACCCAGGATGTGCTGGTGAAGATCAACACTCGCCCGGTCTATTTTCTGCATAAAGCAGCCTTCTGCCAGCAGTTCTTTCCCCTTTCCCGCAGCGAGTACGCCAGCATGGCGGAACTGCTGGCTGAAAGCGACCGGCAGCCGGAGCAGGCGGATCATTTTTCACTACTGACCGGACATGATGGCAGCCTGCGTAAACCCATTGAGCAGATGAAAACCGCGCTGTTTTATCCCAACGGCGGGCTGCCGCTGCTGATCACCGGCGACAGCGGCACCGGCAAAAGCTATATGGCGGAGCTGATGCACGAGTTCGCTATCGCTCAGGGATTGCTGGAGCCTGATGCGCCATTTGTCAGCTTTAACTGCGCGCAGTATGCCAGCAACCCGGAGCTGCTGGCCGCCAACCTGTTTGGCTACATCAAAGGCGCGTTTACCGGCGCGCAGAACGATAAAGCCGGCGCGTTTGAAGCGGCAAACGGCGGTATGCTGTTTCTCGATGAAGTTCATCGCCTGGATGCGCAGGGGCAGGAGAAGCTTTTTACCTGGCTGGACCGCAAGGAGATCTATCGGGTAGGGGAAACGGCACAGGGACTGCCGATTGCGCTGCGGTTGGTGTTTGCCACCACCGAAGATATTCACAGCACCTTTCTGACCACCTTTATTCGCCGCATTCCGATCCTCGTTAGCCTGCCGGATTTGCAAAACCGCAGTCGTCACGAGAAAGAGGCGTTAATGCTGCAGTTTTTCTGGCAGGAGGCGCGCACGCTCGCCGCCCGGCTGCAGCTGACGCCGCGGCTTTTACAGGTGCTGGCCCACTATGTTTATCGCGGCAACGTGGGGGAATTGAAGAACGTGATTAAGTACGCGGTGGCGTCGGCATGGGCTAAATGTCCCGGTAGCGAGGTGCTTAACGTCACTTTGCATGACCTACCCGAAAATATCATGGCCGCAACGCCTGCGCTGAGCGAACCGATGGGCCAGGAGGAGCCGCTGCTTATCGAACCGCAGACCAGCCTGGTCTGGCTACTGCGCGCGCGCGACCCGGTACAGGGACTGATTTACGATTCACAATGCCGGGTTCTGGCGCTATATGAAGCGGTACTGAGTAAAAAAACGCTCTGGGAAGAGGCGCAAAAAAGCATGGGCGAGGAGATCGAAACCCTCTTCGACCGGCTGATTTTCGATAACTATGATGCCAACAGTTCGCATATGCTGTTGCTGATTACCCACCAGGTACGGGAAGAGTTTTATCGCCTTGAAAAACGTTTCAATATCCAGTTTAACGGCAACTGTATCTACGCCCTCAGCCACTACCTGATACATCGTTCCCGCCAGGCGCAGTCCCGGATGAGCAGTGAGAAAAGCCGTCAACTGGAGGATTTTCTGGCGCAGAAATTCCCGCTGCTGTATCGCTTTTGCGAAGAGATCCTCGCCGCGCTGGCGCTGAAGCTGGATATCGAGCCCCGGCGCATTGACCTGCTGCTATTGGTGCTGTGGCTGCAAAAAACCGGCGCAATCAGCCAGCAGCAGGTGACTCGCGCGATAATTGTGGCCCACGGCTACGCCACCGCCAGCAGTATTGCTAACGTGGCAAACCGGCTATTGAAAAGCCAGCTGTTTGAGTCATTTGATATGCCGCTCGACGTCACGCCGGAGGCTATCGCCGACCAGGTGATAAGTTACATTGAGAGCCACGCGCTGGCCTCCGGGCTGATCATTCTGGTCGATATGGGTTCTCTGAAGGCGATTCATAGCCACTTTAACCGCCGCCTGACCACCCCGATGGCGATTATTAATAACGTCTCGACCGGGATGGCGATGTATGTTGGCGAGCGCATTTTACAGGGCGATATGCTGGAGGATATCGTCCGTGAGATTGGCGATGACCTCGCGGTTGAGCATCAGCTCTATTACCCGCAAACCGACAAACCGCGGGCGATCCTCACGACCTGCGCCACCGGTTTGGGTGCGGCAGCTAATTTGTCGGCGCTGTTAAAAGCCAGCATTCCTGAATCGCTCGGCATTGATATTGTGGCCTGCGATGTGGAAACTCTCGCCGATCCCGCACGGCGGGTGTCGATGCTGAGCCGCTACGAGGTGCTGGCGATCGTCGGCACCCTGGATCCGCATCTGGCCGATCTGCCGTGGATCTCGCTGGATTCGCTGATTTCCGGCGAAGGAAGTCGCCCGCTGATGCAGATCTTCGGTGAACGGGCTACGCCCGAGCAGGTCAGCGAAATCAATAACCTGATCCTGAAGAATTTCTCGCTGCGCAGGGTGATCGAGTCGGTGACGATCCTCGATACCGGGAAGGTAATCAATCAGGTTGAGCAGTTTTTACTGCGCTATGAGCATCTGGCAGGCTGCGATGTGCCCAACGATCGTAAGGTGGCGCTGTATGTGCATATAAGCTGTCTGATTGAACGGTTAATTCGCAATGCTTCACCGACCCATTACTCGGGAAGGCAGTGTCCGGAGAATGAGCTGCTTATTCTGCGCGAGGCCTTTAGTGTCATAGAGAGTGGGTATAGTGTCAAAATCCCCCCGATTGAGCTGTATTACATTCACGATATCCTGACGCGGGAAACGGAATTTATTCAGGAAGATCAAGAGTTTTAATCCCCTTCGTCTGTTCGTTCTTACGTTAACCGGCGCGCCACTGTTTCTGGCACGCCGGTTGCAATTAAGAAAGCAGTGGAATGCGCTTTCGAGGTAAGGATGAAACGACACTATATTTTTGCCAGCCATGGCACCTTTGCTAACGGCCTGTTGAACTCCGTGGAGCTGATCCTCGGTAAGCAGTCGGATATTTATACCCTGTGCGCCTATGTGGAGGAGGAGGTCGATCTGACGCAGCAGGTGGAGACGCTGCTGGCGCGTTTTCCCGCACAGGATGAGCTGATCGTCATTACGGATATCTTCGCCGGTAGCGTCAATAATGAGTTTGTGCGCTTTTTATCGCGCCCACACTTTCATTTATTGTCCGGTTTAAATCTGCCATTAATTATTGACCTGCTTATTTCGGCAGGCGAAGAAAATACCGAAAAGCTAATTTCTGAAGCATTAATAAGCGCCAAAGAGAGCATTCAGTACTGCAATCAAACGATTGCCAGTGCGATGACCACTGATAAAGACTTCTGAAATGAGGGAACACTATGATTACGCTTTTAAGGGTAGACCATCGATTACTTCACGGACAGGTAGCCTTTTCCTGGACGCAATATGTCGGTGCCGATTGTATTTTGATCGCTAACGATAATGTCCCTGAGGATGAACTGCGTAAGACCACGATTAAGCTCGCTAAGCCGCCTTCAGTCAAGCTGGTGATTAAAAATATTAACGACTCTATTGAAGCGATAAAAAGCGGGGTTACCGATAAATATAATTTATTTATTGTTGTGGAATCGGTGAATGATGCCTGGCGTATTGCCAGTGCCGTTGACGAAATTCAAAGTATTAATCTCGGCGGAATTAAGGCCAAAGAGGGGAGTAAAAATATCTCTAAGGCTATTAATTTACTGCCGGAAGAAATAGAACAGCTGCAACAACTGGTTGGGAAAGGCGTTGAGGTTGAAATTCGCCAGGTCCCTAACGATCGCAAACAGCTTTTTGCGGAATGTGTTTAATTCCGGAGGACAGATTATGGTAGAGGCTCTCTTACTGGGTCTGGTGGCGTTTATCGCGCAATCGGAATATGCATTAGGGACGTCGCTGATTTCACGGCCTATTGTTACCGGGCTGCTGACCGGGCTGGTGCTCGGAGATGTGCAGACCGGCGTCATCATGGGCGCGACGCTGGAGCTGGCGTTTATTGGCTCCTTCTCCGTCGGCGCGTCTATTCCGCCTGATGTGGTCACCGGTGGCATTCTTGGGGTGGCGTTCGCCATTACCTCCGGCGCGGGAACGGAAACGGCGCTGCTGCTCGGCCTGCCGATTGCCACCCTGACGTTGATCCTGAAAAACGTCTATCTGGGGATGTTTATTCCGATGCTCAGCCAGAAGGCGGACGGCTACGCGGAGCGGGCAGATACGCGCGGCATTGAGCGTATGCATCTGATTGCCGGATTCGGGCTTTCATTAATGCTCGCAACGGTGGTGACCGTCTCATTCCTGGTCGGCAGCAATGCGGTGAAATCCCTGCTCGATACGATCCCGGAATTTATTAAACACGGACTGAGCGTGGCGACCGGAATTATCCCGGCGCTGGGCTTCGCGATGCTTGCCAGATTGCTGATTAACAAGAAAGTTGCGCCGTACTTTTTCCTCGGCTTTGTGCTGATGGCCTACTTGAAAATCCCGGTGACCGGCATCGCTATTCTCGGCGCTATCGTGGCGGTGGTCATGGTTAACGTCACCGCGTTGAGCTCACCTCGTACGACGACAGAACAAGGAGTCAGCGATGACGACGAAGATGATTTCTGAAGAGACCCTGCAGCCGCAGGAGCAGGAAGAAACCCGTATTACGCCGCGCGATTTACGCCGGGTGTTCTGGCGCTCCTTCCAGATGGAGTTCTCGTGGAACTATGAGCGGCAGATGAATCTCGCCTTTGTTTACGCGCTGATTCCGGTGCTGAAAAAGCTCTATCCGCGCAAAGAGGAACTGGCCGGGGCGTTGAAACGGCATCTGGTGTTCTTCAATACCACGCCGCATATCGTCACTCTGCTGCTGGGGATCACCACGGCGATGGAGGAAAAAAACAGCCAGCAGAAAAACATGGATGCCAACGCGATTGATAACGTCAAAGCGTCGCTGATGGGGCCGCTGGCCGGTCTTGGTGACTCTTTCTTCTGGGGGACGCTGCGTCTTATCGCCACCGGTATTGGCACCAGCCTGGCGCTGAAGGGCAACATTCTTGGGCCAATTTTGTTTCTGCTGGTGTTTAACGTGCCACATATTCTGGTGCGCTGGTTCTTTACCCGCTGGGGCTATGTGTTGGGCACCGGAGTACTTCAGCGGATCCAGAAGAGCGGAATGATGGAGAGACTGACCTACGGGGCGTCGATTATCGGCCTGATGGTGGTGGGGGCGATGACCGCCTCAATGATTGATATCACCATCCCCATCTCTTTCGGCGCCGGGGAGGCGAAGACCCAGGTGCAGGACATTATCAACGACGTTATGCCCTGCATGCTGCCGTTGGTGAGTTTCGGGATTGTCTACTGGCTGCTGGGGCGCAAGGTTAAGCCGCTCTCTATCATCGGCGGTATGGCGCTGGTGGGTATTGCGGGCTCGTGGATTGGATTGTTTTAACGGGAGTGAGCTATGAAACCAACGATGATGACTTACATCAGTGAAGAATCTGCCTGCCTGACGCAGATCCTTCGCGACTACCGGCAAAAGCTGGCGGCGATTGAGACCTTTGCTCGCCAGCACCCGGTGCGGCGTATTCTGCTGCTGGCGACCGGATCGTCGCTAAACGCCGCCCTTTGTGCACGCTATTTTTTTGAACAACGCTTTGGCGTGCTGGTTGAAATTAAAGAGCCGTACAACTTCACCCATTACGAAGCTATCGACCCGCATACCGATCTGGTGGTGGCGATTTCACAGAGCGGAAAAAGCGCCTCGACGCTGGAGGCGATGCGTAAAGTGCAGGCGGCGAATCTACCGGTTTTTGCTCTGACCTCCGACCCGCAAAGCCCGATAGCGCTGGCCTGCGACGGGGTGCTTGATATCAATACCGGGATAGAGAGCGTGGGGTTTGTCACCCGCGGATTTAGCGCAACAGTGCTGAATCTGCTGCTGATGGCGCTGATGATTGCCCGTAGCCAGGGGAAAGCCAGCGAGGCCGAGGAGGAGCGCTATATTGCAGAGTTGCAGCGTCTGGCGCTGGCGATCCCGGATGTGATGAACCGCACTTTGCGTTTTATCGATAAGCATGGTGAAACGCTACGCGGCGGCGAGCGCTTCGTCGCCACCGGCTATGGCGCGCTGGTTGGGGTGGCGAAGGAGTTCGAAACCAAATTTACCGAGACGGTGCGCGTGCCTTCCAGCGGTTTTGAACTCGAGGCCTATATGCATGGCCCCTATCTGGAAGCCAATGCCCGCCATGTGATGCTGTTTATTGAAGATGCGCCGGATGCGCGCACCCGTGCTCTACGCGATTATATGGCGCCGTCCATTGCCCGGGCTTTTACGTTGACGCTGAGCGCTGAGGACGATGAGCAAACGCTGGCGCTAAACTGTCCGTGTGAACATCACCTGGCGCCGCTGCTGCTGATTGTGCCGATCCAAATGCTCGCCTGGCATACCGCTGGACTAAAAGACATCGATCTTGCAATACGTATTTTTGACGATTTTGACCGCGTATTAAAAAGTAAAATCTGATTATTCAGGAGAAAACTATGTTGGGTTTTAATCAGGACGAGTACTTAACCAGTGCTCGCGAGATAATCTCTGCGCGCCAACAGGCAGAATACGTCGCTGACGATATTTATCAGAGTGGCTGTAGCGCATTATTTTTTGTTTCAGTAGGCGGTTCTTTAGCACCGATGATGGCCATTAATGAGTTTGCTAAAGAATTAACTGGGCTGCCGGTTTATCTTGAGCAGGCGGCGGAATTAATTCACCACGGGCATAAAAAATTAAATAAAGAGGCGGTGGTCGTCACGTTATCAAAATCGGGCGATACTAAAGAATCGGTAGCCATTGCCGAATGGTGCAAGGCGCAGGGAATTCGCGTGGTGGCGATTACCCGTAATGCTGATTCACCATTGGCCGCAGCCGCCAACTGGCATATTCCGATGTGCCACAAGAACGGTGTGGAATATGAATATATGCTGCTGTACTGGTTATTTTTCCGCGTGATTTATCGTCATGATGATTTCGCCAATTACGATCGTTTTGCCAGCCAGCTGGAATTGCTGCCGGAAAATCTGCTACAGGCCAAACGCCAGTTCGATCCGCAGGCGGATAAAATTGCCGCGCAATATCATAATAGCGACTACATGATGTGGATTGGCGGGGCGGAAATGTGGGGGGAAGTCTACCTGTTCTCGATGTGTATTCTCGAAGAGATGCAGTGGAAGCGGACTAAGTCGGTAAGTTCGGCTGAGTTTTTCCACGGCACCCTGGAGCTGCTGGAAAAAGAGGTTCCGCTGTTCCTGGTGAAAGGTGAAGGTAAATGCCGGGCGCTGGATGAGCGCGTCGAACGCTTTGCACAGAAGATAACCGACCACCTGGTGGTTATCGACCCGCGCGATTATCCGCTGAACGGCATTGATGACGCTTTCCGCTGGATTATGGCGCCGTGCGTGGTTTCAACCCTGCTGGTGGACAGGCTGGCGGCCCATTTTGAACATCATACCGGTCACGATCTCAACATCCGCCGTTATTATCGACAGTTTGATTACTAAATCTTGTCTATGGCGGCCAGTCTGGCTGGCCGCCGGGCAGGATTGTTTTATCCTTCGTTTTTCACCACTTTGATTTCAACCATGCCGATACCTAGTTGGCGCGGGGAGTGGCCGAGAATATTGCCCTCGTTGGTCGACTGCGGATCCGGCGGCGCAATAGTTAACGTACTGCTGCGTGATGGATTATCGAAGTGCAGGGTAGTTGTAGTGACATCATTAGCCAAAGTGAGCGTTTGTTCGCTGTTGCCCACGCGTACCGGAATCGGTTTATTAGCGTTCGGTCCGTAGGCTTTGGCGGTAATGATCAGATCGAATTTCTCCGGCAGCGGCTCTTTATATTCAATTTTCACTTCATTGCCGAGCTGCGCGTTGGACCAACGTCCCCATGATTCCGGGCGGGAAATACCGCTGAATTGTTTTACTTCCTCAGGCGCACCAGCAACGTTGAAGACAAAGCTGTCGGCCTTGTAACGGATGTTGTTATCGACAATTTTCAGGGTATCGACGTTGCCTTTATAGCGCTCCATATCGATCAGGGTATCTTTGAACGCCGTCTTGCCTTGCCACTGGGCTTTGTCGACGCGCTGGACTTGCTGCTCACCGCCCAGTTGGCCCTGCGATACGCACCAGTCGGTGGAGAGCGCTAACTCCGGCGACCATAGCTGGCCCATCTTGTAGCAGCGGTCGACCCAGACGAAGTTATCGCGCGGGGCGAAATCGGCCAGTTGGAAGCGCAGAGGGGCGGAGTATTCGCTTTCCGGCAGCGGTTCAACGCGCTTATCTGAAATCCGCAGCAGTAGCGGCAGGCGGAAATGACTGCCGGAGAAGGAAATCATATTCTTCTGCGAATCGACGGTGAAATTCTTCATCTCTTTAGGGAAGTTCCACAGGCGGATGACGTCGGGCTTCCACGCCAGTACTTTCTCTTTCATATTGAGGAACACGGTGGAAAGCGACTCCCCGGAAAGGCTGCTGCGCCCGAGGCCAATAAAGTTATCGCCGCCGAGGATATCCAGCACCGTCGCGCCGTTGTCCATGGTATTACGCTTAACCGCCAGCGTATCTTGTTGGGGTTCATCGCCGCGCAGGACGAAAAACAGGTTGCTGCGATCCTGTTTGTTCAGATAATCCCAGGCGCTGTTTTTCATCGCCAGGTGATCGGAAGAAACCACGATGACCGTATTTTTGAACCACGGCGAGGCTTTAATCTTCTCAATTAACGCCGCGATATGCTCCTGGCTACAGGAGACGGCGCTGAAAGAGAGGTTCTTTTTGCCGTCCATATCGTAGCTTTTACGCTGGCAGGTACGGGAGATAAAACCATCCGGATGATGGGTATCAACCGTCAAAGCAAACAGCGAAAAACGTTTTCCGGATTGCGAAAGCGCTTCGAATTTTTTCCAGGTCTCATCAAGAACGGTATCATCGTAGAAGCCCCAGTCGTTACGGTAGGATGGATCGGCGACCGTCGTTTTTAGCTCCTCGGCGCCGTACAGGTGATCGAAGCCGTGAGATTTCAGGAACACATCTTTTCCGGCGAAGCGCAGGTTGGCTCCCTGGACGAAGTAGTTTTCGTAACCGGAGTTTTTCAGGATATCGCCCAGACAGATATTCTGTGGGAAAAAGCTGGAGACCGAAGCGGAGGCATTACCTTCGAACGGCGCAAACAATGGGATTCCGCACTGGGAGGCAACCATTCCGGCAATAGTGTAATCGGTACCCGGAAGCTGAGTGGTATTGCTGAAGTCCAGCCCCTCGCTTTTGAGTTTGCCGAGTTCTGGCGTCAGATTGGGGAACGCGTCGTTGTCAAAATAAGTGCGTTCAAGGCTTTCGCCGTAGATGTACACCAGATTCAGTTTTGGGTTAGCAATGCTTTTCGACGGTTCTTTATAGTAAGCCACAAAATCCGGATCGCCATCGCGGGACTGGGATTTGACCAGCTCGCTAATCTGGCGGAAGGCAGGGCTGGCATCCACCGAGGCCAGTGCCAGAACCAGCGCGACGAGGCTGTAACCAAAATGATGAGGATGATGACGGCGGCGGCGAAGCACCCAGCCGAGCGCGCCGAATACCGCAACCAGCGCCACAACCAGCCCAACGCCTGGCAGAATATACTTGCTCACGCCTGCGCCCGTCAGACTGTTAGTCAACGTATAGAGTACCGCGTCATTGATACCGTCGCCGGTGAAGTAATCGCTGGCGTAGAGGGTAATATTTAAAATAACAAACAGGCCCAGCACCGTGAGCGTGGCGGCGAACCACCAGGTATTACGACCGGCTTTTAATGCGTAAATCATCACCGAAGCAAGAAACAGTGCGATGGATAACAACTCTGACACAGCTCATCCTCATTCACGCCAGTTGTCGGCTGGCCAGATAGATCTTTTTTCACGCTACACTGTAATTGCAGCGCCATATCGCCGCAATTGTATCGTCATGAATTTGTGCTGTGGTTCAGAATTGGTTTAGAAATCGCCGTTTTTGACTCGCCTCACATCCTTTATGAAAGGGGCTCAAGGGGTAGAGATGTTAAAAAATCAGCATTGCGGCCGCGCTGGCGGGACTAAAGCGCCAAACGCGGCATTTAGAGAGGGGATCAGGAGAGGAAGCTAACGCCCTGTTTTAATACCAGATCGCAGGCTTTAGTTTTCACTTTCTCCGCCAGCGGGCTGCTGCCAAGGTTATTTAAATTTAGCTGCTGGCCGTCTTTACTACTCAACAGCCCCTGAAGGCCATCAAGGTAATTGGTATCCTCTTTTTGCTTTTCCGGCGTGCTGAGGCCCAGCTTATCCAGAACCTGATTTTTGATGTTTTCGGTATTCGTTACCGAAGCCAGCTTCTGTTTTGCGCAATAAGACATAATCCCGGCGGCATTGTTCATGCTGCTGGAGGTCAGAGATTGGCTCCCGCCGTTTAGCAATCCGGTGAGCGAGGAGAGCGACATGCCGCCGCTTTGCTGGCTACCGTTCTGGCTGCTGAGCTGGTTAGCGGCGCTGGAAAGAGAATCCTGCCAGGAGGTGGCGTGAGCGCCAAAGGCCAGTAAAGCACTAGCCACTATCGCCGTGCGGAACAACGTTTTTGCAGATTTCATAGACGTACTCTTCGCCGTGACTGAATAATTCCATGATTATAACGCTGGCCGTGTTCAGAAATATCTTAATACTCTTTTCCGGTCACGCGATCGCGATAGCTGTCCCAGTTGAAATTAACCCACAGACTGTTGCCCAGCCGCATACGGTCCATAACGCGCTCGCCAAGGAGTTTATTCATCTCATCCATGGTGCTGTTAGTCAGCATACCGGTAGGGCGTTTTGACGAGGATCGACGATCGACAATCTGGTTAATAATGACTTTCTCGTAGCGTGACTCCGTTTGCATACCGATTTCGTCTATTACCAGTAAATCGACCTTGCTCAGGTCGGTGAGAAGCTGCTCTTCGCTGGTTTCCCGATTGCCGAACGTATCTTTCATCGCGGACATAATATCGGCGACGGTAATGATCAACACCGACTTACCCCGCAGCAGCAGCTCATTGCAGATGGCGGCGGCGAGGTGATTTTTACCGGTGCCAGGCTTACCTGAGAAAATAAAGCTGGCGATATTGCCGTCGAACTCTTCTACGTACTGGCGCGCTCTGGACAGCGCGATCATCTGGCCTTCACATTCCACCCGGTAGTTATCCAGAGAGCAGTTCTGGTGCAGTGGGCGGATACCGGAGCGGTTAAACGTTCGCTGCATTTTCATGGCGCGGTTTTCACGCTCCAGCGCTTCCGAACGCAGCTTACCTTGTTCTTTTTGCCATGCCAGTAGCTCTTCACCTGTCTTAAACGCGGGTTCGACATGGGCTGGCATCATCTTTTGCAGGCGCTTCATTAAATCGCCGACATTTTTCATGCTCATCCTCGGAATCCTCGTGGAATATGGTTATCAGGTTCGCTAATCGCGTTGACGTCGCGTCGCGGCTGGCCGCCGTTGCTGGCTCTGCCAATCTGCACGCTGCGCGCCAGCTTCTGCTGCCACTGGACATGATGAAAGACTTTACCTTCCGCCTGCCAGTAAGCGACAAATGCGGCCAGTTCTTCCGGCGTGACCGGCTGGCTCAGAGCAATGCCCCACAGCGCGGCCAGGCGCTGAAAGTCTGCATCCGGTTGCCAGTCGGCGTACATCGCGAATTTTCCCATCGGTACGGCAATGGGGGGCGCCGTCGGCTCGTCAAAAAACTGTGCGTCCAGGGCAATATCGCTATTGGGGCGCGAGAGTTTTGCTTCCAGCTCCAGCAACTGAGCCAGACGCTCCGGCGTCAGCGCATAGAATGCGGGGGCGTTGTTGGCAAATACAGCGACGGCGCCGCTGGTCGATTTTGCCAGTACCGCTGCGTGATCCTGCATGAAGTCATCCAGACCGCTAAAATCGGTAGTTAATATTCGTGAAGACATAAATCAATCTCAACTCTGAACAACTAATATAGAAAGGGGGTAACTGCACACATAGTAGCACAGAGGTCGCTCTGGAAGGAGCGCCGCAGGTGACCCGCGGCGCGGTCGGCTATACGCGCGGGCGCTTGCGATACAGCCAAAGCCCTGGAATAGAAAGACCGATAGATAACGCGCCAACAATAGACGATGCTTTGAGAAAGTTACTCAACAGCATAATCATCATCTCTTCTGAGTAACCAAAATGGCTGATTTTTACCGCCGAGATCATTGCGGTATAGGCGGAGATACCGGGGAACATCGGAATGACCGCCGCAACGGTGAAAATTTTCGGGTGCGCCAGATACCAACGGGACCATTGGATCCCGATACAGCCAACCAGCAGAGCAGCAAGGAAAGTTGCCCATTCGATATTAAAGCCTGCCGTCATCATCACCATGCGCGAACCATGACCGATGGCACCCAACAAAGCACACCAACGCAGCGCGCGCTGCGGTACGTTAAATACCATGGCGAAGCCAACGGCGGGAATAGCGGCCAGGGCCATATCCTGCAGCAGGGCAAAGAGATACATGATTATGCCCATCCGCGTAGCCCCCACATCGTCATTGCCATTACCACGCCAATACAGGTGGCGAGGGTGAGCAGACTGGCGATAGCCCAGCGGGCAAGGCCGGTATTGATATGCCCTTTAAACATGTCGGCAACGGAGTTAATCAGCGGGAAGCCGGGTACCAGCAATAGCACGCTGGCGGCCATTGCTACCGTCGGTGTCGTGGCGAAAATAGGCAGGCGCAGCATTAGCCCAGAAATTGTGGTCGCCACAAAGGCAGTAAGGCAGAAGTTAATCTGCGGATGCATTGAGCGATGGGTTAACAACTGGCGAATATACATTGCTACTGAACTGGCGCAAAAGGTAACGAGAGCACCATCCCAGCCGCCGTTATTGAGTTTGCAGAAGCAGGCGCAGGAGAGACCAACCATGACAACCAGCAACCAGCGCGGATAGCGCAGCGGTTTGATTTGAGCAAAGCGTTTTTCAACATCTTTATAATCCAGTAACTTATGCTCCGCCATGATGACAATATGCTGAACCTCCGTGACAACGTGCATGTTAATACCGCGATCGGTATTTTTTCGCGTTGACGTCAGGCATTCGCCATCCTTTATTGTTGTGAGCACGATCGCGTTAGAGGAAATCGCGCTTTCAACGCTATCCATACCCAACGCCCGGCCTAAACGTGTTGAAAGCTCTTCAACCAGTGCGCTCTCTGCGCCGTGTTGTAATAAGAAAAGACCACATTGAATGCACAATCGCGTTATTGCGCGCTGAGTTGCCCTGTCTGCTTGCATAAATACCTACTGTCCGTGATGCCCAATACCAGAGTGTCTGGCGATACTTTTACCTGAAGTCTTGTTTTATCTGAGCGGTCAGGATCAAACAATGTGTAAAAAATCACCCGCTTCGCTGGCTGCTGATAATTTGAACTCTGCCACACTTTCGCAAGATTGGTGAAAAGTACAATTTTTGCGCCAGATTCTCCCTTCTTTTTCCCCTCAGACTTATCAAAAATGCAAATTGGAACTTTTAATAAACAAAAAACAAACAAATAATTAACCATGCTGAGGTGGCCCTATGAGAACACAGATTGCGATTATCGGAGCGGGTCCTTCCGGACTGCTGTTAGGGCAGTTATTACATCGCGCCGGGATCCAAACCGTCATCCTCGAACGACAAACGCCAGAATACGTGCTGGGGCGGATCCGCGCGGGGATTCTGGAAAGTGGAACGGTGGATTTGCTGCGTGAAGCAGGGGCTGCCCGGCGGATGGATACGGAAGGGCTGGTACATCATGGGGTTGAGTTTTTGTTTGACGGCAAGCGCGTGCCGGTTGCTCTGACGGAGCTTACTGAAGGTAAAAGTGTGATGGTTTACGGTCAGACCGAAGTGACGCGGGATTTAATGGCGGCACGGGCGGAATGCGGAGCACCGATTATTTATGGCGTCAGCGATGTCACTATTAATGATGCGAAAAGTGACCGACCGTCGGTCTCTTTTGTCAGCGATGGTGAAAGCATTCGCCTCGAGTGTGACTTTATTGCTGGTTGCGATGGATTTCACGGCGTTTCCCGACAAAGTATCCCGTCAGGGGTTCTTAAAGAGTATGAAAGCGTCTGGCCCTTTGGCTGGCTGGGGTTACTGGCTGATACGCCACCAGTTAACCCAGAGTTGATTTATGCCCATCATGAGCGCGGATTTGTACTGTGTAGTCAGCGCTCACTAACTCGAAGCCGCTACTATTTACAGGTACCGCTAAGCGAAAAGGTTGATGACTGGGCTGATGCACGTTTCTGGGAAGAGTTGAAGCTGCGCTTGCCCGATGAGCTGGCTACCAGGTTAGTGACTGGTCACTCACTTGAAAAGAGTATTGCGCCGCTACGCAGTTATGTGGTGGAACCCATGCAATATGGGAGGCTATTTCTGGTGGGTGATGCGGCGCATATCGTACCGCCTACCGGGGCGAAAGGATTGAATCTGGCAGCATCTGATGTGAACTATTTGTGGCGAATTCTACGTGAATATTACCACCATGGTCGCACTGACCTGCTGGCAAGCTACTCCCGCTTCGCCCTGGACCGCGTGTGGAAAGGCGAGCGATTCAGCTGGTTTATGACTCGCCTGTTGCATGATTTCCCGCAACAAAGCGAGTTTGATAGAAAAATGCAGGCGGCAGATCGTCGCTATTATCTTGAATCACGCGCCGGACTCACCACTATCGCTGAAAACTACGTCGGTCTGCCGATAGAGCGCGTGGCATAAGCGAAATGAGCAGGAGGCGTCATGCAGGCAGCGAAAACCGTTCCCGTTTTTAAACTGTATGGCGAAGATCGCGGCTGGCCAACTCCCGATCTCCTGCACTGCGAATCGATACTTCAGCGTAGTCGTCTGTATGAGTGGCATATCCGTGTGCATCAGCATGCTGAGCTGGTACAGCTGCTTTACCTGCATAAAGGGCGGGCAGAAATCGAAATCGAAGGGGCAACCACTGTGATGACTGAATCCTGCATTCAGGTTGTTCCTGCGCTTTGTATTCACGGGTTTCGGTTTTCTCCGGGGACGGAAGGATACGTTTTGTCACTGGCGCTACCGCTGCTCAGACGTTTTGAAAACCAGTTTGGTCGTCAGTTGGATGTACTCGGTCAGCCACAATGCGTGTCGGTGAAAGAGTCCCGGGGCCATATCCGGGCGCTTTTTACCGCCTTGCGAGAAGAGTATTGCGAGGATCACGATGCGCGCGAGATGATGCTGCATTCTCTATTGGGGGCGCTGCTGGTGTGGCTAAATCGGCAGTATCTCCCGACGCCGGTTACGGAGGACAAAGCGGAACGCAAACGTAGCGTTATGCGTCATTTTTCTCGTCTTATTGAAAGCCACTATCGTGAGCATATGCCTTTAGCGGAGTACGCCAGGCTAGTGGGGCTATCTGTGACGCACTTGAATTATTTGTGCCGTGAATTTTATGGCTGCAGTGCCCTTGGTGTTTTACACCAAAGGTTGATGCTTGAGGCTCGTCGCAATCTGCAATACACCAGCATGACCATTGCTCAACTTTCTGATTATTTAGGATTTACTGATGCAGCCTATTTCTCTCGTTTCTTTCGTCGCTATAGCGGTGAATCGCCTAAAGCATTTAGGAAAAAAATAAAATAAATATTTCTTTATTTAATTTGTCTTAAGTTAGCGCTTCTAACGAAGGTTTTAACCTTTTCTAATTTATTACTGGAAATTATCTGTGTTAATGTTAATCATTGGCGTGGATAGCAGTAATACGTTGCTCACCATATAATACAAATTGGTTTCAGAGCGTGGTATAGGGCGCTCGCCAGGGATGATAAAGATTCATTTTGGCAAAATAATACGGGTGGCTATTCAATTATCTATCTGATTGTTTTTCTGCCGGGCGTGAATCTTCGACAGGAAGCGGAGGGTTTATGTTACCAGGACAGGGTAAGTTCGGCATCATTATCAGCAGGATACCGGTCATGCAGTCCGGATTGAAAGCAATCGTTGGGGAGCATCTCCCTGATTATGAACTGAGTTTTTGTCGTTCCCAGGACGAGTTAACCCTACTTCAATTACGTCGCGCAGTGTTGGTTATCGCCGATTTATCTGGCGAAATTGAGCAGCCAAGAAATATTTGTGAACATTACTATTCTTTAATGACTCAGTACAGGGATATACACTGGGTCTTTATGGTTGGTAGCGCCTGCTTCCCATTAGCTGTTGAGTTATTAATGCGGCCTGAAAGTACATTAATATCTGATAGCGAACCAGTGAAGCGTTTAATTGAAGTCGTTCGTGCTGGTGGCCTTGCCGCCGAGAGAATTAGTCAGACCTTATTCTCACCAGAGATGGCGAATATTGGCGAAGAGCAGCAAAAGTTGGTCATTCTTACGCTTTCTGAGCGTAAGGTCCTGAGGCTTCTTGCCAAAGGGTGGGGAATTAATCAAATTGCTGCGTTATTGAAAAAAAGTAATAAAACCATAAGCGCGCAAAAAAATAGTGCGATGCGCCGTTTGTCTTTGCGCAGTAATGCAGAGATGTATGCCTGGATTAATAGTGCACAGGGAATGAAGGAGCTGAATATTTATTCAGCCTATGGAGAACAATCGGAATGGAAAAAGATCTCACAACACGATATGTCGCTGTCGTAGAAAAATGCGCGATGACTGAAGTGGCTCTTCGCCACATATTAACTCGTGAAAGCGGCAAGAATTATAGTGTCCGCTTCTTTAAAGATACTCAGGCATTAAAGCGAGAACTTAAATCTAAAGATTTTACTGCGATTATTTTTTCACTTTCTGGTAATCGCAGGTCCCGACTGGAGAGTTTACTTTTTCTCCACGAAATTGCGCGCTATTGTCCTGAAATGCAGAGAATTGTCTTAGCTACTGATGAAGCGGAAATGCGACTGATTAGTCACCTTACACCTTCCCGTTTGCATGGTATTTTTAATAAATCAGCTTGCCGTATACAGTTGCAGGAACGGTTGCTTCAGCTCCTCGACCATAGTCATCAGGCCAATGAGAGCGTTGTAAACCAAAAACAAGGTTTATGTAACCAAATCCTGAGCCCGACGGAACATACCATTCTGCGCTATATGTCTTACGGTTATTCGTTGCCTGAGATTGCGACACAGTTGGAGCGAAACATCAAAACTATTCGCGCTCATAAATTTAACGCTATGACCAAACTTGGCGTCAGCTCAGATATGGGCCTCCTGAGCGCAGCAGATATTCTGATGCGCTTGTCAGCGAATAACGATGATACCAGAGGTATGCGGCTCGCCCTGTAGCGTTAGCCGTTTATTAAAGACAAACGTCAATCCAGGTTGCATCAGTCAACCGCGCCATTCGTTCGGGTGAAATACGAACGGCGCTATGGATTGACCCGGCTGCTGGTAGAACTTCCGGGTACTGTTTCAGCGAAATGTCACAGTAAACCGCCAGTGGAACTTCCAGGCCAAATGGGCAAACCCCGCCAACGGGATGCCCGGTTAACGTAACTACCTCATCACTACTCAGCATACGTGCTTTCGCACCGAACGCTTCCTTTAGCTTTTTGTTATCCAGACGCGCATCGCCCTTTGCGACAACAAGTACAACCCGCTCTTTTACTTTTAAAGACAGGGTTTTCGCTATTTGCCCGGGCTCAACATTATGCGCTGCAGCGGCAAGTGCCACCGTAGCCGTACTCTGGTTAAGTTCGATGATTTCGATATCGGGGGCGTGGTCAGCAAAAAATTGCCGCACGGACTGCAGACTCATTGCGATCTCCTGATGAGTGTCTGTTAAAAATCTGTAATAAGCTTCGCAAAGTGTAAATATTGTTGGCAGACAATCAAGAATCTTTCTAATTCCTGGATCTTCTTCACAATCAATGCAACCGGTTACTGTAACCGGTTGCAGTTATCCGTCATGCGATGAATACTGAAATAGTAACTTCCCTGCGTCATCTATAACAAAAGAGCCGTGTATGAGTCGTACCTATTTGAGCAGTATAGCCAGTGGGTTATCCGCCGTGCTAATCCACTCACCGAATTAGGTTTACCACAACGGCAAGATAATCATTGTTGGGCCTGTTTCTATAGCCTGTCAGGAGGGCTGCTATGTCTGCTAACCATGCTGCATTTAATCTGATATTTCGCTTTGTAGAAAATTACATCAGCCCGGTCGCCGGACGCATTTCGTCTCAGCGCCATGTTATGGCTATTCGCGACGGCTTTATCTCTGCAATGCCGTTTATGATCGTTGGCTCCTTTCTCCTGGTATTTGCTTATCCGCCGTTTTCGCCGGATACCACATGGGGGTTTGCTCGCGCGTGGCTGGATTTAGCAAAAGAGTTTGAAGGGCGCATTTTAACGCCGTTCGATATGACTATGGGCATCATGTCGATCTACATTTGTGCCGCTATTGCCTACAACCTGGGTAAACACTACGAAAAAACGAATCAGCTCGACCCTTTCATGTGCGCGATGCTGTCAATTATGGCTTTCCTGCTCGTAGCGGCGCCGAAGACGAATGGCAATTTGCCGGTTGATAGCCTGGGCGGGACGGGGATTTTTACCGCGATTCTGGTGGCTGTTTATTGCGTTGAAATGATGCGTTTCCTTAAGGCGCACAATATTGGTATTCGCCTGCCAGATCAGGTGCCGCCAATGATCAAAAACTCTTTTGATCTATTGATTCCGGTATTGGTCGTAGTCCTAACGCTCTATCCCCTGAGCCTGTTTATCCAGCATCATTTCGATATGCTGATCCCGCAGGCTATCATGGCTATCTTTAAGCCGCTGGTTTCTGCGGCGGATTCATTACCGGCGATTTTACTGGCGGTGCTGGTTGGTCATTTGCTGTGGTTCGCGGGTATCCACGGTGCGGCTATTGTTTCAGGTATGCTGCAGATGTTCTGGCTGACTAACCTTGGGATGAACCAGCAGGCCCTGGCTCAGGGCGCACCGTTGCCACATATCTTTATGGAGGCGTTCTGGACATTCTTTATTGTGATTGGTGGTTCAGGAGCAACGATGGGGCTGGTATTCTGCTACCTGCGCAGTCGATCTGCACATCTGCGCTCAATCGGTCGTCTGAGTGTTGTGCCTAGCCTGTTTAACATTAACGAGCCGGTTATTTTCGGTACACCTATTGTCATGAACCCGGTGTTCTTTATTCCATTCCTGCTGGCACCAATGGTTAACGCCGTGCTGGCCTGGGCGGCAATGAAGCTGGATTTGATTGGCCGGGTTATATCTGTCGTTCCGTGGACCGCACCGGCACCGATTGGCGGCGCGTGGGCCTTGGGGTGGGATTTCCGGGCGGCGATTTTGGTGGTTATCCTGGCATGCGTCTCGGCAGTTATTTATTTCCCGTTCTTTAAAGTGTATGAGAAGCAACTGTTAGCACAAGAGTCTGAAGAAGCGCAGCGTTTGGCACAAGAAAGCCAGCAGACCGCGTAAACGTAAACGGGCGGCTTAATTAGCCGCCCGTTGTTCTATAAATCGATGTCATTTTAGCGTGCAATCCCCGCACTGCTGAACATCCGGAAGACGATAGCGCTGGCAGCAGGTGCGGCGCACGAGCTGCCCTTCACGTAAAACAACCGTACGCCACAGTGGGTTATCCCGGCCATCGGAAAGCTGTTTTTCAAAGAAACAGTGCTGACGTAAAAGGGTGACCTGTTCATCTCCCAGCAGTGCTTTCATTTCACCCAGATACCAGTTGATTAGGTAACCGGTATTGCTCCAGATAAGCTTGCCGTTAATATCACCAGTAGCTTCAAGCGCCTGAATGACGGGCTGTAAAGCGCAGTTGACCAAGGTTTCCATTCGCGATTGTGCAGACTGCTCTGATGAAGCTTGTGCGCAATGGACATCAATCCAGAAACAGGCTGCACGACCCGTTTCATGAAACTCAACGCGGAAATGTTCCGGTGCCAGGCTGATGACGCGATCTTCGCTCAGCAGAGCCAACATTAACGGCGGGATCAGTAAGCCGATGTACCACTGTGCCCAAAGGGATAGCAGTGGCTTTTGCTCACGCGCCTGCGTGGGTTGGTTGCGATAAATATGATCAGAATACGTCGCCAGCAGGGAACTCAGCGCCATTGGCTGAGACCATTCCGCCAATGTTAATGCATGGTGAGGCGCTTCTTCATTCAGGCGGAGAAAATCCAGCAGATGGGGACGTAGGGTAGTGATTTTTTCGCGGATTGCATTTGCCAGTTCACGCTCAGCCGAAGGGAGCGGAGCCCGCCAGATGATGTCATCGCTGAAGGAAAGTGAACGGTAAGCCATCGGATGTTAGATACAAATCTAAATGATAATGATTTCTGATACTAGTTGTTCGATATCCGAATGGCAAGAGATTTGTCCGCGCGGCAGGTTTCTGCTGCGCGGTATAAAGCTAGCTAGCGAGGATAATATTACGGCCCATATTTTTCGCTTCATAGAGCGCGTTATCTGCACGTTTCAGTGCGCCATCAATGTCGGCATCAACCAGCGGCGTCATGCCGATGCTAATCGTCACATTGGTAGCGACGCTTTCGTTAAACATATGCGGAATTTTTAGATCGTAGACGCGTTGGCGGATACGATCTGCGGCCAGAAGGGCATTTTCAGCCGTACTGCTGGTTAAAAGCACCATAAATTCCTCGCCGCCAAAGCGGGCAACAATATCGCGTGAGCG
The DNA here is from genome assembly GCF_027492335.1 of Klebsiella sp. Lineage (NCBI taxonomy): Bacteria > Pseudomonadati > Pseudomonadota > Gammaproteobacteria > Enterobacterales > Enterobacteriaceae > Klebsiella > Klebsiella sp. The sequence goes on along the minus strand of NZ_JAPUEW010000011.1, from coordinate 196,686 downwards.
CACGGCGTTGCGAATTGCCGCGGAAACCTGAATTAACGCCTGGTCGCCCATCATATGGCCATAGTGGTCGTTGTAGGCTTTGAAGTGGTCAATATCCAGCAGCAGGACGTAATGTTCAGTGCTGTCTAATGAGAGGATCGTGTCCAGGCGATTTTGTAAACCGCGGCGGTTGTACAAACCGGTGAGGGGGTCCAACATACTGAGATCGTTAAGGGTATTACGCTCCTTCAATAGCTTATCCATCAGTCCCTGAGTGAATACATCGCTACGCTTCTGAATTAAGCTCTGGAGGGTGATACCTGCAATAGGCAGGATAAAACAATAAGACATGCGCAGCCATTGTTCTCCTTCGGCCAGGATCAAGCAGGCACCGAATGTCGGTAATGAGTGCAAGGTGAACGCAATGATATTGCTGGAAAAAGCAATGGTGCCAATAAACAACACGCTTAATAAGGCGATCACCAGATAGTTAAAATGCGGTGGCCCCAGCATCATGGCTTTTAACGTAACGTGCCATGCCCAAAGCAGGCCAAATATCAGAGAAATAAATGAAATATTTATTTTGCGTTGCGAGAATTTCCAGTGCCATAACAGCAGGACTGAACTGCAGATAACAATCAGGAAGCAGGGCAGGGTAAAACTAATGACAGTAAAGAGTGGGCTGACCAGGGATAAGAGGGCTGAAACAAAATTAAGCAGTAAAAAAAGCCGTAAGGAATACTGATATTTTTGTTCGTAATGAGATCGCCAGGATTGTGCAGTCATGTTGGAATTGTCATTATTAATCGTTAAAATTCAATATGATGTGTGTCAAAAAAGAATAATAAAAAGCAATGCACAAAATAAGGTTTTTGCGAAATTATCAGATAATTTAATATATAGTTTTCGTTTGCTTAATTTATCACCTTCATGAATGTATGTCATTACCGCGAACGTAAAGAATAATGAGTCACGTTTTACCGGGCATGACAAATGATAAAAATTACCATATGATATTGGTTATCATTATCGTTGTGAGAGGTGAAAACATGTTGCAGCGAACTTTAGGGAGTGGGTGGGGAGTTTTGATCCCTGGCGTGTTGATTGCCGCCCTTGGGTTTGCCGATTTGTCGGTGGACGCCTGGCGCGGGTTAGTCACATTGGGAATGCTTACGTCAGCACTGATGATTTGGCATCGTCAGCTACGGCATTTCGTTTTGCTGCCATCATGCGTTGCGCTGATAAGCGGAATTATGCTGATGATGATGAATTTTAAGCTGATGGGATAATGCAGAAGGGTAAGAATATTGGTGCGAGGGGGGGGACTCGAACCCCCACATCCTAAGGACACTAACACCTGAAGCTAGCGCGTCTACCAATTCCGCCACCTTCGCACAGTATTCTTAATTTTGATATTGCCTCGTTGGTGCGAGGGGGGGGACTCGAACCCCCACATCCTAAGGACACTAACACCTGAAGCTAGCGCGTCTACCAATTCCGCCACCTTCGCCCAGTGCGAGCAATATCAACGTGGTTTATGGTGCGAGGGGGGGGACTTGAACCCCCACGTCCGTAAGGACACTAACACCTGAAGCTAGCGCGTCTACCAATTCCGCCACCTTCGCATACCATCGACACTATGAAAGTATCGTTACCACGGAGGCGCATTCTAGTGGTTTTCAGCTATTCGTCAATACTTAATTGTACAGGCTGGATTGATTGTTGCAAAAATGGACGGCTTAGGAAGATACGATCCCGGCGGCAAGCATCGCCTGTCGCCGGAGCAGGAGAATGTTACTTTTTCGCCTGACGGGTCATGACCGTACGGTAGACTTTAAACCGGCCAGTCTGGGCGATCACTTCGTGGAAACCGAAGATTTCATCCAGGATATCCGGATAAGGCAGGAAGGCGTTGGCGACAATACGTAGTTCGCCACCGCTATTTAAATGTCGAACCGCTCCGCGAATCAACGTTTGCGCCGCTTCCTGGCTGGTCTGCAGTCCGTCGTGGAACGGCGGATTAGAGATAATCATATCGAAGCGACCATTCACTTCAGAGAAGACGTTGCTGGCAAATACGTCACCTTCAATGCCGTTTGCGGCAAGGGTGGCGCGGCTGGCTTCTACCGCCGGGGCACTTACGTCACAGAGCGTTAAGCGAACCTTCGGTGAATGACTTGCCAGCACGGTTGCCAGCACGCCAGCACCGCAGCCGACATCAAGCACTTTGCCTTTGGTATGCGGCGTCAGAGTTGAGAGCAGCAGTTGGCTACCGATGTCCAGACCATCGCGGCTGAACACACCCGGCAGCGTTTTAATCGTCAGGTTTTCCAGCGGATATTCGCCCCAGTATTGCTCTGGATTAAATGCAGGCTGTTTTTCCAGGCGGCCATGATACAGCCCACAGCGGCGTGCGCTATCGATCTTGCTCAGCGGCGCATATTCGGCCAGCATCTGCTCTGCACTGCGTACGCCGCTGCGGTTCTCGCCAACCACGAAAATATCGATACCTGTTGGCAGCAGCGAAAGCAGATTCATTAGCTGAAACTGAGCTTCTGGCTTGTTTTTTGGCCAGTAGTAAATCAGCGTATCGCAATCAGCAGCGTCGCTGGCTTCAGCCACCAGGCTAAAACGCGCATTTTCACCCATCTGGCGGCTCAGTACCTGCCAATGATGAAACTGCTGGGTATGGACGCGGCTGCCAGCCGTATCCAGACGGGCAGGCAGGTCATCCTGCAGATCACCGGCAAACAGAACGCGGGCGGACTCGAAATCATCACTGTGGCGCAGCAAGACTTCACTTGCCGGGGTAAAAGCAGACATGAAACACTCCTTCATTGAGACTGGCGGCGATTATACACGTTATCTTTCAGGCTGCCTCTTTGTTGGCGGCGATATGCAATCCGCTGGGCACGTGATTGTTGGCGCAGATACGACGGATTTGCTATATTGCGCGCTTGATTAACAGGAGTGTTTCGCTATGACATCCCGACGAGACTGGCAATTACAGCAGCTGGGTATTACCCAGTGGTCGCTACGTCGTCCTGGGGCGTTACAGGGTGAAATCGCTATCTCGCTTCCTGGACATATCCGTCTGGTGATGGTAGCGGAAGCTCTGCCATCACTGACTGAGCCGCTAATCAGCGATATTTTACGTGCGCTGGCCCTGACGCCGGAGCAGGTTATGCAACTGACTCCTGAACGAGTGGCGATGTTGCCGCAGGATGCCCGCTGTAATAGCTGGCGGCTGGGTACTGATGCGCCGTTGCTGTTGGCGGGCGCACAGATATCCTCGCCCGCTTTCGATGAACTTCAGACCAGCACGCCTGCACGCCTGGCGCTCTGGCAACAAATCTGCACACATGAAAACGATTTCTACCCTCAACACGGCTGATTTGCCCCGCGCCTGGCAAATAGAAACACGCGCCCATGCCTTTCCCTGGAGCGAGCAGACGTTTGTCAGCAATCAGGGCGAGCGCTATCTGAACCTTCAGTTAGCGGTGGACGGCGAGATGGCTGCTTTTGCGATTACGCAAATTGTGCTCGACGAGGCGACGCTATTCAATATCGCCGTTGACCCCGCGTTTCAGCGTCGTGGCCTGGGGCGGGAACTGCTGGAACATGTGATTGATGAAGTAGAAAAACGCGGCGTCGTCACGCTGTGGCTGGAGGTGCGCGCGTCTAACGTCGCTGCCATCGCGCTCTATGAAAGCTTAGGCTTTAACGAGGCGACTATTCGCCGCAACTATTACCCCACGGTCGACGGACGTGAGGACGCAATAATTATGGCACTGCCAATCAGTATGTAAGACAAGGTGAGATGATGAAGTGGGACTGGATTTTCTTTGATGCCGACGAAACGCTGTTTACGTTTGATTCGTTTACCGGCTTACAGCGGATGTTTCTCGACTATAGCGTGACCTTCTCCGCTGAGGATTTTCAGGATTACCAGGCCGTGAATAAGCCGCTGTGGGTGGATTATCAAAACGGTGCCATCACATCCCTTCAGCTTCAGCATCAGCGCTTTGATGGTTGGGCTGAACGCCTGAGCGTGCCGCCAGGTGAGCTGAATGCTGCTTTTATGAATGCGATGGCGGAGATCTGCTCGCCGCTGCCGGGCGCGGTGTCGTTGCTCAATACGCTGCAGGGGAAGGTAAAAATGGGCATCATCACCAACGGATTTACCTCGCTGCAGCAGACGCGTCTCGAACGAACCGGGTTGCGCGATCACTTTGATTTACTGATTATTTCCGAAGAGGTTGGGGTGGCGAAGCCGGATGCGCGCATCTTTGATTATGCGCTGACGCAGGCGGGCAACCCGGAGCGCTCGCGGGTTCTGATGGTTGGCGATACGGCGGAGTCTGATATTCGCGGCGGCGTGAACGCCGGTCTGGCGACCTGCTGGTTCAATCCTCATCAGCGCGAACTGCCTGCGGATCTTCAGCCTGACTGGACGGTGACCTCTTTAAGCGAACTGGAGCAACTCCTGTGTAAACACTGATTGCCTCCCCCTCATTGATGGGTAAAATAGCCGCAATTTTTCGTATTCAACATGCGTGGCGCATAGCCGTGCTTACTCAAGAAGATTGAACTATGACGTTGTCTCCTTTTTTGCAGGAGGTGGCCAAGCGCCGCACTTTTGCCATTATTTCTCACCCGGATGCCGGTAAAACCACCATCACCGAGAAGGTGCTGTTATTCGGACAGGCGATCCAGACTGCCGGTACTGTTAAAGGCCGAGGTTCCAGCCAGCATGCCAAATCCGACTGGATGGAGATGGAAAAGCAGCGTGGTATCTCCATTACCACCTCCGTAATGCAGTTTCCGTATCACGATTGCCTGGTGAACCTGTTAGATACCCCGGGGCATGAAGACTTCTCGGAAGATACCTACCGTACGCTGACTGCGGTGGACTGCTGCCTGATGGTTATCGATGCCGCGAAAGGCGTCGAGGACCGGACCCGTAAGCTGATGGAAGTTACCCGTCTGCGCGATACGCCGATCCTGACCTTTATGAACAAACTTGACCGTGACATCCGCGATCCGATGGAAGTGCTGGATGAAGTCGAGCGCGAACTGAAAATCGGCTGTGCGCCGATCACCTGGCCAATTGGCTGCGGTAAGCTATTCAAGGGTGTTTACCATCTTTATAAAGATGAAACCTACCTGTACCAGACCGGTAAAGGCCATACCATTCAGGAAGTTCGCATCGTTAAGGGCCTGAATAATCCGGAACTGGATGCGGCCGTTGGTGACGATCTGGCGCAGCAGTTGCGCGACGAGCTAGAGCTGGTGCAGGGCGCGTCCAACGAGTTCGATAAAGAGCTGTTCCTGGCCGGTGAAATTACTCCAGTATTCTTCGGTACCGCCTTGGGTAACTTTGGCGTTGATCATATGCTGGACGGCCTTGTGGAATGGGCGCCTGCGCCGATGCCGCGCAAAACCGATACCCGCCTGGTCGAAGCGCAGGATGAGAAGTTCAGTGGCTTCGTGTTTAAAATTCAGGCCAATATGGATCCGAAACACCGTGACCGCGTGGCTTTCATGCGCGTAGTTTCCGGCAAGTACGAAAAGGGCATGAAAATGCGCCAGGTTCGTATTGGTAAAGACGTGGTTATCTCCGATGCGCTGACCTTTATGGCAGGTGACCGCTCGCATGTTGAAGAGGCGTATCCGGGCGATATTCTCGGTCTGCATAACCACGGTACGATTCAGATCGGCGACACCTTTACGCAAGGTGAGATGATGAAGTTCACCGGTATCCCGAACTTCGCCCCGGAACTGTTCCGTCGTATCCGCCTGAAAGATCCGCTGAAGCAAAAACAGCTGCTGAAGGGGCTGGTACAGCTTTCTGAAGAAGGTGCGGTGCAGGTATTCCGTCCGATTGCCAATAACGATCTGATAGTGGGTGCCGTCGGTGTGCTGCAGTTTGATGTGGTCGTTTCCCGCCTGAAGAGTGAGTACAACGTTGAGGCTATCTACGAGTCCGTTAACGTGGCGACGGCGCGCTGGGTAGAGTGTTCAGACGTGAAGAAATTCGAGGAATTCAAGCGTAAGAACGAAATTCAGTTAGCCCTTGATGGCGGTGATAACCTCACATATATCGCCCCAACAATGGTTAACCTGAATCTGACGCAGGAACGTTATCCTGACGTTCAGTTCCGTAAAACTCGCGAGCACTAATTGCCTCAGGAGCGCGGCTTTCACCGCGCTCCACGTTGTTTTTCCTTCTGTTTGACCTTTCTGGAAAGTTCTTAATTCTTACCGTTTTGCGCGTTTTTTTACGCTCTCCTGCCGCACTCTCTCGTGTTTCTACTACATTTAATAAGTAATTTTTGGAAACTTAGCTTAATAGACTACTTATTTTGCTTTACCTGTTTAGAAATAACGAGGAACTCACAATGACAAGACCAAAGAACGCCAGGACAGCACTGGCCCTCCTCTTAGGCTCAGCCATCATCAGCGCCTCGGCATATGCGGAAAACTCAACCGTTGATAGTGCAAAATCTGCTGCCAGTAGTGCGGGGCAAGCTGTTGATAGCTCGATGAACAAAGTCGGGAATTTTATGGACGATAGCACCATTACTGCCAGAGTGAAGGCGGCGCTGATCGACCATAAAGATATTCGCAGTACTGATATCTCAGTGAAGACCGATAACAAAGTCGTCACGCTGAGCGGTACGGTAGATAGCACAACGCAGCAAGAGCAGGCGGTTAGCGTGGCGAAAGGGGTTGAAGGCGTGACCTCGGTTAACGACAAACTTAGCGTGCAGAATGAAAAGTCTGCTTCGTTGAAGGGTTACGCTGGCGACACGGCGGTGACCAGCGAAATTAAAGCTAAACTATTAGCTGACGATATCGTGCCATCACGAAATGTGACGGTGGAAACCACTGATGGCGTCGTGCACTTATCCGGCACAGTGGCTTCCAGCAAACAATCAGACCGCGCAGAAGATATCGCTAAAGCCGTTTCCGGCGTCAAAAGCGTGAAGAACGATCTTAGCGTTAAATAAATCCATTATTAAAAGAATTTATTCTGCGGCCTTTCCGCAGGATGTGTAGCACCACAGGGTTGTGTATGCGCGGACTGAGTGCGCAGAAAATCGACCGTCATTAACTATGGTAAGGAGAGACGTATGTTTAGATGGGGCATTATTTTTCTGGTGATCGCGTTAATTGCCGCTGCTCTGGGCTTTGGTGGACTGGCAGGTACCGCTGCCTGGGCTGCTAAAATTGTTTTCATCGTCGGTATTATTCTGTTTCTGGTCAGCCTTTTTACCGGCCGTCGGCGTCCCTAGACGCTAACCCGTGAAATACCGTCTTACATAAAGCCAGTCAATGCGACTGGCTTTCGCAGTTTCAGGGCGTTAAAAATTGCGTTACCTTTATTTTATATAATAAGTAAGACAGGAAAGCAGGGTGGGACATCGCATTCCCGTAACGCTGGGCAATATCACGCCATTATCTGTAAAACCCTTTCAGCCGGGCAAACTTGCGCTAGTGTGCGAAGGGGGTGGACAGAGAGGGATTTTTACCGCCGGGGTTCTGGACGAATTTATGCGCGCGGGATTCAACCCTTTCGACATGATGTTTGGCACCTCTGCCGGGGCGCAAAATCTGTCGGCCTACATGTGCAACCAGCCTGGCTATGCCCGCAAAGTCATCACGCGATATACCACTGTCCGCGAGTTTTTCGACCCGATGCGCTTTGTACGCGGCGGTAACCTTATTGACCTTGACTGGCTGGTGGACAGCACCGCGAAAAAGATGCCGCTGGCGATGACCTACGCTGAAGATCGTTTTGCCCAGGGGAAACAGTTCTGGATGTGTGCCTGCCGCGGTGATGACTATACGCCGAATTATTTTGCGCCAACCCAGCAGACCTGGCTTGACCTGATTCGCGCCTCCAGTGCCATTCCGGGTTTTTATCGTAGCGGCGTGATGCTGGATGGAGTGAGTTATCTTGATGGCGGCGTCAGCGATGCGATCCCTGTCCAGGAAGCTGCCCGCCGCGGGGCGCAAACTATCGTAGTGATCCGCACGGTTCCTTCCCAGATGTACTATACCCCGCAGTGGTTTAAACGTATGGAGCGCTGGCTTGGGGAAAGCAGCCTACAGCCGTTCGTGAACCTGGTGCAGCATCATGAATCGACTTATCGTTCCACGCAGCAGTTTATTGAGAAACCGCCGGGCAAGCTGCGCATTCTGGAGATTTATCCGCAGAAGCCACTGAAAAGTATGGCATTGGGAAGCCGCCTTTCCGCTTTGCTGGAGGACTATAAGACCGGACGCCAATGCGGACGTTATTTCCTCGCTACGGTTGGTAAGCTGCTGGCCGACAGGCCGCCGCTGCTGCGTCATGCGCCGCGAATTGCCGTGCCCAAAACGGTGGTAGTCCCGCCGGCTCCGGTAGCAAATGAGGTCCTTCAGGCTCCTATTGTTGCGGCACCGCAGGCCAATGACCCCAGCTTTAATAATGAGGATCTGGCGTGACCTTGCGATTTATTGATACCCACTGCCACTTCGACTTTCCCCCTTTTACCGGCGATGAGCGCGCCAGCCTTGCCCGGGCGTCGCAGGCTGGAGTCACGCAGATTGTGGTTCCCGCCATTGAAGCAGACAATTTTGCTCGTGTCCTGGCGCTGGCGGAGCAACATAACGCGCTTTACGCCGCATTAGGTTTACATCCGATAGTGATTGAGCGGCATGATGAGAGCAGCCTGGAGCAACTTGAGGCCCATTTGGCTCAACGCCACAGCAAGCTGGTTGCCGTCGGGGAGATTGGCCTCGATCTTTATCGCGAAGATCCACAATTTGAACGTCAACTTAGCGTATTTGAGGCGCAATTGCGCCTGGCGAAACGATATGATCTGCCAGTAATCCTTCACTCCAGGCGTACTCACGACAAGCTGGCGATGCTGCTAAAAAAACATGCCTTACCGCGAACCGGCGTGGTGCACGGCTTTGCTGGCAGCTTGCAGCAGGCAGAGCGTTTTGTGCAACTGGGTTATAAAATTGGCGTGGGCGGCACGATTACCTACCCGCGCGCCAGTAAAACCCGCGACGTTATGGCGCAACTGCCGCTTTCGGCGCTGCTGTTGGAGACCGATGCGCCGGATATGCCATTAAATGGCTTTCAGGGTCAGCCCAACAGGCCTGAGCAGGCTGCTCGCGTTTTCTCCACTTTATGCGAGCTACGTCAGGAGCCCGCAGAGGAGATAGCTAATGCCATGATTTGTAATACAAAAGAGATTTTTCCTATTCCATGATGTCTTGTTGAGTGATCTGTGTCTCATTCCTGCCTTTTTGTCTCATTGTTTTGCTTAAAATGTGTGAGCTGAGATAAGCGTGATGTTTTCATGCCGTTATAATCGCGGGGTTTTTAGGCTGAACTATCAATACACAGGGACTCTGTATGCAAATTCTCATGGGACTTATCGGCATGGTGGTGCTGTTGGCCATTGCTGTGCTCCTTTCCAGTAATCGAAAAGCCATCAATATGCGTACCGTTCTTGGCGCCTGGATTCTTCAGGTAGGGATCGGTGCATTAATCCTCTACGTACCGGCCGGGCGCACGGCGCTGCTGGCTATGTCGAACGGCGTTGCTAACGTCATTGCTTACGGCAACGAGGGCATCAGCTTTATTTTTGGCGGGCTGGTTTCCGATAAGATGTTTGAGGTATTCGGTGGCGGCGGGTTTGTTTTTGCTCTGCGCGTTCTGCCGGTCATCGTTTTCTTCTCCTCGCTGATCGCCGTACTTTACTATCTCGGCATTATGCAGTTTGTCATCCGCATTCTCGGCGGGGCGCTGCGTGCGGTGCTGAAAACTTCGCGCACGGAATCGCTCTCCGCGACGGCGAATATCTTCGTCGGCCAAACCGAAGCACCGCTGGTGGTACGTCCTTATATTGCGACGATGACCCGCTCTGAACTTTTTGCGGTGATGTGTGGTGGTCTGGCCTCTGTTGCGGGGTCGGTTCTTGCAGGTTATGCCCAGATGGGCGTGCCGCTCGAATATCTGATTGCCGCTTCGTTTATGGCGGCACCGGGCGGTCTGCTGTTCGCGAAGATTATCGTGCCCGAAACCGAGCAGCCTCATGATGATCCGGCGCTGGAAAAAAATGATGCCGATCCAGAGGCCCCGGCAAACGTTCTGGACGCTGCCGCGTCCGGTGCCGCTTCCGGGATGCAGTTGGCGCTTAACGTGGGCGCGATGTTGCTGGCGTTTATCGCGCTTATCGCGCTGGTCAACGGTATTCTCTCCGGCGTAGGTGGCTGGTTTAACCATCCGGACCTGTCGCTGCAAATGATCCTTGGCTGGGTCTTCTCGCCGCTGGCGTGGGTGATTGGTGTACCGTGGAGCGAGGCAACCGTTGCTGGTTCATTTATCGGCCAGAAGCTGATCATTAACGAGTTTGTTGCTTATATGAACTTCGGCGAATATCTCAAGGCTGATGCCGAGGTGGCCGCTGCTGGCTTGCAGGTGATTTCAACGCAAACCAAGGCCATCATCTCCTTTGCTTTGTGTGGTTTTGCCAACCTGTCGTCGATAGCGATTCTGATTGGCGGGTTGGGCGGTATGGCTCCCAGCCGCCGCCAGGAAATTGCTCAATTAGGCATGCGGGCCGTTGCGGCGGGTACGCTCTCTAACCTGATGAGCGCCACAATTGCCGGCGTATTCCTCGCGTTATAACTTCGCTGTTAACTCCCAGGATGCCAGCGGTAATGTCGCCGCTGGCATCTCTCTTCTGATTGTTATAATCCCATCATTTCTTAATTGAAATAAAATCATTAATTATCAATTGATAATGGATTTGATTGTATTTTTTCGCACAAAATGCGCGCACCGATGTCGAGTTGTAGTGCGTTGTTATGTTATTATAATAACATTATCGCAGGCTCAAGAATCCTGATTATGCTTAAAGAGAGTTTCGGGCTTGTGATGCATCTGTTGAGCTTTATTATGTGATTTTTATCACGTTACAGTAATGCAAATTAGCAATTAGTTTTCATTAACTGTGAAGTATATCGAAGTGTGACTGCGAGGTGATGTTACAATAGTAACAGACTCGCAAGGTGAACAAACTTTAAATCGGCAATAGGCCGTCGGAGTATGAAATGACAGATTTATCTGCAAGCAGCCTGCGCGCGTTGAAATTGATGGACCTGACCACCCTGAATGATGACGACACTAATGAAAAGGTGATCGCCCTGTGTCATCAGGCAAAAACTCCGGTAGGTAATACCTCTGCGGTTTGTATCTACCCGCGCTTTATCCCCATTGCGCGTAAGACGCTGAACGAGCAGGGCACCCCGGACATCCGCATTGCGACAGTCACCAACTTCCCGCACGGTAACGATGACATTGATATCGCGCTGGCGGAAACCCGTGCGGCAATTGCCTACGGTGCCGATGAAGTAGATGTCGTGTTCCCATACCGTGCGCTGATTGCGGGCAATGAGCAGGTCGGTTTTGATCTGGTGAAAGCCTGTAAAGAAGCCTGCGCGGCGGCAAACGTTCTGCTGAAAGTGATTATCGAAACCGGTGAGCTGAAAGAAGAGGCGCTGATTCGTAAGGCTTCTGAAATTTCTATTAAAGCCGGTGCGGATTTCATTAAAACCTCTACTGGTAAAGTCCCGGTAAACGCGACGCCGGAAAGCGCGCGCATCATGCTGGAAGTTATTCGCGATATGGGCGTGGAAAAAACCGTTGGTTTCAAACCAGCTGGCGGGGTGCGTAGCGCAGAAGACGCGCAGCAATTCCTCGCCATTGCCGACGAATTGTTCGGTGCCGACTGGGCTGACTCTCGCCACTACCGCTTTGGCGCATCCAGCCTGCTGGCAAGCCTGCTGAAAGCGCTGGGCCACGGGGACGGCAAGAGCGCCAGCAGCTATTAAGCCTTTTATTGCCGGGTGGCGCGAGGCTTACCCGGCCTACAATTGCCTTCGGCTCACTTCTTCAGGAGGTTATCTTGTTTCTCGCACAAGAAATAATTCGTAAAAAACGTGATGGTCATGCGCTGAGCGATGAAGAAATTCGGTTTTTCATCAACGGCATCCGCGATAACACCATCTCAGAAGGCCAGATCGCCGCGCTGGCGATGACCATCTTTTTCCACGATATGTCTATGCCAGAACGGGTTTCGCTGACCATGGCGATGCGGGATTCAGGAACCGTTCTGGACTGGAAGAGCCTTAATCTCAACGGTCCGATCGTCGATAAACACTCCACCGGCGGCGTAGGTGATGTTACCTCACTGATGCTAGGGCCAATGGTCGCAGCCTGCGGCGGCTATGTGCCGATGATTTCCGGGCGTGGTCTCGGTCATACCGGCGGCACCCTCGACAAATTGGAAGCGATTCCGGGTTTTGATATTTTCCCGGACGACAGCCGTTTTCGTGAAATTATTCAAGACGTCGGTGTGGCGATTATTGGGCAGACCAGCTCGCTCGCACCGGCGGATAAACGTTTTTATGCCACCCGCGACATTACCGCGACGGTGGACTCCATCCCGCTGATTACCGCTTCGATTCTGGCCAAAAAACTGGCTGAAGGTCTGGACGCGCTGGTCATGGATGTGAAAGTCGGTAGCGGCGCGTTTATGCCGACCTACGAGCTTTCCGCTGCGCTGGCCGAAGCGATCGTTGGCGTTTCCAACGGCGCGGGCGTGCGCACCACCGCACTGCTGACCGACATGAACCAGGTACTGGCTTCCAGTGCCGGTAACGCGGTGGAAGTGCGTGAAGCGGTACAATTCCTGACCGGTGAATACCGCAATCCGCGCCTGCTTGATGTGACGATGGCGCTGTGCGTTGAGATGTTAATTTCCGGCAAGCTGGCGGATAACGACGCCGATGCGCGGGCAAAACTGCAGACGGTGCTGGATAACGGTAAAGCTGCAGAAGTCTTTGGTCGAATGGTCGCCGCGCAGAAAGGGCCGAAAGATTTTATCGAAAATTACGATAACTACCTGCCAACCGCGATGCTGAGCAAAGCGGTCTACGCTGAAAGTGCTGGGTTTGTCGCGGAAATGGACACTCGTGCGCTGGGTATGGCGGTGGTATCCATGGGCGGCGGTCGCCGTCAGGCATCGGATTTGATTGATTACAGCGTGGGTTTCACCGATGTAGTTCGCCTCGGCGACAGCGTAGACACGCAGCGGCCGCTGGCGGTTATCCATGCTAAGGATGAAAACAGCTGGCAGGAAGCAGCCAAAGCAGTTAAAGCGGCTATTAAACTCGACGATAAAGCGCCTGAAATTACGCCAACGGTCTATCGTCGTATTACTGAATAGTTATATACTGATCTGATCGCTTTTTTGCAGCGTAAAAGGTACGGAGAATAATATGAAACGTGCATTTATTATGGTGCTGGACTCCTTCGGCATCGGTGCGACTGAAGATGCGGAGCGCTTTGGCGACGTAGGTTCAGACACCATGGGCCATATTGCAGAAGCCTGCGCCAAAGGCGAGGCTGATAACGGTCGCAAAGGCCCGCTGAATTTGCCTAACCTGACTCGTCTGGGTCTGGTGAAAGCACATGAAGGTTCTACCGGCAAAATTGCCGCCGGAATGGACGGCAACGCGGAAGTGATTGGTGCTTACGCATGGGCGCATGAACTCTCTTCCGGTAAAGATACGCCGTCAGGCCACTGGGAAATTGCCGGTGTGCCGGTTCTGTTTGACTGGGGTTATTTCCCGGAGCATGAAAACAGCTTCCCGCAGGAGTTGTTGGATAAACTGGTTAAGCGCGCTAATTTGCCGGGCTATCTCGGCAATTGCCACTCTTCCGGTACTGTTATCCTCGACCAACTGGGCGAAGAGCATATGAAAACCGGCAAGCCGATTTTCTATACCTCTGCTGACTCGGTATTCCAGATTGCCTGCCATGAAGAGACTTATGGTCTCGATAAACTCTACGCGCTGTGTGAAATCGCTCGTGAAGAGCTGACCGAAGGCGGCTACAACATTGGTCGCGTTATCGCACGTCCGTTTATCGGTGATAAAGCGGGTAACTTCCAGCGTACTGGCAACCGCCATGACCTCGCCGTTGAGCCACCTGCGGCGACCGTGCTGCAGAAGCTGGTCGACGAGAAAAATGGTCAGGTCGTTTCTGTCGGTAAAATCGCCGATATCTACGCCAACTGCGGTATCACTAAAAAAGTGAAAGCGACCGGCCTGGATGCGCTGTTTGACGCCACCATCAAAGAGATGAAAGAAGCGGGTGACGAGACCATCGTCTTCACTAACTTCGTCGACTTCGACTCTTCCTGGGGCCATCGTCGTGATATCGCTGGTTACGCCGCCGGACTGGAATTGTTCGATCGCCGTCTGCCTGAGCTGATGGCGCTGGTGGGTGAAGATGACATTCTGATCCTGACCGCCGACCACGGCTGTGACCCTAGCTGGACCGGTACTGACCATACCCGTGAACACATTCCGGTTCTGGTTTATGGCCCAAAAGTGAAACCGGGCTCGCTTGGTCACCGTGAAACCTTTGCGGATATCGGCCAGACCCTTGCTAAATACTTTGGCACGTCCGACATGGAATATGGCAAGGCTATGTTCTAAGGTTATTGCCCGGTGGCGCTATGCTTACCGGGTCTACGGTTTTGTAGGCCGGGCAAGGCTCGCCGCCGCCCGGCAAAAAAATTAAAAAGGAACTGAAGATGGCAACTCCACATATTAACGCCGAGATGGGTGATTTCGCTGACGTCGTATTGATGCCGGGCGACCCGCTGCGCGCGAAGCACATTGCAGAAACTTTCCTTGAAGACGTACGTGAAGTGAACAACGTGCGCGGCATGCTGGGCTTCACCGGCACCTATAAAGGCCGCAAAATTTCCGTTATGGGCCACGGCATGGGGATCCCATCCTGCTCTATTTATGCGAAAGAGCTGATCACCGACTTTGGTGTGAAGAAAATCATTCGCGTAGGCTCCTGCGGTGCCGTGCGTATGGACGTTAAGTTGCGTGACGTGGTTATCGGTATGGGTGCTTGCACCGACTCTAAAGTTAACCGTATGCGTTTTAAAGACCATGACTTCGCGGCAATCGCAGACTTTGGTATGGTGCGTAACGCGGTTGATGCGGCAAAAGCGCTGGGCGTCGACGCGCGCGTCGGTAACATCTTCTCTGCTGATCTGTTCTATGCACCGGACGGCGGCGAGATGTTCGACGTGATGGAGAAATACGGCATTCTGGGCGTAGAAATGGAAGCGGCCGGTATCTACGGCGTCGCTGCGGAGTTCGGGGCGAAAGCGCTGACCATCTGCACCGTATCTGACCATATCCGTACCCACGAGCAGACCTCTGCTGCTGAGCGTCAGACGACCTTCAACGATATGATCAAAATCGCGCTGGAATCCGTTCTGCTGGGCGATAAAGAGTAAGTATTGTGTTGCCCGGTAGCGCTGAAATTACCGGGCCTGCGCAAAACCTGTAGGCCGGATAAGGCGTAGCCGCCATCCGGCTTTTTTTATCAGCGCACCGCCCCGGCAATCCACGCCGACAGCTCCCGTAGCTCCTTCTCCTGCTCCGGGAAATCCACTAATAATGCATCGCACTCCTGCTGCAGCCTATCTGCGCGATACAGGCAGCCCTGCAATCTTGCAGCCAGCGCTTCCAACGGGGCCGGGTTCAGGCTGTCGGTAAAGACCTGAGTTCGTGTGATATGGCCTTTCTCGACGTCGAAATGCAGCTCTACGCCACCCCAGGTAAATCGCTCGTCCAACAGGTGAGAGAAGGCGGGCGCCTGGCCAAAGTTCCACTCCCAACTGCTCTGACGGGCAAAGGTATCGGCAAAGTTCGGCAGATCCGGCATTTTGTCAGGAGAGATAATTTCAGCCTCAACGCGTTCGCCATAGTGGGCAAAGAATGCCTCCTGAATCGCCTCGCAGACCCGCTGATGCGTAATGCCCGGCAGCAGTTCGACCAGGTTCGCCACGCGTCCGCGTACGGAGGTGATCCCTTTTGCCTGTAGCTTTTTCTTATCGGGATTCAGATAGTTAGCCAGACGACTTAAATCCGCGTTCAGCAGCAGGGTACCGTGGTGAAAGCCGCGATCCATTGTTTCGCGATAGGCGGAGCCGGAGACCTTGCGGTCGCCCTCGGCGGTTTTCACCACCAGATCGTTGCGCCCTGAGGCCTCCGCCGTGACCCCCAGCGAATTCAGCGCCGTCAGGACAATATTGGTGGAGACCGTCTTATCATACTCCGGTTTACCGGCCATAAAGGTAAAGCAGGTATTGCCCAGATCGTGGAAGACCGCGCCGCCGCCGCTGCTGCGGCGCGCCAGGCGCACGTTGTCCTCTTCCATGCGTCGGGTATTGCACTCTTTCCATGGGTTTTGTGCGCGGCCGATAACCACCGTATCGGCATTACGCCACAGAAACAGTACCCGTTGCGTGGCGGGCATTTGGCGAAAAATCGACTCTTCAACCGCCAGGTTGAACCACGGGTCGTAAGAGTCGGAAAGCAGCAGGCGCAGCGTGGACATAACGATTTCCTTATTCTGATTCATCTTTATCTTCATCCTGCACCGGCTTATTGGCGGTGAGCAGGAAAGGGGATTGCTGCCAGCGGGTGCGTTTACCTTGCAGCAGAGTACGCGTCAGCACCACGCCGATGGCCAGCGACAGCAGCAGCATCAGGCGTAAGATATTGGTGGTATTATCTACTTGCTGGGCTTCGGTGGCTAACGTATGGGTATCCAGCGTCAAGCGCAGATAGCCGAGGGGGCCGTTTTTACCCTGAATGGGTTCGACGATTTGCTGATTGAAGTAACCGCCCGCTTTCTTACCGTCCAGCGCCAGCCGATCGCGTACCTCGATACTTTCGCCGGAACGCGCGACCAGGTCGCCCTGTTCGTCATAAACGCCGGCGTCCAGTATGCGACTTTTGTGAGTAAGCTGCTCCAGCAGTTGGCTAATCCGCTTTTCATCGGGTGTTTCATTACGCATCAGCGGCGCCAGGTTTAACGTTACCTGTTGAGCGAGCGTGCGAGCCAGTTCTTCTAACTGCGGGTTGCGCTGCTTTTGACTATTCTGGCTGAACCACGACGCACCCTGCATCAGGGCGACGAGGAGCGCGAGACAGATCAGAACAATAACAGCGCGGTGCAGCCGGAATTTAAGTTTTGCGCGTACCATATTCCACCTTTGAAAATTTGCAGCTTAATGTTGCCAGAAGCGCTGGTTACAAGGTAGCCTCATGCGTTATTTTCCTCGCCTGAATGAAGTTATGTGGAGCCGTGATGCCAAACAGTTTGACCTGGTGCGACCTGCCTGAAGATGTTTCCCTGTGGCCTGGATTGCCGCTTTCCCTAAGCGGTGATGAGGTCATGCCGTTGGATTATCATGCCGGACGCAGCGGCTGGCTGCTGTATGGCCGCGGTCTTAACAAGCGTCGTCTGACGGAATGGCAGCGTGAGCTGGGCGCAGCGTTAGTCATCGTTGCTTCATGGGTCGTTGAAGACTATCAGGTCATTCGTATGGCCGGTTCGCTGACGTTACGGGCAACTCGTCTGGCGCATGACGCCGGGCTGGACGTTGCGCCGCTAGGTAAAATTCCGCATTTGCGTACGCCGGGCTTGCTGGTCATGGATATGGACTCAACGGCGATTCAGATCGAATGCATTGATGAAATCGCCAAACTGGCCGGTACCGGTGAACTGGTTTCGGAAGTGACCGAGCGGGCGATGCGCGGCGAACTCGATTTTACCGCCAGCCTGCGCCAGCGGGTGGCTACGCTGAAAGATGCCGATGCCAATATTCTGCTGCAAGTGCGTGAAACGCTGCCGCTGATGCCGGGGTTGACGCAGTTGGTTCTGAAGCTGGAAACGCTTGGCTGGAAAGTGGCGATTGCCTCCGGCGGCTTTACCTTCTTTGCCGAGTATCTGCGCGACAAACTGCATCTCGACGCGGTGTTTGCCAACGAGCTGGAGATCATGGACGGGAAGCTGACCGGCAACGTTCTTGGCGATATCGTTGATGCTAAATATAAAGCTAATACGCTGCGCAAACTGGCGGAAAAGTATGAGATCCCGCATGCGCAGACCGTGGCGATTGGCGATGGCGCCAACGATCTGCCGATGATTAAAGCGGCAGGACTTGGTATTGCCTATCATGCGAAACCAAAAGTGAATGAACTGGCGGAAGTGACAATCCGCCATGCTGACCTGATGGGGGTATTTTGTATTCTCTCCGGCAGCATGAACCAAAAGTAAGAGGTTAACGTGGCGAAAGCTCCAAAACGCGCATTTGTCTGTAATGAATGCGGTGCGGATTATCCGCGCTGGCAGGGGCAGTGCAGCGCCTGTCATGCCTGGAATACCATCACCGAAATGCGCATTGCCGCTTCGCCGCAGGTGGCAAGAAATGAGCGTCTGTCAGGGTACGCCGGTAATGCTGGCGTCTCGAAAGTGCAGAAACTCTCTGAGATCAGCCTGGAAGCGCTGCCGCGTTTTTCGACCGGCTTTAAAGAGTTCGACCGCGTGCTCGGCGGCGGTGTGGTGCCGGGCAGCGCGATTCTGATTGGCGGCAGCCCTGGCGCGGGTAAATCGACGCTGCTGCTGCAAACCCTGTGCAAGCTGTCAGAAGGCATGAAAACGTTGTACGTCACCGGGGAAGAGTCGCTCCAGCAGGTGGCGATGCGCGCTCATCGTTTAGCGCTGCCGACTGCTAATCTCAATATGTTATCTGAAACCAGCATTGAGCAAATCTGCCAGATTGCTGACGAAGAAAAGCCGCAGCTGATGGTTATCGACTCCATCCAGGTGATGCATATGGCCGACGTGCAGTCGTCGCCGGGCAGCGTGGCCCAGGTACGTGAAACGGCAGCCTATTTAACGCGCTTTGCTAAAACTCGCGGTGTGGCGATTATTATGGTCGGCCACGTCACCAAAGATGGTTCTCTGGCCGGGCCAAAAGTGCTGGAGCACTGTATCGATTGCTCTGTTTTGCTTGATGGTGATGCTGACTCCCGTTTCCGAACTCTGCGTAGCCATAAAAACCGCTTCGGCGCAGTCAATGAGCTGGGCGTATTCGCCATGACCGAGCAGGGCCTGCGTGAGATTAGTAACCCATCGGCCATCTTCCTGAGTCGCGGGGATGAAGTGACCTCCGGTAGTTCGGTGATGGTGGTCTGGGAAGGTACTCGCCCGCTGTTGGTGGAAATCCAGGCGCTGGTCGATCACTCGATGATGTCTAATCCGCGCCGCGTGGCGGTGGGGCTGGAGCAAAACCGTCTGGCGATACTGCTGGCGGTGCTACATCGTCACGGCGGCCTGCAGATGGCCGACCAGGACGTATTCGTCAACGTTGTTGGCGGGGTGAAGGTCACCGAGACCAGCGCTGACCTGGCGCTGCTACTGGCGATGGTTTCCAGCCTGCGCGATCGTCCGTTGCCGCAGGATCTGGTAGTCTTCGGCGAAGTGGGGCTGGCAGGTGAGATCCGTCCAGTGCCGAGTGGCCAGGAGCGCATTTCAGAAGCGGCTAAACATGGTTTTCGTCGGGCAATTGTACCTGCGGCCAACGTGCCGAAAAAAGCGCCGGAAGGGATGCAAATCTTTGGCGTGAAGAAGCTTGCGGACGCACTTAGCGTCTTTGACGACTTATAGACATATAATAAGTTAAAAGGAGACTCTCTATGTCGTCATTTGACTATTTAAAAAGCGCCATTAAGCAGAAGGGTTGTACGCTACAGCAGGTGGCGGACGCCAGCGGGATGACAAAAGGCTATTTGAGCCAACTGCTGAACGCCAAAATTAAAAGCCCGAGCGCGCAGAAGCTGGAAGCGCTGCACCGGTTTCTGGGGCTGGAGTTTCCACGTCGGCAAAAAAGCGTGGGCGTGGTTTTTGGTAAATTTTATCCGCTGCATACCGGGCATATCTATTTGATTCAGCGCGCCTGTAGCCAGGTCGATGAGCTGCATATCATTATGGGTTACGACGATCCTCGCGATCGTGAGCTGTTTGAAAAGAGTGCGATGTCGCAGCAGCCAACCGTCCCGGATCGTCTGCGCTGGTTGCTACAAACCTTTAAATATCAAAAAAATATTCGTATCCATGCTTTCAATGAAGAGGGCATGGAGCCTTATCCGCACGGCTGGGATGTCTGGAGTCGTGGGATCCGCGCCTTTATGAGCGAGAAGGGTATCGAGCCAAACTGGATCTACACCTCGGAAGAGGCCGATGCGCCGCAGTATCTGGAGCATCTGGGTATCGAAACCGTACTTGTCGATCCGAAACGCACCTTTATGAACATCAGCGGTGGGCAGATTCGTGAAAACCCGTTCCGCTACTGGGAATATATTCCGACTGAAGTGAAGCCGTTCTTTGTGCGTACGGTGGCGATTCTCGGCGGCGAGTCGAGCGGTAAATCGACGCTAGTGAATAAGCTATCCAATATCTTTAACACCACCAGCGCCTGGGAATATGGCCGTGATTATGTTTTTTCGCATCTCGGTGGCGATGAGATGGCGCTGCAATATTCCGACTATGACAAGATTGCTCTCGGTCATGCGCAGTATATTGATTTTGCAGTGAAATACGCCAATAAGGTGGCGTTTATCGATACCGATTTCGTCAGCACCCAGGCGTTTTGTCTGAAGTATGAAGGGCGAGAACATCCTTTCGTTCAGGCGCTGATCGATGAGTATCGCTTTGACCTGGTTATCCTGCTGGAGAACAATACGCCTTGGGTGGCTGATGGTCTGCGTAGCCTTGGTAGTTCAGTGGATCGCAAGGAGTTCCAGACGCTGCTGGTGTCGTTGCTCAGAGAGAATGAGATCGACTTCGTGCATGTAAAAGAGGCGGATTACGATGCCCGCTTCCTGCGCTGCGTCGAGCTGGTCAAAGAGATGATGGGTGAGCAGGGGTAGATCCTCTGTAGCCTGATGCCTTCTCCCACTGGGAGAGGGAGCAGACATTAAAAAGGGCAACTTGCGTTGCCCTTTTACTTTTATTTCGAGATACGCTTGTACTTGATACGCTTCGGCTCCAGCGCGTCTGCGCCGAGGGTGCGTTTCTTGTACTCTTCGTATTCGGTGAAGTTACCTTCAAAGAACTCGACTTTACCTTCGTCCTGATAATCCAGAATGTGGGTTGCTACGCGGTCAAGGAACCAACGGTCGTGCGAGATAACCATCGCGCAGCCCGGGAATTCCAACAGGGCGTTTTCCAGCGCACGCAGGGTTTCGATGTCCAGGTCGTTGGTTGGTTCATCGAGCAGCAGTACGTTACCGCCAACCTGCAGCAGCTTCGCCAGATGCAGACGACCGCGCTCACCGCCGGACAGTTCGCCCACGCGTTTGCCCTGATCGACACCCTTAAAGTTAAAGCGGCCCACGTAAGCACGGCTTGGCATTTCGGTGTTGCCGATACGCATAATATCTTGCCCGCCGGAAACTTCTTCCCACACGGTTTTGCTGTTATCCATCGCGTCACGGAACTGATCAACGGAGGCCAGCTTCACGGTGTCGCCCAGGGTAATTGTGCCGCTATCAGGTGCTTCCTGACCGGACATCATGCGGAACAGGGTGGATTTACCCGCACCGTTCGGACCGATGATGCCGACGATAGCCCCTTTCGGTACTGAGAAACTCAGGTCGTCAATCAGTACGCGATCGCCGTAAGATTTACGCAGGTTACTGACTTCAACCACTTTATCGCCCAGACGAGCGCCTGGTGGAATAAACAGTTCGTTAGTTTCGTTACGTTTCTGGTATTCAGCACTGTTCAGCTCTTCAAAGCGTGCCAGACGGGCTTTCCCCTTAGACTGACGGCCTTTCGCGCCCTGACGAACCCACTCCAGCTCTTTCTCGATAGATTTACGACGGGCTGCTTCCTGAGAAGCTTCTTGCGCCAGACGTTGATCTTTCTGCTCCAGCCAGGAAGAGTAGTTACCTTCCCACGGAATACCTTCGCCGCGGTCAAGCTCAAGGATCCAACCGGCAACGTTATCGAGGAAGTAACGGTCGTGGGTAATCGCCACGACGGTACCTTCGAAGTCGTGCAGGAAGCGTTCCAGCCACGCCACGGATTCGGCATCCAGGTGGTTAGTCGGTTCGTCGAGCAGCAGCATGTCTGGTTTTTCGAGCAGCAGACGGCACAGTGCCACGCGGCGACGTTCACCACCGGACAGATTGGTGATTTTGGCATCCCAATCCGGCAGACGCAGGGCATCCGCGGCGCGCTCAAGTTGCACGTTCAGGTTATGGCCATCGTGCGCCTGAATGATCTCTTCAAACTTGCCCTGCTGAGCGGCGAGTTTGTCGAAATCGGCATCCGGTTCAGCGTACTTCGCGTACACCTCGTCCAGACCCTTCAGCGCGTTGACCACTTCGGCCACGGCTTCTTCGACCGATTCACGAACGGTCTGCTCTGGATTCAGCTTTGGTTCCTGCGGCAGGTAGCCGATTTTCAGACCAGGCTGCGGACGAGCTTCGCCTTCGATATCGGTATCGATGCCGGCCATGATGCGTAGCAGGGTAGACTTACCGGCGCCGTTCAGGCCGAGAACGCCGATTTTTGCGCCAGGGAAGAAGCTCAGGGAGATATTTTTCAGAATATGACGTTTCGGCGGAACCACTTTGCCGACACGATGCATGGTATAAACGAATTGAGCCACGTTGGACTTCGCCTCTTTTATATACTCTTCATCCTTCAGGCTGCCTCTGCGTTGGCTGCATTCGAAAACCCTGGTCACATAGCCATCTATGCTCGCAGGGATTTTCTCTCTTGCCGCCTTGATGCAGCCAGAATGATTTTGAGTAGGGTAGTGAATAGTTATCAAAGGCGAAGTGTAGCCTTTTTCGCGCTTTAATCCCAGCGAGGCGATGGGATTCACAAAAGAGTAAAAAAATGTTCAGGACATGGCGCATTTAGCGTTGTCTGATTAGCATATCTACGTAATACCTGAAATTTTTGCAGGCGGCATGATGCTGCTGTGGTGCACATGAATAGAGGAAGAGCTTGTGGAAAAAGCTAAAACTGTGACGTGGCGTCTTCTGGCTGCCGGCGTGAGTCTGCTGACGTTAAGCCAACTGGCGCATGCGGATTCACTGGATGAACAACGCAGCCGCTATGCTCAAATTAAACAGGCGTGGGACAACCGACAAATGGATGTCGTTAACCAGTTGATGCCGACGCTGACGACTTACCCGCTCTATCCTTATCTCCAGTACCGGCAGATATCCGATGATTTGATGAACCAACCCGCTCTGGTGGTGACCAATTTTATCGCTTCCAACCCGACGCTGCCCCCGGCGCGATCGCTGAAATCACGTTTCGTCAACGAGCTGGCGCGTCGTAGCGACTGGCGTGGCCTGTTGTCCTTCAGCCCGGATAAACCAGCCAGCACCGAAGCACAGTGTAATTACTACTATGCAAAATGGAGTGTGGGCCAAACGCAGGAAGCCTGGGATGGGGCGAAAGAGCTGTGGCTGAGTGGCAAAAGCCAGCCAAACGCCTGCGACCAGCTGTTTGGTGCCTGGCGCGCCTCCGGCCAGCAGGATCCGTTGGCTTACCTTGAGCGGATCCGTCTGGCGATGAAGGCGGGAAATACCAGTCTGGTTCGGGTTCTGGCCCAGCAGATGCCGTCTGATTATCAAACAATTTCGACGGCGGTTGTCGCGCTGGCTAACGATCCCAATAGCGTCATGACTTTCGCCCGCACTACCGGGGCGACGGACTTTACGCGCCAGATGGCGGCGGTCGCTTTTGCCAGTGTTGCGCGTCAGGATGCGGAAAACGCGCGCCTGATGATCCCATCGTTAGCGCAGGCGCAGCAACTGAATGAAGACCAAATCCAGGAGCTGCGGGATATTGTCGCCTGGCGTCTGATGGGCAACGACGTGACTGAAGAGCAGGCTATCTGGCGCGATGATGCCATTATGCGTTCGCAATCCACCTCGCTGGTGGAACGCCGGGTGCGGATGGCGCTTGGCGCTGCAGATCGACGTGGTTTGAACACCTGGCTGGCGCGTTTGCCGATGGAGGCGAAAGAGAAGGATGAGTGGCGCTACTGGCAGGCCGATCTACTGCTGGAGCGCGGGCGTGATGATGAAGCCAAAGACATTTTGCGTTCTCTGATGCAACAACGCGGCTTCTACCCGATGGTCGCTGCCCAGCGTCTTGGCGAAGAGTACACTTTCCGCATCGATAAAGCGCCGGCTAATCTCGATCCGGCGTTAACCTCCGGGCCGGAAATGGCGCGGGTTCGCGAGCTGATGTACTGGAATATGGATAATACCGCGCGTAGCGAGTGGGCGAACCTGGTCACCAGCAAGACCAAAGATCAGCAGGCGCAGCTGGCGCGGTATGCGTTTAATCAGAACTGGTGGGATCTAAGCGTCCAGGCCACGATCGCCGGGAAATTATGGGATCAGTTGGAAGAGCGTTTTCCGCTGGCTTATAACGACCTCTTTACCCGCTATATCAGCGGTAAAGATATTCCGCAAAGCTACGCGATGGCGATTGCGCGTCAGGAGAGCGCCTGGAACCCGAAAGCCGGTTCACCGGTGGGTGCCCGCGGCCTGATGCAGATTATGCCGGGTACAGCTACGCATACGGTGAAGATGTTTAATATTCCGGGTTACAGCGGCACGTCGCAGCTGCTGGATCCGGAAATGAATATCAACATCGGTACCAGCTACCTGCAATATGTTTATCAGCAGTTTGGCAACAATCGTATCTTCGCCTCTGCGGCCTATAATGCGGGTCCAGGACGCGTTCGTACCTGGCGCGGCAACAGCGGTGGGCGTATCGATGCAGTGGCGTTTATCGAGAGTATTCCGTTCTCGGAAACGCGCGGCTACGTGAAAAACGTCCTGTCTTATGATGCCTACTATCGCTACTTCATGGGACAAAAAGATACGCTGATGAGCGATGCGGAGTGGAAGCTGCGCTACTAATACCATCACCTTCGGGCAACATAGCATTTTGCTATGTTGCCCGAAATCCATAGAGTACGGACAGAAGTATGTTATGCTTTGTACTCGTTTGTGAGTACACACGACAGGTGGCGTAACATGACCCAACAATCCCCTTATTCAGCAGCCGTAGCCGAACAGCGTCATCAGGAGTGGCTCCGCTTCGTGGCGCTTTTGCAGCAGGCATACGCCGACGATTTGCATCTGCCGCTTTTACAACTCATGCTGACTCCCGACGAGCGCGAGGCGCTGGGGACGCGAGTGCGCATTATTGAAGAGCTGCTGCGCGGCGAGATGAGCCAGCGCGAGCTGAAAAACGAGCTTGGCGCCGGGATTGCCACCATCACCCGCGGTTCGAATAGCCTGAAGTCAGCCCCGGCGGAGCTTCGCCAGTGGCTGGAACAATCGCTGCTGAAAGTTAACGATAAATAGCGTTATGGAATGGGCTGAGCGCCAGCACGACCGCTTGATGGTAAACGCTGCTGCGCGTAAGCTTCCCGGCGGTAAAGACGCCAATGGCTCCCTCTTTGCGACCAATCTCATCGATGCCGGTATACTGCGACATCACCGGCCCCAGGGCTTCGCCAGCGCGAACTTTTTCCAGAATAACTTGTGGGAGCGGCAGGG
This sequence comes from Klebsiella sp., assembly GCF_027492335.1. Taxonomy (NCBI): domain Bacteria; kingdom Pseudomonadati; phylum Pseudomonadota; class Gammaproteobacteria; order Enterobacterales; family Enterobacteriaceae; genus Klebsiella; species Klebsiella sp. The sequence goes on along the minus strand of NZ_JAPUEW010000011.1, from coordinate 171,150 downwards.
TCGCTGAGCGCGCTTCGCCGCGCAGATTCCCATCATCAATCACCACCCAGCTAAAAGTGCTGCCTTCGTCGATCCCGGCTTCAATGGCGACCCAGAAGTCGGCATTCGGCTGCGCGCGGCGCGCATTTGTCACGCGGTTTCGTGCGCCAGCACGCGTTTCGTCGCTACCGAACGGCTGTTCTGGCACGCCGCTCTCGACGGATACGGACTCAATATGGCAGGATCCTTCACCGAAGATCTCGTTAAAAGCCTGCAGAATTGCCTGAATTTTGGCGGGATTAGTGGTAGCTGAGACAACATGGTGCATAATCAAAACAACTCAGAATTACTTAACATCATCGCAGTATACTCCAAATCATTGTTGCTGCTTGCGGCTATGCTTGTAACTCAATGGTTAAGAGCTCAGAACGGATAATAAAGCATGTTAGAGGTATACCTTGTTCGCCACGGCGAAACGCAGTGGAACGCCGAGCGACGTATTCAGGGCCAGTCGGATAGTCCACTTACCGCCCACGGTGAGCGTCAGGCCTGGCAAGTCGGCGAGCGTGCCAGAACGTTGGGGATAACGCATATTATCGCCAGCGATTTAGGCCGTACGCGGCGCACGGCGGAAATTATTGCTGAAGCCTGCGGTTGCAACATCATTCCTGATCCCCGCTTGCGTGAGCTGGATATGGGCGTGCTTGAGAAACGCCATATCGACTCGTTGAGCGAGGAAGAAGAGGGTTGGCGCCGGCAACTGGTTAACGGCACGCCTGACGGTCGTATTCCGCAAGGGGAGTCAATGCAAGAGCTGAGCGATCGTATGCACGCGGCGCTGGCGTCTTGTCTGGAACTGCCTGCGGGAAGTCGGCCGCTGCTGGTGAGTCATGGGATGGCGCTGGGCTGCCTGGTGAGTACGATTCTTGGCTTGCCGGCGTATGCTGAACGTCGCTTGCGTCTGCGCAACTGCTCCATTTCCCGCGTTGATTATCAGCAAAGCCCCTGGCTGGCATCAGGCTGGGTTGTAGAAACCGCGGGGGATGTTTCGCATCTTGATGCCCCCGCGATGGATGAACTACAGCGTTAACGACGAATCGGGATCAGGTACTCGCAGCGCAGCTGAATAGGTGGTTCCTGATTCCGACTTTCATCTTCCGGGAAGAAACGCTCAATATCCAGACCCTTACGGCGGGTGAGGTTGAGCATTGGCATACAGGTACCGTAAACCGTCAGGATAAATTCCTGTAAACCCGTACCTAAACCTTCGTAGGTAAACATCACGTACTCGCCGCCTTCCAGAATAACTGGATGGGAATTGTGCAGGTGACCGTTAGCCAGTTCTGGTGTCAGCGCGGTGGTGTAGAACACCTCTTGCTCATCGTCTTTATCCTGGCTTGGACGCGGCTCATGCAGCCCGTACAAGGTCGGAGGAATCGTCGGTGTATTGGCAAGGAATTCTCGCCAGAATTGGACGCGCATCTGGTTACGGAAATCGGAGATTTCCTCCAGCTTGCAGGTGTAGCTCTGGGTGACGCCAACCAGTTGAGTCGTGTTAAGGGTGACAAACTCGTGTTTCGGCATCGCGAACTCGCCCAGACGCAGTGGGGGACGCATACCGTAAGAGCTCCAGTCTGGAGAACGACGATAAAGAGCTGGCGTTAGTGAAAATTGCTTTTTGAACGCGCGCGTAAAGGTCTGCTGCGAATCAAAGCGATACTGCAACGCAATATCCAGAATCGGACGCGCGGTCAGGCGTAGGGCTACCGCCGACTTGGATAAGCGACGGGCGCGAATATAGGCACCGATGGCGTGGCCGGTTACGTCCTTGAACATTCTTTGTAAATGCCACTTGGAATAGCCAGCCTTCGCTGCCACATTGTCCAGTGAGAGTGGCTGATCCAGGTGACCTTCCAGCCAGCTAAGGAGATCGCGAATAATCCCTGCTTGATCCATAAAATATCCCCATCCTTAAACTCAGGTGCCTGATACTAAAGGTAGCGGATAATAGCATTTTTTGATGTTTTAGCATTCAGTGTTTTTTTTGCTTTTAAATGCGATTATTCCAGATGTTATGGTGGTGATTTTGTAAAGCTGTGATCTATAAAACTTTTCTTCTTAATGTGTGATAATCACTCAGCTAAATTTTTAAGAATGGTAACAATATGAAATACAAGAAGTTAGTTGCGAGTATGTTTTTACTGGCCGGCTGTCAGATGGCGCAGGCGGAGCAAATCGGCTCGGTGGATACTGTGTTTAAGTTTCTCGGACCGGACCATAAGATAGTCGTTGAGGCTTTTGACGACCCGGATGTCCAGAACGTGACGTGCTATATCAGCCGGGCGAAAACCGGGGGAATTAAAGGCGGGTTAGGGCTGGCGGAAGATACCTCTGATGCCGCGATATCCTGTCAGCAGGTAGGGCCCATTGAGCTGACGGATAAAATCAAAAAAGGCAAAACCCAGGGCGATGTGGTCTTCCAGAAACGTACCTCGCTGGTATTTAAAAAGCTGCAGGTCGTGCGTTTTTACGATGCCAAACGTAACGCGCTGGTCTATCTGACCTATTCGGATAAAATCGTTGACGGCTCGCCGAAGAATGCCATTAGTGCCGTGCCGATTATGCCATGGAATAAATAACAGGGAACGACGATGCAACAACCGCGGATCTGGTTGGTGGAAGATGAGTTGAGCATTGCGGATACGCTAGTCTACATGCTCCAACAGGAAGGTTTTATCGTTACGGCGTTTGAACGTGGACTGCCTGCACTTGATGCGGCTCACCATCAGATACCCGACCTGGCGATTCTGGATGTTGGGCTGCCTGATATCAGCGGCTTTGAACTATGCCGTCGACTGCTGGCCCGCCATCCGGCGCTACCGGTGCTGTTTCTGACGGCCCGCAGTGAAGAGGTGGATAAGTTACTTGGCCTGGAAATCGGTGCTGATGATTATATTGCCAAGCCTTTTTCCCCTCGTGAAGTCTGCGCCAGAGTGCGCACTGTTCTGCGGAGGTTGCAGAAATTCGCGGCTCCTTCACCGCTACTGCGCGTGGGGGAGTTTACGCTTAATGATGCCTCCGCTCTGGTGACGTGGTGCGGTCAATCGTTGAATCTGACCCGCTATGAGTTTCTGCTGTTAAAAACGCTACTGCACGCCCCTGGTCGCATATTTTCCCGCCAGCAGCTTATGGAGCAGGTATGGGGCGATGCGAACGAGAGCTTCGATCGCACCGTTGATACCCATATCAAAACCCTGCGCGCTAAGCTGCGTGAAATAAACCCCAACGTTTCCCCGATCAATACGCATCGCGGCATGGGATATAGCCTCGGAGGCTTCTGATGCGGATCGGAATGCGATTGCTACTCGGCTATTTTCTGATTGTGGCGATTGCGGCGTGGTTTGTTCTCTCCATTTTCGTCCAGGAGATTAAGCCGGGCGTGCGGCGGGCAACGGAAGGCACGTTGATCGATACCGCGACCTTGCTTGCTGAATTGGCTCGTGAAGACCTGCTTTCCGCTGATCCGCAGCATGGACGCCTGGCCCAGGCCTTTCAAACGCTTCATCGTCAGCCGATCAACGCCAACATTGCCGGTATTAACAAAGTTCGCAATGAATATCACGTCTACATGACTGATGCGCAGGGGAAGGTGGTGTTTGATTCCACGGGTAAAGCGCTGGGACAAGACTACTCTCGCTGGAACGATGTCTGGCTCACATTGCGCGGCCAGTACGGTGCGCGAAGCACGCGCAGTGACCCGAACGATGATAATAGTTCGATTATGTATATTGCCGCACCGGTCACTGATCATGGGCGAATTATTGGCGTGCTGAGCGTCGGCAAACCCAACCTGGCCATGGTACCGGTTATCAAACGTAGCGAGCGGCGTATTCTGTGGGCGAGTGGGGCACTGCTGGGAATTGCACTACTGATTGGCGCCGGGATGGTGTGGTGGATTAATTTCTCCATCGGTAAGCTGGTTCGTTATGCAGATTCGGTGACTGCCGACCGGCCGGTTCCGTTGCCGGATGTGGGCAGCAGCGAACTGCGTAAGCTGGCGCAAGCGCTGGAGAGTATGCGTCTCAAGCTGGAGGGTAAAAACGCGATTGAGAACTATGTTTATGCGCTGACTCATGAGCTGAAGAGTCCGCTGGCGGCAATTCGCGGCGCGGCGGAAATTCTCCATGAAGGTCCTCCACCTGAGATAGCTGCGCGCTTTACTGGCAATATCCTCGCGCAAAATGCGCGGATGCAGTCGCTGGTGGAGAATTTGCTCCAGCAGGCGCGTCTTGAAAACAGGCTAGAGATTGCGCGGCGTCCTGTCTCTGTCGCTGCTCTTTTTGGCCGCCTGGCTGAGGAGCGCGAAATAGCGCTAGCGGCGAAAAAGCTCACTCTCCACTGGCAGGAGACCAATCTGTCAGTTGTGGGGGATAGCGAACTCCTGGCGCAGGCGCTAGGTAATTTGCTGGATAATGCTATTGATTTCACGCCTGTTGAAGGAGAGATCCTGCTTGGCGCAGAGGAAAGCGATGGTGGCGTGCTATTAACGGTGAGCGATACGGGTAGCGGTATTCCAGATTATGCCCTGGGACGCATCTTTGAGCGCTTCTATTCTTTACCGCGTGAAAATGGCCATAAAAGCAGTGGCCTGGGTCTGGCATTTGTTCGTGAAGTCGCGCGCCTGCATCAGGGGGATATCCAACTGCTTAATCGCCCTGAAGGCGGCGTGTGCGCTTTGCTAAGACTTCACGCTCACTTCACATAGCTTCAAACTCCCCCCACATAGCCCATCTAAGGTGTGCCTATCACTAAGGAGAGGGCTATGTTGAAATCACCACTATTCTGGAAAATGAGCACCCTGCTGGGATGCATTTTACTGTTGTCGATCCCGCTGATGATCGTCAGGCAACTGATCGTTGAACGCGCGGATTATCGCAGCGATGTTGTCGATGCTCTGCAGAGCAGTACTAGCGGGCCGCAAAAGCTGACCGGGCCGCTGATTGCTATTCCCGTTACCGAGACGCTGACCCGCATTGAAGATAAAAAAGAGGTTGAGTATCAACGTAGTTGGCTGCATTACTGGTTGCCAGAAACGCTGGCGATAACCGGAAAGCAGAATGTTGAATCGCGGAAAATCGGCATTTATGAAGGTCAAATCTGGCACAACGATCTCGGAATTAAAGCGCATTTCGATATTTCCCGTCTGGCTGAACTCAAAAAAGACAATATTGCATTGGGCCAACCTTTTATGGTGGTCGGCGTTAGCGATGCGCGCGGGATTGGCGCTATTGTCGCGCCGCAGATTAATGGTGAGGCGTTGCCCGTAGAACCCGGACTCGGTCTTAGCGGTAGCGGAGAGGGAGTTCATATGCCGATGCCGTTGTTGTCATCTGAACAAAAAACGCTGGATGTTGAATTCACACTTAACCTGAACGGAACCGGGAGCTTCTCGGTGGTGCCGATCGGACGCAACAGTGAGCTACAACTGACCAGCAACTGGGCGCACCCTGGTTTTCTCGGCGATTTTCTCCCGGTTAACCGTGAGGTCACTCCCTCTGGCTATAGTGCGCACTGGCAAAGTAGCTGGTTTGCAAACAACATGGCCCGTTTTTTCGTAGACGATCGTGAGATTGAGTGGCGTCAGCTACCTGCTTTTAATGTTAACGTCACGACCCCTGCCGATCAGTACCAACTGACCGATCGGGCGACGAAATATGCCATTCTTTTGATTTCACTAACTTTCATGGCATTTTTCGTATTCGAAAGTTTAACTCAGTGTCGTTTGCACCCGATGCAGTATCTGTTGGTGGGGCTGTCGTTAGTGATGTTCTACCTGGTATTGCTGGCACTTTCTGAGCATATCGGCTTTACGCTATCCTGGATTGTCGCCAGCCTGATAGGGGCATTAATCAACGGGGTGTATCTGCATGCCGTCATGAAAGGGTGGCGTAATAGTTTGCTTTTCGTCTGCGCGTTATTACTGCTGGATGGTGTGATGTGGATGCTCTTGCGTTCGGAAGATAGTGCCTTGTTGTTGGGGACTGGAGTGCTGCTATTGGCGTTGAGTGCGCTAATGTTCCTGACACGACATGTCGACTGGTATGCTTTATCTCTCCCGAAGCCGAAGGAAGAGCAGCCCGGCGGTGATGGCAATGACGGTGGTGATAGTGGTAGCGACGACAAACTCAGAATCTGGAAATAAAAAAACGGCGCGAATAGCGCCGTTTTTACGTTATGACAGCAAGAAAAACCGGGTTATTCCTGCAGGTCTCCACAGAAGCGGTACCCCTCGCCATGGATAGTGGCGATGATTTCCGGGGTGTCCGGAGTGGACTCAAAATGCTTACGAATACGACGGATGGTCACGTCCACGGTACGGTCGTGCGGCTTAAGCTCACGGCCGGTCATTTTCTTCAGCAGTTCTGCACGTGACTGGATTTTTCCCGGATTTTCGCAGAAGTGCAGCATGGCGCGGAATTCACTGCGTGGCAGCTTGTACTGCTCACCATTTGGGCTTACCAGCGAACGGCTATTGATATCCAGCTCCCAGCCGTTGAACTTATAGCTTTCTACGCTACGGCGCTCTTCGCTCGGGGTACCCAGGTTCATGGTACGGGAGAGCAGGTTGCGCGCGCGAATCGTCAGTTCACGTGGGTTGAACGGTTTAGTGATATAGTCATCGGCACCGATTTCGAGGCCCAGAATTTTATCCACTTCGTTATCGCGACCGGTAAGGAACATCAGCGCGACGTCCGCCTGTTCACGCAGTTCGCGCGCTAGCAGGAGGCCATTTTTACCTGGTAGATTGATATCCATGATTACCAGGTTGATATCATTTTCAGACAGGATCTGATGCATTTCCGCGCCATCGGTCGCTTCGAATACATCGTAACCTTCTGCTTCGAAAATACTTTTTAACGTGTTGCGTGTTACCAACTCGTCTTCAACGATAAGAATGTGCGGGGTCTGCATGTTTGCTACCTAAATTGCCAACTAAATCGAAACAGGAAGTACCAAAGTCCCTGACCTGCCTGGTACATGTCGCAAATTAACATGCCCGGCGTAACATGACTAAAGTACGTAATTGCGTTCTTGATGCACTTTCCATCAACGTCAACAACAACATTAGCTCGGTCGTGGGTACTTTCCCTCTGGACCCGACGGTGTCAAAAACGGCTGTCATCCTAACCATTTTAACAGCAACATAACAGGCTAAGAGAGTCCTGACACCCAATAAAACTACGCTTCGTTGACATATATCAAGTTCAATTGTAGCACGTTAACAGTCTTGTGAAATCATTGCATCGATATGCGATTCATAGTCACAATTCATACACGGCTCAATTAGTTGCGCTAAGAAAATAATAAATATGATGAATCCAACGCCCTGAAACGTACTCTGACATAAATTTCATTGCCAAACATATGGATAAAGACGTTCTGTTAACATACTCCGTGTCGTGGGGCCTTGGGAATAGTTTAGTTTTTTTTATGGGTGATCAAACTCAAATTTAGTGATTTTTGTTGCAAACTTGTAAATTCTCAACGCGTAAAATGAACGCGTGGAGTGATATTTCCGCTGCGTAAAAAGGTAAAAGAGAAACCGAATGCGTTTATCAATTGTATTAGTGTCCCCCGCTCGGGCTGAGAACGTAGGTGCTGCAGCACGAGCAATGAAAACAATGGGGTTTAGCGACATGCGTATCGTCGATAGCGATGCTCATTTGCTGCCTGCGGCGCGCTGGGTTGCACACGGCTCCGGGGATATTCTCGATAATATCAGCACTTATCCTACCCTGGAGAAGGCGCTACATGATGTTGATTTTACTGTTGCCACCACCGCCCGTAGCCGGGCGCGTTTCCATTACTACGCGACGCCGCAGCAGCTGTTGCCGCTGCTGGAGGAGAAAGCGCAGTGGATGAATCATGCCGCGCTGGTGTTTGGTCGTGAAGATTCCGGGCTAACTAACGAAGAGCTGGCCCTTGCCGATGTGTTGACTGGTGTACCGATGGTGGCGGACTATCCTTCGCTGAACTTAGGACAGTCGGTGATGGTGTATTGCTATCAACTGACCTCTTTGTTGCAGCAAACCCCGGCGACATCTACCGGCGTGGATGATAATCAGCTGCAGGCATTACGTCTAAGAACGCTCGACTTGCTCACCCGACTGGGTGTTGGGGATGATATAAAACTTACCGATTGGCTACAGCAGCGTATCGGTCTTTTACAACAGCGCGATACCGCGATGCTGCATCGTTTATTGCATGATATTGAAAAAAACCTATCAGATTAAAGTTCTGTCATATTATTTTTATATGGTTGTATATTCTGATTTCATGTGTCCTTATGCGTAAACCCGGGGGGATTGTCAGGTGATTATGGCGCATTGACCGGGTGCGCAAAAAATGGCTAAAAGTAGAAATTCGTTGACTTAAGTCGACAGATACTTTAACCAATATAGGCACAGGACACAGACAGATAAAAATTACAGAGTACACAACATCCATGAATCGCATCGGCATGATTACCACGATTATCACCACCACTATTACCACAGGTAACGGTGCGGGCTGACGCGTACAGGAAACACAGAAAAAAGCCCGCACCTGAACAGTGCGGGCTTTTTTTTTTCGATAAAAGATTAAGGGGTTACAACCATGCGTGTGTTGAAGTTCGGCGGTACATCAGTGGCAAATGCAGAACGTTTTCTGCGAGTTGCCGATATTCTGGAGAGCAATGCCAGGCAGGGGCAGGTAGCCACCGTACTTTCTGCCCCTGCGAAGATTACTAACCACTTGGTTGCGATGATTGAGAAAACGATCGGTGGTCAGGATGCACTTACCAATATCGCCGATGCCGAACGCATTTTTGCCGAACTTCTGCAGGGGCTCGCTGAGGCCCAGCCTGGTTTCCCGCTTGCTCAGCTGAAAATTTTTGTTGAGCAAGAGTTTGCGCAAATCAAGCATGTGCTGCACGGTATCAGCCTGCTTGGGCAGTGCCCGGATAGCGTCAACGCTTCGCTAATCTGCCGGGGTGAAAAGCTTTCTATCGCGATTATGGCCGGTCTGCTGGAAGCGCGTGGTCATCACGTCACGGTCATTAACCCAGTCGAAAAATTGCTAGCAGTAGGTCACTACCTTGAGTCCACAGTTGATATCGCTGAATCGACTCGCCGCATTGTCGCCAGTCAGATCCCATCAGACCATATGGTGCTGATGGCCGGTTTCACCGCGGGCAATGAAAAGGGTGAACTGGTGGTTCTGGGGCGTAACGGTTCTGACTACTCCGCCGCGGTACTGGCTGCCTGCCTGCGTGCCGACTGTTGTGAAATCTGGACTGACGTCGATGGTGTTTATACCTGCGACCCTCGTCAGGTGCCAGATGCGCGCCTGCTGAAGTCGATGTCTTATCAGGAAGCGATGGAGCTTTCTTATTTTGGTGCCAAAGTTCTGCACCCGCGCACCATTGCGCCAATCGCCCAGTTCCAGATCCCCTGTTTAATCAAAAATACGGGTAACCCGCAGGCACCAGGCACACTTATCGGTGCGAGTCTTGATGAAGATGGTCTGCCGGTGAAGGGGATCTCCAATCTTAATAATATGGCGATGTTCAACGTCTCCGGTCCGGGCATGAAAGGCATGGTAGGAATGGCGGCGCGTGTTTTTGCTACCATGTCTCGCGCCGGAATTTCTGTCGTTTTGATCACCCAATCCTCTTCGGAATACAGCATCAGTTTCTGCGTACCGCAGAGCGACTGCGCGCGGGCGAAGCGGGTGATGGAAGAAGAGTTCTATCTGGAACTGAAAGAGGGCCAACTGGAACCGCTTTCTATTATGGACCGTCTGGCGATCATCTCTGTTGTCGGCGATGGGATGCGTACTCTGCGCGGTATCTCCGCCAAGTTCTTTGCCGCGCTGGCGCGCGCCAACATCAATATTGTCGCGATTGCTCAGGGCTCTTCCGAGCGTTCTATCTCTGTTGTTGTCAGCAATGATGATGCAACAACCGGCGTGCGCGTGACTCACCAGATGCTGTTCAATACCGACCAGGTTATTGAAGTGTTTGTTATCGGCGTCGGTGGTGTTGGCGGCGCGTTGATCGAACAGATCAAGCGCCAGCAAAGTTGGCTGAAGAGTAAACATATTGATCTGCGCGTTTGCGGCGTCGCCAATTCTCGCGCTTTGCTGACCAATGTACACGGTCTCAATCTTGAACACTGGCGCGATGAGCTGGCGGAGGCCAAAGATGGATTTAATTTGGGTCGACTTATTCGTTTGGTCAAAGAGTATCACCTGTTGAACCCGGTTATTGTCGACTGTACCTCCAGCCAGTCCGTCGCCGATCAGTACGCGGATTTCTTGCGCGAAGGCTTTCACGTGGTCACGCCGAACAAAAAGGCGAATACCTCATCACTGGATTACTATCACCAACTGCGTCATGCCGCGAGCAGCTCTCGGCGTAAGTTCTTATACGATACCAACGTCGGCGCGGGCCTACCGGTCATTGAAAACCTGCAAAATCTGCTGAATGCTGGCGATGAGCTGCTGCACTTCTCCGGTATTCTGTCCGGCTCGCTGTCGTTTATCTTCGGTAAGCTGGATGAAGGCATGAGTTTCTCTGATGCAACGAAACTGGCGCGTGAGATGGGCTACACCGAACCGGATCCGCGTGATGATCTCTCTGGCGTTGATGTTGCGCGCAAGCTGCTGATCCTGGCGCGTGAAACCGGGCGTGAGCTGGAGCTGTCTGACATTATCGTTGAGCCTGCGCTGTCGGCAGGTTTTGACGCCAGCGGCGATGTTGAAAGCTTTATGGCACGCCTACCTTCTCTCGATGATGAGTTTGCCTCACGGGTCGCTAAAGCGCGCGATGAAGGTAAAGTCTTGCGTTATGTTGGTAACATCGAAGAGGATGGCACCTGCCGCGTGAAAATTGCCGCGGTTGACGGCAACGATCCGCTGTTCAAAGTGAAAAACGGCGAGAACGCGCTGGCCTTTTACAGCCACTATTATCAGCCGCTGCCACTGGTGCTGCGCGGCTATGGCGCGGGTAACGATGTAACGGCGGCGGGCGTATTCGCTGACCTGCTGCGTACCCTGTCATGGAAGTTAGGAGTTTAAGATGGTCAAAGTATATGCCCCGGCTTCCAGTGCCAATATGAGCGTCGGGTTTGATGTACTGGGGGCTGCGGTGACGCCGGTTGACGGTACGCTGCTGGGAGACAATGTGACGGTGGAAGCCGCTGAGAGCTTCAGCCTGCAAAACGTTGGTCGTTTCGCCAGCAAGCTGCCGACAGTTCCGCAGGAAAATATCGTCTATCAATGCTGGGAGCGTTTCTGTCAGGAAATTGGCAAAAAGATCCCGGTGGCGATGACGCTGGAAAAAAATATGCCGATCGGTTCCGGCCTGGGTTCCAGCGCCTGTTCCGTCGTCGCCGCGCTGGTGGCAATGAATGAATTCTGCGGTAAACCACTCAATGAAACCCGGATGCTGGCGCTGATGGGCGAGATGGAAGGGCGGATTTCTGGCAGTATTCATTACGATAACGTCGCGCCTTGCTACCTTGGCGGTATCCAGTTGATGATTGAGGAAAACGGCATCATCAGTCAGCAGATTCCAGGGTTTGACGAGTGGCTATGGGTGCTGGCTTATCCGGGGATTAAAGTCTCAACGGCGGAAGCGCGGGCGATTCTCCCGGCGCAGTATCGCCGCCAGGACTGCATCGCACACGGTCGCCATCTGGCGGGCTTCATTCACGCCTGCTATACCCGTCAGCCTCTGCTGGCGGCGAAATTGATGAAAGATGTGATTGCCGAACCGTATCGTACCAAACTACTGCCGGGCTTCAGCGAAGCGCGTCAGGCAGCAATGGAAATTGGCGCGCAGGCGTGCGGCATTTCCGGTTCCGGTCCGACGTTGTTCGCGTTATGCGATAAACCGGAAACCGCGCAGCGCGTCGCCGACTGGCTGGCTACGCACTATCTGCAAAATCAGGAAGGCTTCGTTCATATTTGCCGGCTGGACACGGCGGGCGCTCGAGTAGTGGGATAACCAATGAAACTCTATAACTTAAAAGATCATAACGAACAGGTCAGCTTTGCGCAGGCCGTGACGCAGGGGCTTGGCAAGCAGCAGGGACTGTTCTTTCCGCACGATCTGCCGGAATTCAACCTGAGCGAAATCGATGACATGCTGGCGCTGGATTTTGTCTCGCGTAGCGCGAAAATTTTATCGGCAATGATTGGCGATGAGATCCCGCACGCGGTCCTGCAAGAGCGTATCGGCGCAGCCTTCGCCTTCCCGGCACCGGTCAGCAAAGTGCAAGACGACGTGGGCTGCCTGGAGTTATTCCACGGCCCGACGCTGGCGTTTAAAGACTTCGGCGGCCGCTTTATGGCGCAAATGCTGACCCATATCGCGGGCGACAAACCGGTGACCATTCTGACGGCAACGTCGGGCGATACCGGTGCGGCGGTCGCACACGCGTTTTATGGCTTGCCAAACGTCAAGGTCGTCATCCTCTATCCGCGCGGTAAAATCAGTCCACTGCAGGAAAAACTGTTCTGTACCCTCGGCGGAAACATCGAGACCGTCGCTATCGATGGTGATTTTGATGCTTGTCAGGCGCTGGTTAAGCAGGCTTTTGATGATGAAGAGTTGAAAGTCGCGCTGGGGCTGAACTCGGCTAACTCAATCAATATCAGCCGCCTGTTGGCGCAGATTTGCTACTACTTTGAAGCGGTAGCACAACTGCCGCAGGAAGCCCGTAATCAGCTGGTTATCTCTGTGCCAAGCGGCAACTTTGGCGACCTGACCGCGGGACTGCTGGCGAAGTCTCTGGGCCTGCCGATCAAACGCTTTATTGCGGCAACCAATGCCAACGATACCGTGCCGCGTTTCCTGCAGGACGGTAACTGGTCGCCGAAAGCGACGCAGGCCACGTTGTCTAACGCCATGGACGTCAGCCAGCCGAATAACTGGCCGCGCGTGGAAGAACTGTTCCGCCGTAAGACCTGGCGCCTGAACGAGCTGGGCTACGCGGCGGTGGATGATGAAACCACCAAAGACACCATGCGTGAACTGAAAGCCATTGGCTATACCTCAGAACCGCATGCGGCGATCGCTTATCGTGCGCTACGCGACCAGCTGCAGCCAGGCGAGTACGGCCTGTTCCTTGGAACGGCGCATCCGGCGAAGTTTAAAGAGAGCGTGGAAGAGATTCTGCAAGAGACGCTGCCGCTGCCGAAAGAGCTGGCCGATCGTGCTGACCTGCCGCTGCTGTCACATAACTTGCCGGCAGATTATGCCGCGCTGCGTAAGCTGATGATGGGTTAAGCCTGAATCAGGCTCCCCTGACGCACCGTTCTGCGAAAGGGGAGTTTGTTTTACTGTTCGTGGCGCTTAAAGACCATCTCGCTTTTATCAGAAGCATCAGCATCAAAGAAATAACCTTCGCTATCGAAGTTGGTTAGTTGTTCGGGTTTGGTTAAGCGATTTTCAATAATATAACGGCTCATTAAGCCGCGCGCTTTTTTAGCGTAGAAGCTGATCACCTTGAACTTACCGTTTTTCTCATCAAGGAAAACCGGCTTAATCAACTGACCCTCAAGCTGTTTAGGTTTGACCGATCTGAAGTATTCATCAGAGGCCAGGTTAATCACGACATCGTCACCCTGCGCTTTCAGCGCCTGATTCAGCTTATCGGTAATCACTTCTCCCCAGTACTGATACAGGTCTTTGCCCTTCGCGTTTTCAAGCTTAATGCCCATTTCCAGGCGATAAGGCTGCATGAGATCCAGCGGGCGTAGTACGCCATAAAGGCCGGAGAGCATACGCAGATGCTGCTGGGCAAAATCAAAGTCAGCTTCGCTAAAGGTTTCTGCCTGTAGGCCGGTGTAGACATCGCCCTTAAACGCCAGAATGGCCTGACGGGCGTTATCCGGTGTGAAATCCGGATGCCAGTCATGAAAACGAGTTGCATTGAGGTCAGCCAGCTTATCGCTGATGCTCATCAGCTTACCTATTTGCGGTGCTGATAGCTGACGGGCGATGCCGATAATCTCCTGAGAATACTCTAATAGTTCAGGCTGGGTATAGCGAGCGGTCGCCAGTGGGCTTTGATAATCAAGCGTTTTTGCAGGTGAAATCAGAATCAGCATATCCAGTCCTTGCGGGTAATTTGTTATGACTTTATCAAAAAAAAGTACTGGGAGGATCGATAGCTGCGATTGCCGCGCTATTCGCGCGGCAGATTATCCCAGGTTCCCGGCACCAACTGCTGATGAATCTCGGGATAGCGGGTGACATCAAACTCCGGTCGCTGCCCCAGTCGGCGCTGGCGTAGGTAATCACTGGCAATGATCCGTACTGTTGGCGACAGCAGCAGGATTGCCGTCAGGTTAGTAATCGCCATGAGTGCCATGATGATATCCGCCATCTGCCAGACAACCGGTAAACTGACCATCGATCCGGTGACGACCATGCTCAGCGTGAGAAGCCGTAGCACCCAGATGTTTCGTGTGCTATCCAGGCGCAGAAAGATCAGATTATTTTCGGCATAGACATAGTTTGCAACGATAGAGCTGAAGGCGAAAAGCAATACGATAAAGGCGACAAAACTGGGTCCCCAGCCGCCGACGAGGTTGCTCATGGCATGTTGAATCGCCTGAATACCGTTCACCGCCTCACCGTTGCCGTCGCTCGGCGCGAGCATGATGATAACCGCGCTGGCGGTACAGATCACTATCGTATCAATGAAGACGCCTATCATCTGGACTATCCCCTGAGCGGCAGGATGAGGAGGCCAGGAGGCGGCCGCTGCTGCGGCATTCGGTGTCGAACCCATACCGGCTTCGTTTGAGAACATACCGCGCTGAAAACCGCTGGTGAGTGCCTGGCTAATGGTATAGCCGACTGCGCCTGCGGCCGCCTCTTGCCAGCCAAAGGCGCAGCGGAAAATGGTTTCAAAAATCGTTGGCAGTGCGGTGATATGCCAGAGGCCGATGACCAGACTGGTTATCACCCAGAGCAGAGCCATTCCCGGCACGATCCACTGCATTAATCGTGCTACGCCGCGAATGCCGCGAACGATAACCAACAGGGTAAGAATCGCGAGTACACCGCCGGTGATAATCTTG
Source organism: Klebsiella sp. (assembly GCF_027492335.1). NCBI lineage: Bacteria > Pseudomonadati > Pseudomonadota > Gammaproteobacteria > Enterobacterales > Enterobacteriaceae > Klebsiella > Klebsiella sp. Next base: position 156,033 of record NZ_JAPUEW010000011.1, on the reverse strand, counting down.
GGTAAATGGAATGCATACTCCAGAGCATGGGCAACAGAGTTGGCCTGCACGGTGTTGAAAATGACGCAGTAGGCTATCAGCAGTAAAATGGAAAACAGGACTCCCATCCAGCGCATGCCTAATCCCCGAGCCATGTACCAGGCAGGGCCGCCGCGAAACTGCCCACGGGAATCTCGTTCTTTATAAAGTTGGGCGAGAGAGCATTCGGCAAAGCTGCTGGCCATACCGATCAGCGCAGAGACCCACATCCAAAAAACGGCACCCGGACCGCCTGCCGCAATGGCCAGCGCGACGCCTGCCAGATTACCGCTACCAACGCGCGCAGCCAGACTGGTACACAATGCCTGAAAGGATGTTAATCCTCCTGGCTGCGGCTGAAGACTTTTTTTCAGACTTTTGCCAAACTGGCGAACATAACGAAACTGAATATATTTTGATCGCCAGGTAAACCAGACGCCAGCGCCCAGTAACAGGTAAATCATTACCGAGCCCCAGAGTACTTCATTGATAAAAGACAGAAAATCAGGCATTAAACATCCTCTTGTCCATGCCGGTGCGCGAGTGTAAGCGCTACCAATTCAGTGACAATCCTTTAGTGTTCAGGTAATTAATTGACTGAGTTTATCACACTCTGCGCTCTTACATTGTCGGCGGTTGCGCTGACCCGGCAGCGTGTTATCATCTTGGCAGACCGGTTACATCCCCTTAACTGCTGTTTAAGAGAAACACTATCATGACGGATAAATTGACTTCTCTGCGTCAGTACACCACTGTCGTAGCTGATACCGGAGATATCGCGGCAATGAAGCTGTATCAGCCTCAGGATGCCACGACCAACCCTTCTTTGATTCTCGGCGCGGCTCAGATTCCTGAGTACCGTAAGCTAATTGATGATGCTGTTGCCTGGGCCCGTGGTCAGAGCAGCGATCGCGCACAGCAGATTATCGATGCTTCCGATAAGCTGGCGGTGAACATCGGTCTCGAAATCCTCAAGCTGATCCCTGGCCGTATTTCCACCGAAGTTGACGCTCGTCTGTCCTACGACACCGAGGCGTCGATTGCCAAAGCTAAGCGCATCATCAAACTGTATAACGATGCTGGCATCGGTAACGATCGCATTCTTATCAAACTGGCTTCTACCTGGCAGGGCATTCGTGCTGCTGAGCAGCTGGAAAAAGAAGGCATCAACTGTAACCTGACTCTGCTGTTCTCCTTCGCTCAGGCGCGTGCTTGTGCGGAAGCGGGCGTGTTCCTGATTTCTCCGTTTGTTGGCCGTATTCTCGACTGGTACAAAGCGAACACCGATAAGAAAGAATATGCACCGGCAGAAGATCCAGGCGTGGTTTCCGTAAGAGAAATCTACGAATACTACAAACAGCACGGCTATGAAACGGTGGTTATGGGCGCAAGCTTCCGTAATCTCGGCGAAATTCTGGAACTGGCTGGCTGTGACCGCCTGACTATCGCTCCGACCCTGCTGAAAGAGCTGGCGGAAAGCGAAGGTGCAATCGAACGCAAACTGGCGTTCAGCGGCGAAGTTAAAGCGCGTCCGGCTCGCATTACCGAATCCCAGTTCCTGTGGCAGCATAACCAGGATCCGATGGCGGTAGACAAACTGGCGGATGGTATCCGTAAGTTTGCGATCGACCAGGAAAAACTGGAAAAAATGATCGGCGATCTGCTGTAATCCCGCATGTGGCCGACGCCCGTCGGCCACATTAAACTGTCTGCCTTGTCCCCCTCGGTGTATTATTCTGTCTATTAATACTGTTTGAACGGAATAATCATGAACACCTTACGAATTGGCTTAGTTTCCATTTCCGATCGCGCCTCCAGCGGCGTCTATCAGGATAAAGGTATCCCGGCGCTTGAAGAGTGGCTGGCCCGTGCGCTATCCACGCCTTTCGAACTGCAGACCCGCTTAATCCCGGATGAACAGATTATTATTGAACAAACGCTGTGTGAGTTGGTTGATGAGATGGGCTGCCATCTGGTTCTGACGACTGGCGGCACGGGACCGGCCCGACGCGATGTGACCCCGGATGCGACGCTGGCCATTGCCGACAGAGTCATGCCGGGCTTTGGCGAACAAATGCGCCAGGTTAGCCTGCACTTTGTGCCGACGGCTATTCTTTCTCGTCAGGTTGGCGTTATCCGCAAGCAGGCGCTGATCCTCAATCTTCCAGGCCAGCCTAAAGCTATCGAGGAAACGCTGGAAGGCGTTAAAGATGCTGAAGGTAAGGTGCTGGTACACGGTGTTTTTGCGAGTGTACCGTATTGTGTACAGCTGCTTGAGGGGCCTTATGTCGAAACTAACGGCGATGTGGTAGCAGCTTTTCGCCCTAAAAGCGCAAGGCGTGAAACTTTATCCTGAATTTTATGCATTCCTGACATAAGTTGCATCACCTGTGGTGTGTTGTTTTATTTACGATATAGTGTTTTTAACTTTACACATTACGTAGAACATCTTCATACCTCTGGATGAATGCCCGTTATGTCACAATATAACCGACCTCTGAATCGACAGGATTATAAAACTCTGACGCTGGCCGCCCTCGGCGGCGCGCTGGAGTTTTATGATTTCATTATCTTTGTCTTCTTTGCCGCCGTTGTTGGCGAGCTGTTCTTTCCGACAGATATTCCTGAATGGCTGCGCCAGGTGCAGACCTTCGGCATTTTTGCCGCGGGCTATTTAGCACGTCCTCTTGGCGGCATCATTATGGCGCACTTTGGCGATCTCGTCGGGCGTAAGAAAATGTTTACCCTGAGTATTTTGCTGATGGCGCTGCCGACGCTGGCGATTGGTCTGCTGCCAACCCATGAGTCGATGGGCATCGTGGCACCGCTTTTGCTGCTGTTTATGCGTATTCTCCAGGGGGCTGCGATTGGCGGTGAGGTTCCAGGGGCCTGGGTTTTTGTCGCTGAGCATGTTCCGGAAAAAAGAATCGGTATCGCCTGCGGCACGCTAACTGCGGGCCTGACGGTGGGTATCTTACTGGGATCGGTAGTGGCAACGCTGATTAATACCAATATGACCCCGCAGGGTATCCACGATGGCGGCTGGCGTATTCCTTTCCTGTTAGGCGGTGCGTTTGGTCTTGTCGCCATGTACTTGCGTCGTTGGTTGCAGGAGACGCCTATTTTCCTTGAAATGCAGCAGCGCAAAGCGTTAGCGCAGGAGCTGCCGGTTAAAGCCGTAGCGCTGAAGCATCAAAAAGCGGTGGTCGTTTCTATGCTGCTGACCTGGCTCTTATCCGCCGGGGTGGTGGTGGTGATTCTGATGTCGCCGGTCTGGCTGCAAAAGCACTATGGTTTTGCCCCTGCAATCACCCTGCAAGCTAACAGTATCGCCACCATCATGTTATGTATCGGCTGTCTGCTGGCAGGTCTGGCGGCCGATAAGTTTGGCGCCAGCCGTACGTTTATTGTCGGGAGTTTATTTCTGGCGGCCTCTAGCTGGGCTTTCTATCATCTTTCCGGCGATAGCCCGCAGCGTCTGTTTCTGCTCTATGGCACGGTCGGGTTGTGTGTCGGCGTGGTGGGGGCGGTACCGTATGTGATGGTGCGTGCTTTCCCGGCGGAGGTGCGATTTACCGGTATTTCATTCTCTTATAATGTGTCCTATGCCATCTTCGGCGGCCTGACGCCGATTGCTGTGACCATGCTGATGGGCGTGTCGCCGATGGCACCTGCCTGGTACGTGCTGGCGCTGTCGTTTATGGGATTGGGGCTGGGGATTTGGCTACGCCAGGGGCTGGATAAACAGGTCGCTGCACCACAAGGTGAGCTGCAGCGCCTGCCTTAAATCAATGTGACCCACTTTGCCGCTCGCTATCGGGCGGCGAAGTTAATTAATGCTTTTCGCCGATTGGCAGAACGGTGCGGCCAAACTGCTCGTTCAACACTTCACCCATCGCCAGATAGATGGCGCTAGCACCGCAGACCAGACCCACCCAACCAGCAATCTTAACGATGCCTTCGTTATCGACCAGGTGACCAATCGCCAGCAGAGCAAACAGCACGGTCAGGCTCAGGAAAACAAACTGCAGCATGCGTGCGGCTTTCAGGGTGCCAAAGAACATAAACAGGGTAAAGACTCCCCACAGGCCGAGATACATGCCGAGGAAGTGCGCGTTAGGCGCTTCAGCAAGGCCCATTTTCGGCATCAGAAGAATCGCGACTAGCGTCAACCAAAAGGCACCGTAGGACGTAAATGCGGTTAAACCAAAGGTGTTGCCTTTTTTAAATTCCAGCAGGCCGGCAAAAATCTGCGCAATACCGCCGTAAAAAATGCCCATCGCCAGGATAGCTACATCGAACGCGAACAGGCCGCTATTCGCCAGGTTAAGCAAAATAGTGGTCATGCCGAAGCCCATAAGGCCCAGCGGTGCCGGATTAGCCAACTTAGTGTTGCCCATAATTCCTCAAAATATTGATTAGAAAGGGAAGCATTACCCTGCCACTTAGTGACAGGGCGCGGCATAATAATGAGGACTTGCTGCACTGTCTATGATCTGGCGGGGTATTTTTCACCAATTTATTATTCTGCCTGATGAAGCCTGGCCATTCGCCTTAAACAAGCGACGTGGAGCACTGCCGGGATGGTGACTCGATAAGCGCTACCGCTAACGGCTTTTACACCATTAACCGCTGCGCCGAGGGGACCGCCAAGCCCTGCACCGCGGACTAAACCATGACCGATAACGCTGACCGCAGCGTGGGTGCGGAGAATTTTCGTCAAGCGTGCTTCAAGAATATGCGAGACCCCTTGTGCCAGCTTATGTGTCTGGAGCAGATGGGGAAGTAGCTCTTTTTGCTCTTTGACTCGACACTCCACGGCAGTGAAGAAATCGGCTTTCTGTTGGTCATCCATCTTCTTCCAACTATGTTCCAGGAAGTGTTCCAACAGATGTTGCTCAATTTCAGGTGTGGACATTTGTTTATCAGCTTTGACTTTCAATCGTTTGCAAACATCCAGCAGGATTGCTCGATAGAACTTGCCGTGACGACGAAGCGTATTGGCGATGCTATCGCCACCAAAGTGCTGGAGCTCACCGGCGATCAACTGCCAGTTACGACGATAGCGTTCAGGATGTCCTTCCATCGCCTGAAAAGTTTCATTACGTAATAGTGTGCTTGAGAGACGTGGCTTGCCATTCTCGTTGTGGGTCAGAATACGCGTAAAAGTTGCCAGATGTTCTTCACTACATTGATGGAGAAAAGAGAGATCTTCATCATCCAGATAATTAATTTTCATAGGGGCTTGTATGCGTAGTCAGTGATATTAATCATCGCCGATAATTTTTAGCGAGGCCATGTCAGAGGAGTTGACCGTGTGGCCGGAAAAAGCAATTTTCTTCACGCAACGTTTATTATCGTTGTCACTATTAATGTTAATCCAGTTGGTGGTTGTACCTTGCTTTATCATTGACGGTACATTGAGGCTCTGGCTGGCGCTATTGCTGGCTTTAAAGTACACCGTTGCGCCGGAGAGCTGGACATCGCCTCGGTCAGTCGTGAGTTGGATACGCTTAATCACCCGACAAACAGGCAGTTTCAGAGTCAGGTCGTTAGTCTCATTTCTTGGCATGGCGACTACGCCTAAAATTTTATGATCGTTAGCAGATACTGAAGCCACTAATGCGGTGCTTAAAAGCAATCCCGTTGATATATGAATGAGTGATTTCATGAGAATTTTCCAATTATTTAATTTATTACACCTGGAAAATACTTTATCACCGGAGCTTTATTGCTTTCAGTCGGTAATTATTGCGGATTATGTCAATAATTTCATGAATATATCGCCTCTAATTATTTTAATTATTTATGTGTTGGCGTGTTTTACCCCCATATTCGATTTTTGACCCCGGTTCGTCCCATCTCGTAGGGCTGCGAAGGCAAATTTTTTTTGTCGTCCCCCCTTGATGAAGCGGTGGGTGACCCCATCTTGTAGTCAACCGCAGTGAATGAACCTGAAAAAAATGATGTCTGGGCAGTTGAAACCGCACGTTTCGCCCTTATTACAGGTTCACAACCACATGTTGAATGAAATTTTAGTGGAGACGTTTAGATGGGTAAAATTATTGGTATCGACCTGGGTACTACCAACTCTTGTGTAGCGATTATGGATGGCACTACTGCTCGTGTGCTGGAGAACGCCGAAGGCGATCGCACCACACCTTCTATCATTGCCTATACCCAGGATGGTGAAACTCTGGTTGGTCAGCCGGCTAAACGTCAGGCAGTGACAAACCCGCAAAATACCCTGTTTGCGATTAAACGCCTGATCGGTCGCCGCTTCCAGGACGAAGAAGTACAGCGTGATGAAGCCATCATGCCGTACAAAATCATCGGTGCTGACAACGGTGATGCATGGATTGATGTTAAGGGCCAGAAAATGGCACCGCCGCAGATCTCTGCTGAAGTGCTGAAAAAAATGAAGAAAACGGCTGAAGATTACCTGGGCGAACCGGTAACTGAAGCGGTTATCACCGTACCTGCATACTTCAACGATGCTCAGCGTCAGGCTACTAAAGATGCCGGTCGTATCGCGGGTCTGGAAGTCAAACGTATCATCAACGAACCAACCGCAGCTGCGCTGGCTTACGGTCTGGATAAAGAAGTCGGTAACCGTACTATCGCGGTTTATGACCTGGGTGGTGGTACTTTCGATATCTCCGTTATCGAAATCGACGAAGTTGACGGCGAAAAAACCTTTGAAGTTCTGGCGACCAACGGTGACACCCACCTCGGTGGTGAAGACTTCGATAGCCGTATGATCAACTACCTCGTCGATGAGTTTAAGAAAGATCAGGGCATTGACCTGCGTAATGATCCGCTGGCCATGCAGCGCCTGAAAGAAGCCGCAGAAAAAGCGAAAATTGAGCTGTCTTCTGCGCAACAGACCGACGTGAACCTGCCGTACATCACCGCAGATGCGTCTGGCCCGAAACACATGAACATCAAAGTGACCCGTGCGAAACTGGAAAGCCTGGTTGAAGACCTGGTGAACCGTTCAATCGAGCCGCTGAAAGTCGCTCTGCAGGATGCTGGCCTGTCCGTATCTGATATCCAGGACGTTATCCTGGTCGGTGGGCAGACACGTATGCCAATGGTTCAGAAGAAAGTGGCTGAATTCTTTGGTAAAGAGCCGCGTAAAGACGTTAACCCGGACGAAGCCGTTGCTATCGGTGCAGCTGTCCAGGGTGGTGTACTGACGGGTGAAGTGAAAGACGTACTGCTGCTGGACGTTACCCCGCTGTCTCTGGGTATCGAAACCATGGGCGGTGTGATGACTGCGCTCATCAACAAAAACACCACCATCCCGACCAAGCACAGCCAGGTGTTCTCTACCGCTGAAGACAACCAGTCTGCGGTAACTATCCATGTGCTGCAGGGTGAGCGTAAACGTGCTTCTGATAACAAAGATCTTGGCCAGTTCAATCTGGACGGTATCAGTCCGGCACCGCGCGGCATGCCACAGATCGAAGTCACCTTCGACATCGATGCTGACGGTATCCTGCACGTTTCCGCGAAAGACAAAAACAGCGGTAAAGAGCAGAAGATCACCATCAAGGCTTCTTCTGGTCTGAACGAAGAAGAAATTCAGAAGATGGTTCGTGAAGCAGAAGCGAACGCAGAATCTGACCGTAAGTTTGAAGAGCTGGTTCAGACCCGTAACCAGGGCGACCATCTGCTGCACAGCACTCGTAAGCAGGTTGAAGAAGCAGGCGACAAACTGCCGGCTGACGATAAAACTGCCATCGAGTCTGCATTGACCGCGCTGGAAACTTCGCTGAAAGGTGAAGATAAAGCGGACATCGAAGCGAAAATGCAGGCGCTGGCTCAGGTTTCTCAGAAGCTGATGGAAATCGCTCAGCAGCAGCACGCACAGCAGCAGGCTGGCGGGGCTGACGCTCAAGAGAGCAACGCGAAGGACGACGATGTTGTTGACGCTGAGTTCGAAGAAGTGAAAGACAAAAAATAATCGCCCTGATGCAGGGTAATTAATCGGCACGGGCGTAGAAGCTTATACACAAAATCATTCAAATTGCATCAAGGCGGCAAGAGAGTGAATCCCAGGAGCGTACATAAGTACGTGACTGGGATGAACGAACGAAGCCAACGCAGAGGCGGTTTGAAGGTTGAAGTGTATACTCTGCGCCCGTGTTCGCATGTTTAGGGGCTGAAAAACACCAATGGCAAAGCAAGATTATTACGAGATTTTAGGCGTTTCCAGAACAGCGGAAGAGCGTGAAATCAAAAAGGCCTACAAACGCCTGGCCATGAAATATCACCCGGACCGTAACCAGGGCGATAAAGAGGCCGAAGCAAAATTCAAAGAAATCAAAGAAGCGTATGAAATCCTGACCGATGCCCAGAAGCGTGCGGCCTACGATCAGTATGGTCACGCGGCCTTTGAACAAGGCGGCATGGGCGGCGGCGGCGGTTTTGGTGGCGGTGGTGCTGACTTCGGCGATATCTTTGGCGACGTATTTGGCGATATTTTCGGTGGCGGTCGTGGCCGTCAGCGCGCTTCGCGCGGTGCCGATCTGCGCTACAACATGGATCTGACTCTGGAAGAAGCCGTGCGTGGCGTAACCAAAGAGATCCGTATCCCAACGCTGGAAGAGTGCGACGTTTGCCACGGCAGCGGCGCTAAAGCGGGTAGCCAACCGCAAACCTGCCCGACTTGTCATGGAGCAGGCCAGGTTCAGATGCGCCAGGGCTTTTTCGCCGTACAGCAGACCTGTCCACACTGCCAGGGTCGCGGGACGTTGATTAAAGATCCGTGCAACAAATGCCACGGTCACGGTCGCGTTGAGAAGACAAAAACCCTGTCGGTTAAGATCCCGGCAGGCGTAGATACCGGCGATCGTATCCGCCTGGCGGGTGAAGGCGAAGCGGGCGAGCATGGCGCGCCAGCGGGCGATCTGTATGTTCAGGTTCAGGTTAAGCAGCATGCAATCTTCGAGCGTGAAGGGAACAACCTGTATTGTGAAGTCCCGATTAACTTCACTATGGCTGCACTTGGCGGCGAGATTGAAGTGCCGACGCTGGATGGTCGTGTAAACCTGAAAGTGCCTGGTGAGACGCAGACCGGTAAACTATTCCGCATGCGTGGTAAAGGCGTGAAGTCCGTGCGCGGTGGTGCACAGGGCGATCTGCTGTGCCGCGTAGTGGTCGAAACGCCGGTTGGTCTCAATGACAAGCAAAAGCAGCTACTGAAAGATCTCCAGGAAAGTTTTGGTGGGCCAACGGGCGAGAAAAATAGCCCACGCTCCAAAAGTTTCTTCGACGGTGTGAAGAAGTTCTTTGATGATTTGACCCGCTGATTGCTGTTCACTTCCTGTCTTACCTCGAGCCTGGGCCTTTGTGCTCAGGCTTTTTCTATCAAGAAAACCCTCAGCCAGGCTGTGCGCTAGCCATTTCTGGTGGCCAGCCTCGATTCGCCGGAAGCTTGGTAACGGCGGGTTGTTTATGATTGAATAGATCTACCGATAACATAAAAATTTGTACCCTTCTGTGATACCAGGATGCAAAGAATCCATCCGTAATGTTATTTAAAACTCATTTTGTGAATATATTTACATTTTATGAATTACGATAAAATATCAGTTGTGTTGATGAATTACTCTGCACAATAAATAACACTCAATTACGTTCGCATTAGCAACACTATTTGACACTAACCTGTTCATCCCTGTCGTTATATCGTTATGTGAGATTTCTATCACCAATATAATATCACTTTCGTTTAATACTCTCTTCGTGGTTTGTTTTTATATAACTAAAATATAATCGTGGAGAGTATAATTAGATGCCTCGAAGAATAAAAATATTACTTATTGGTACATTGGCTGCTTCATCATGCTGTTTGTGGAGTAGCACAGTACAGGCACTGGAGTTTAAAAATGCATTTGGGTCAATAAATGCAGGATATGCTGACTGGAATAGCGGTTTTGTTAATGTGCACCGTGGCGAAGTATGGAAAGCAACAACTGATTTTGGTGTGAATTTCAGAGAGGCAGAGTTCTACTCTTTTTTTGAAAGTAATGTATTAAACCATTCGGTCGCCGGACGTAATCATACCGTTTCTGCTATGACCCATGTCCGTTTATTTGATTCTGATTATACCTTTTTTGGTAAGATTTACGGGCAATGGGATAACTCATGGGGGGATGATTTAGACCTCTTTTATGGTTTGGGTTATCTTGGCTGGCAAGGCTCCTGGGGATTTTTAAAACCCTATATAGGGTTGCATAGCCAATCTGGTGACTATGTTTCTCAAAAATATGGGCAGACCAGCGGTTGGAATGGTTACGTTATTGGTTGGACCGCTGCGTACATTTTCAATTTATATGATGAAAAGTTTGTCTTATCAAACTGGAATGAAATTGAATTAGACAGGAATGATGCTTATGCTGAGCAGCAGAATGGTCATAACGGTATCAACGGCGGGCTGACATTAGCCTGGAAGTTTTATCCTCGCTGGAAAGCAGCTATTACCTGGCGTTATTTTGATAATAAACTGGGTTACGACGGATTTGGTGACCAAATGATTTATATGTTGGGTTATGAATTTTAAATCTATTCAAAGGGACTAAAATGAAGAAGACATTTGTCGCTGGTATGATTTGCCTGGCATTATGTGCAGGAAGCACCCTGACGACTGTTTATGCTGCTGATATTAAACAGCCTAACTTAGTGATTATTCTGGCTGATGATTTAGGCTACGGCGACCTTTCCGCCTACGGTCATCAGATTGTCAAAACGCCGAATATTGACAAGTTAGCTCAGGAAGGAGTGAGGTTTACCGATTATTACGCTCCGGCACCGCTGTGTTCACCTTCGCGCGCGGGATTATTGACCGGTCGTATGCCGTTTCGTACCGGCATACGGTCATGGATCCCGGATGGCAAAGATGTTGCGTTGGGACGTAATGAGCTGACGATTGCCAACTTGCTGAAACAGCAAGGTTACGATACGGCTATGATGGGCAAGCTTCATCTCAACGCTGGTGCGGGTCGAACCGATCAGCCGCAGGCCAAAGATATGGGGTTTGACTACCGACTGGTTAATACCGCCGGTTTTGTTACCGACTCAACTCTGGATAGTGCTAAGCAGCGCCCTCGCTACGGGATGGTCTATCCCACCGGCTTTACGCGTAATGAAAAACCCCTTGGTCGGGCGAATACCTTCAGCGGCGAACTGGTGAGCTCAGAAGTGCTGAACTGGCTGGATAATAAGAAAGATGAAAAGCCTTTCTTTCTCTACGTCGCCTTTACCGAAGTGCACAGCCCGTTGGCATCGCCGAAGCAGTATCTTGATATGTATTCCCCCTATATCAGCGCGTATGCTAAGCAGCATCCGGATCTGTTCTACGGCGACTGGGCAGATAAACCGTGGCGCGGCGTTGGAGAGTATTATGCCAACATTAGCTATATGGATGCTCAGGTTGGGAAAGTGCTCTATAAAATCAAAACAATGGGTGAAGAAGAGAATACGATTGTTATTTTTACCAGCGACAATGGCCCGGTCACGCGCGAAGCGCGCAAAGTATATGAGTTGAATCTTGCTGGTGAAACGGATGGTTTACGTGGTCGTAAAGATAATCTCTGGGAAGGTGGCATTCGAGTTCCGGCGATTATTAAATATGGTAACCATATCCCGCAGGGCATGGTTTCAGAAACGCCGATATCAGGTCTGGACTGGATGCCGACTCTGGCGCAAATGATGAACTTCTCTTTACCGACGGACAGAACTTATGATGGTCAATCGATAATGCCGGTGCTGGAGAAGAAAGAACTCAATCGTCTGAAACCATTAATCTTCGGTATTGATATGCCATTCCAGGACGATCCTACCGATGAATGGGCAATTCGCGATGGTGACTGGAAAATGATTATTGACCGCGAAGGTAAAGCTAAATATCTCTATAACCTGAAGCAAGATCGCGCGGAAACGCTAAACCAAATTGGCAAGCAGCCCGAAGTTGAGAAGCGGATCTATGCAGAATTTCTGAAGTACAAAAATGACATCGATAACGATTCATTAATGAAAGCTCGCGGTGATAAGCCAACACCGGTCACTTGGGGCTAAAAGAACATAATAATACCATCATAGTATGCCACTTAGGGCTATGCCCACCTGATTCAGCGTCTTGGCGTTGAATCAGGTATTTTTATTTATAGATCATATGATGATGAACGCCAACCCGTATGCGATGCATATTCGCAGGGAGTGAATATGTTTAATGACGTTAATGTTGATAGCTGTAAAACCCCGGGATGTAAAAATATGGGGGTTCTTAATAGTCCTGATTACATTTGTCAGGGGAATAATATATTGTGCCGTGAGTGTGGCTTTCTCTTTCCCCCCATTTCCGCTAAATCCCTTAACGCCTTTCGCCGCACGGTAAACCAGGGATGGAAGGGGTTAATTAAACAGTGCCCAGGCTGCGGCAGTTTTTCGCTAAAACGCTATGGCTACTCGGCGCAGGGGGAGCGACGAATATCATGTCGCGATTGCGGTAAGACACTCGTTATACCTGATAAAGCTAAAATTAGCCTCCGGCAGGAACATCTCGCCGCTTTAATTAAAGAGGGAAGCTCACTTAGCGATATTCGCACCCTGTTGGCTATCGATAACACGACGCTAGGCCGCGAGCTGGCTAATTTATCTTATCGTGCGGGCCTGGTTGAGCGCGGTTTCGCTTTCCCGACATTTGACATTGTTCTCAGTACGCGAGCATTTAGCATCAGCTTTAATGGTGGAGATAATCGTCTGTACGTCCTGGCCACCGCAGAGGAAGTGAGTGGTAAGGTTGTGGCTATCTCGACAAACTACACTTCACAACCCGTTGAGGCAGAGTACCAGTACCAATCGCAATACGAAGAACGAATGCCCCCAGGAACCCTGGCTCATCTTGTGCAGCGCAAGGAAATGCTCACGATGCGGCGACGCGTCGCGCTGTTTGATATTGACTATGGCCCTGCGGCGTTGCATCGGCACGAGCGGGGAATGCTGGTTAAACCCGTTTTACCGGCCTATCGGCACTTCGAACTGGTACGGATGCTAACGGATGAACGCTCTCTCAATGTGCAGCATTATCTCGATCACGAATGTTTCATACTTGGCGGATGCATGATGGCAAATCTGGAGCATGTCCGGCAGGGGCGTTGCCATATTTCATTCGTCAGGGAACGGGGAATTCCCCCTGCGCAAAGAGATATCCCACCCCGTCTGTTTTACAGCGGGGGGATTCGTAACAACGTCTGGAGAACCTTCTCCACCCGTGATTACGCCATGGCCGTTTGTAACCTGACCGGGAATAAAAAAACCAGCCCGCTACGCAATGCGTCCTTACGTAGTGCAAGCGAATTTATACAATATATTCATCAACACCCCTTTCTTCCCTGGTTGAACCGGATGTCACCTGCCAATGTGACGGCAGCGTTGAATCATTTGAAGTACGAATACAACAACCTCCACCTTTAAGCCTTATACCTCGGATCCTCGCTCCGCTTATACATTGATAAAATCTATTTTTAAATGACCAATCATTCGTAAAATGCGATCTTAATGGCAATTTAAAACTGTTTTTTTCGAATTATTGGTGCATGTATTATACTTTTATCGAGTTATTTACCACTAAGGTGAGAGTAAAAGTGAAACATCTGCAGCGTTTTTTTAGTAGCGATGCTTCCGGGGGCATTATCTTAATCTTCGCCGCCGTGTTGGCGATGTTATTGGCAAATACTGGCTTGACCAGTGGTTTTTATCACTCTTTTCTGGAAACGCCGGTTCAGCTGCGCGTGGGTGCGTTAGAGATCAACAAAAACATGCTGTTGTGGATTAACGACGCGCTGATGGCGGTGTTTTTCCTGCTGATTGGCCTGGAAGTTAAGCGTGAGATGAACCAGGGGGCGTTAGCCAGCCGTCGCCAGGCCGTATTCCCGGTCGTAGCGGCGTTAGGTGGCATGGTGGTTCCGGCATTGGTGTATCTGGCGTTTAATGCCCAGGATCCGATTGCCAGAGAGGGATGGGCGATTCCGGCAGCGACCGATATCGCTTTTGCGTTGGGCGTTCTGGCGCTGTTGGGCAATCGGGTTCCTGCCGCGCTGAAGATCTTCCTGATGGCGCTGGCCATCATTGATGATCTCGGGGCAATTATTATTATTGCCTTGTTCTATACGAACGACCTTTCAGTGCTGTCATTGATCGTTGCTGCGGGGGCCATCGTTGTTCTGGCGGCGTTAAATCTGAGCGGCGTGCGGCGTACCGGAATCTACATTCTGGTCGGTGCGGTGCTTTGGACTGCGGTATTAAAATCCGGCGTTCATGCGACGCTGGCGGGAGTTATTGTTGGCTTTATGATCCCGCTAAAAGAGCAGAACGGTAAATCTCCGGCGAAGCAGCTTGAGCACGTTCTGCATCCATGGGTGGCATTCTTAATCCTGCCGCTGTTCGCCTTTGCTAATGCGGGGGTCTCGCTGCAGGGCGTGACGGTTGAAGGGCTAACCTCTCTGCTGCCGCTGGGCATCATCGCTGGGCTGTTTATCGGTAAGCCGCTTGGGATCAGTGCATTTTGCTGGTTGGCGCTGAAGATGAAATGGGCTTCTCTGCCGGAGGGGACGACCTGTAAGCAAGTTATGGCAGTAGGTATTCTGTGCGGAATTGGCTTCACCATGTCGATTTTTATTGCCACACTGGCTTTCAGTAGCGTTGACCCAGGATTGATCAACTGGGCCAAGCTTGGCATCCTGATTGGATCGATATTATCGGCAGTCACGGGATACATCATACTGCGTAAGCGCGTAACGGAGTCGGGCTACGCTGCTTAATAACTCACGGAGAGCCGCTACGGCTCTCCTGGACATTATCAGGGAGAGAAGCATGTCGCATATCAACTACAATCACCTGTACTACTTCTGGCATGTCTACAAAGAAGGCTCTGTTGTCGGTGCGGCAGAGGCATTGTTTCTGACGCCGCAAACCATCACCGGGCAGATTAAAGCGCTGGAAGAACGTCTGCAGGGGAAGTTGTTTAAACGTAAAGGAAGAGGGCTGGAGCCCAGTGAACTCGGGGAGCTGGTTTTCCGCTATGCCGATCGCATGTTTACGCTGAGCCAGGAAATGCTGGATATCGTTAACTATCGCAAAGAGTCCAATCTGCTGTTTGATGTCGGCGTCGCGGATGCGCTGTCAAAAAGGTTGGTTAGCGGCGTCCTTGATGCTGCGGTCGTCGGCAATGAGCAGATCCATTTACGCTGTTTTGAATCGACCCACGAAATGCTGCTTGAGCAGCTAAGTCAGCATAAACTCGACATGATCATCTCCGATTGCCCTATCGACTCCACTCAGCAGGAAGGTCTGTTTTCGGTGAAAATCGGCGAATGTAGCGTTAGCTTCTGGTGTATGAATCCGCCGCCGAAAAAACCGTTCCCGGCCTGCCTGGAAGAACGTCGATTACTGATCCCCGGACGTCGCTCGATGCTGGGGCGGAAGCTGCTCAACTGGTTTAACTCGCAGGGATTGCAGGTGGAAATTCTGGGCGAGTTTGATGATGCGGCGCTGATGAAAGCCTTCGGTGCGGCTCACAACGCCATTTTCGTTGCGCCCACACTATATGTTCATGACTTTTATAGTGATAAATCGATAGTTGAGATTGGGCGGATGGACAACGTGATGGAAGAGTATCACGCTATTTTTGCCGAACGTATGATCCAGCATCCGGCGGTGCAGCGTATTTGCAATCGTGACTATTCGGCGCTTTTCACGCCACCGCAGGCATAAGCTGTGCCTGATTTTCGGCTGCGGCGGAAATGCCGCAGCCGGAACAAGACTACAGATTCAATAAATTCCGGTACTGCCCGCCTTCGCGAATAAATACCGGAATTCTATTCAGCGGCACGGCGTAGCGCAGTGTCTGCCCTCCCTGATAGCTCTCGCCAGTGGCAAGGTCGGTCCATTTCTCGCCTTCCGGCAGCCAGACATCGCGCTCGCGCATACCTTCATGCATTACGGGCGCAACCAGCAGGTCGGGGCCGAAACAGTACTGATCGGTGACCTCCCAACTTGCTGCCTGCTCGGGGAATTCAAAAAACAGGGTTCGCATGACCGGTGTATTGCGTTTATGGGTTTCTGCCATCAGCGCTTTAATATAAGGCTTGAGCTTCTCTCGCAAGGTCAGACAGCCCGTCAATACGTCACACACGTCTTCGCCGTAGCTCCAGACTTCATTCGGCGCACCGGTGGGACACTGGGCAATACCGTCCCGGTACGGCTGCTCTGGAAGAATCTGCGGATCGCGGTTGCCGTGCAGACGCATCACCGGGCTAAATACGCCCCACTGGAACCAACGAATCAGCAGCTCATGAAAGCGCGGGTCGTGAATATTGCCGCCATGAAAGCCGCCAATATCCGTCGTCCACCACGGAATGCCCGCGATCCCCATATTCAGGCCAGCGGCAAACTGGTTGCGCAGAGAACGAAACGAAGAGTGAATATCGCCTGACCAAACCAGCGCGCCGTAGCGTTGACTACCCGCCCAGGCGCAGCGCAGCAGGTTGATGACCTGATCTTCGCCATCCGCTTTCATGCCGTCAAAGAAGGTTTTGGCGTACATTCGCGGGTAGATATTGCCGACTTCCAGCACTGGCCCGGCATGATAGCGATAGTTATCGTAGTCGTAGACGCTAAACTCCGGCTCGGCTTCGTCTAACCAGAAGAGCTTCACGCCCTTGTCGTAATAATTGCGCTTTGCCTTTCCCCAAACGTAGTCGCGGGCGCCGGGATGGGTGGCATCAAAGAAGGTAGTATTGCCGAGGAAGTCCATGTTAATCGGCAATCCGCGCTCCGTTTGTACCAGCCAGCCGTTTTCGCGCATCTCCCGATAGCTCTCGGTGCGGTTATCCACCGTCGGCCAGACGGATACCATCAGCTCAATGCCCAGAGACTTCAGCTCGGCGATCATTGCATCAGGATCGGGCCAGTCGCGCGGGTCGAACATCCAGTCGCCCTGATTCGGCCAGTGGAAGAAATCAATGACAATCACCGAGATGGGCAAGTTGCGCTGTTTATATTCGCGGGCGACCGTGAGCAACTCTTCCTGCGTGCGGTAGCGTAGTTTGCATTGCCAGAAGCCCATGGCGTAATCCGGCATCATCGGCGGTGTGCCGGTAGCGAGCGCATAAGCCTGGCTGATTTCTGCTGGGGTATCTCCGGCGGTGATCCAGTAGTCCAGCTGTTCGCTGACGTGGGCTTCCCATTCCGTCACGTTTTGCGCAAACGTCGCCCGACCGATGGCTGGGTTGTTCCACAAAAATCCGTAGCCCATGTTGGAGAGCATAAACGGCACCGAAGCCTGAGAGTTGCGCTGGGCCAGTTCAAGCACGCATCCTTTGAGATCCAGATTCGCCTGCTGATATTGGCCCATGCCGTAGATTTTTTCCCCTTCGGCGGCTTCGAAGCGGGCTTTGATCGCGTATTTCCCGCCCTGAATCGGGCGGAACTCGCGGCCCTCAAGATTAAGGGCGCTGACGTACTGACCGTGGGAGGATTCATCTTCGCCAATTTCTCCCCGCTGACGCCAGAACTCCTGCAGCAGGCACTTATGGGGATGGCGATAAAAGGCGATTTGCCCCTTTTGATTGACGATGGCGATAATCTTTCCGTTGGTCAGCGTGGCCTGCTTTTGGTCATAAACGATGTGGCAGGCGCTTTCCTCGACCGGCTCCGTCAGCGCCCAGTCCTCATTTCGCATAACAGGTAGATGACGGCCGCTGCGCACGCGCAGGCTGTTCTCACCCCAGGGTTCTATCCATAAATAGCGATCGTTTTGCTGCCACACCAGACGACGCGGGTCTTGTTGCAAAAATGGCATGGTGGTTCCTCCCATATTCAGGTGGTGAAGGTGAAGAGCGTTAGTGGTTTGTTGTTTCCAGATCGTGGCGAACCCTGTCTTCCATGGCTTCATATTTTCGGAAGAACAGTAGTGGGATCGCGGCGAGGGCGAAGAGCAGGGCGGGTGCCCAAATGAAGGCCCAGGTTATCCCCTCCAGCCCGGCTGCGCTTTGGGCGTGGTTGGGGATGTAGCCAAAACTGTTCATTATCCAGGCGGCGAAGGCGGTACCTATACCGCTGCCCATTTTGATGCAGAAGGTGCTGCCGAAGGCGATAAGAATACCGGTTGCCTTAATGCCCGTTTTCCAGGCACCGAAGTCGACGGCGAAGCCCAGCATGGCAAAGGGCATTGAGCAGGCGATGCCGCTGCCGATATTGCCGATAACCCAGGCGGCGATCAGCAAAGGAATGTTATCCGCAGCCAGCCACATCATCACGCCGCCCAGCGTGGCGACCAGCAGGCCGCTAACCCAAATCCAGGTCTTGGCGATATATTTACTGAAGAAAGGGATGGCGATGATAAACAGGATCTGAATAGTGGCCAGACTGTTAATCAGCGGAACCAGATCTTTGCGATCGAGGTTGTAGGTCAGATAATAGACGATGGTTGTTGAACGTTGCTGAAGGGCTATCCAGAAGATCAGATTTGCCAGTACCATCAGTATCCACGGCCAGTTGCCTTTCATTGCCGCGAAGCTCTTTTTCATCGGCAGTTTGGGTTCTTTCTGTATTTTATCCGCATCCATTTCGCGAATGTTTTTAAACGCAAAAAGGGTTAGCGAACAGGATATAATGGCGAACAGAATCGCGGTGTAAATAAAACCGGCATGGTCATTACCTTTACCTAAAAAAGCCACTAACGGCAGTGCGGTGGCGTTCATTAACAGAACCCCAATTTGCCCTCCGGTCATTCTCCATGAGTTTAATACCAGACGCTCTTTGGGGGATAAGGTCATTAATGGTAATATCGCGCTAAGCGGTGTATTGAGACCGGTAAATAAAATGCTGGCAATCATATAGGAAATTGCTGCATATATGGCTTTTCCAGTCATGCTGATATCTGGAGACCAAAAAGACAACGCGCTAAATACGCCAAATGGCAACGGTAGCCACAGAAACCAGGGGCGACATTTCCCGTAGCGAGAGCGTGTTTTATCGATGATAATCCCCCAGATAGGAGCGTCGATGCCGTCTACAATACGCGCCAGCAGTAGGATAACCCCTGCTACCGCAAGGCTAATACCTGCAACGTCGGTGTAGAAATATAATATGTACGTTGAACCGAAACAGTACAGCAGATTGCCTGCCACATCTAAAGAGCCGTAGCTGATACGCTGTAGTAAAGACAATGATGTTGACCCGGAAGACTGGGTATCTTCAATAACAGAACTCATACTGATAACTCCTGCATTGTAATGATACGCCCAGAAAAACAACTTTTATTTTCTAAGCAGTAGGTTTTCTTATTTTTTTTAATCTTTATGAATAGTGACCTTAGGGTTAAATGGAGTCATTAAAGTGTACATAAAAATAGTTAACCACAGTGGTGTGATCAATTATCAAATCTTACATCAGGATTGCGTTTATTCGTTTTTCGAGGAGTTATTCTGTTATTTGCCATGCTGGTCACATTTTCATCGGGAATGAAATAAAATCACTTATACAATGAAAGAAAATATCTTTTATATGCGTTATTGTAGATCCTGCGAGGGTGCCGGTTGGTAAGACGAAAGAAGCGGGCGATGGCAGTCGATGAGCGAAGTCGACAACCGACAGGTATAAAAAAACCCGCTTTCGCGGGCTTTTTTACAAAGCGACAACAAGCAGGCGATTAAGCCAGTTTGTTGATCTGAGCGGTCAGGTTTGCTTTATGACGCGCAGCTTTGTTTTTGTGGATCAGACCTTTAGCAGCCTGACGGTCCACGATTGGTTGCATTTCGTTAAATGCTTTCAGTGCAGTAGCTTTGTCGCCAGCTTCGATGGCTGCGTATACTTTCTTGATGAAAGTACGCATCATAGAGCGACGGCTAGCGTTGTGCTTGCGGGCCTTTTCAGACTGAACGGCGCGCTTCTTAGCTGATTTGATATTAGCCAAGGTCCAACTCCCAAATGTGTTCTATATGGACAATTCAAAGGCCGAGGAGAATGCCCGTTTAGCCTTCTTTTGTCAATGGATTTGTGCAAATAAGCGTCGCTTAAACCAACAACGCTTCATTACGTAGTGATGGCGCAAGATTCTACCAGCTTGTTGCTAGCGAATACAGCCTTTCAACCATAAAAATCGACGATGCCGGAGAGTTTTTCCTGCATTGCTACGCTGAGTTGATGAATTACTGGGATCTTTCGGTGAAGAGGTGCAATCGCTGGTTAACGTCGCCAGTTGTACAAGGTATACTCGGACGATTTTCACTGTTTTGAGCCAGACATGAAGCTGATACGCGGCATACATAATCTCAGTCAGGCCCCGCACGGGTGCGTGCTGACCATTGGAAATTTTGACGGCGTGCATCGCGGGCACCAGGCATTATTGCAGCGTTTGCGTGCAGAAGGTCGCCAGCATGGTTTGCCGGTGGTGGTAATGATTTTTGAGCCACAACCGCTTGAGCTTTTTGCCGCTGATAAAGCGCCGGCTCGTTTAACGCGTCTGCGTGAAAAACTGAACTATCTGGCTGAAAGCGGCGTCGATTACGTACTGTGCGTGCGCTTCGATCGGCGCTTTGCGGCATTGACCGCTCAGGATTTTATCAGCGAGCTGCTGGTCCGCCAGCTAGGCGTCCAGTTCCTCGCCGTTGGCGATGATTTCCGCTTTGGCGCTGGTCGCCAGGGGGATTTCTTGTTATTACAAAAGGCCGGTGTGGAATTCGGCTTTGACGTTACCAGCACCCAAACATTCTGCGAGGGTGGGGTGCGCATTAGCAGCACGGCGGTTCGCCAGGCGCTGGCTGATGACGATCTGCCGCTGGCGGAGACCCTGTTAGGGCATCCGTTTACTATCTCTGGTCGCGTGGTCCATGGCGATGAGCTGGGGCGCACAATAGGCTTCCCGACGGCGAATTTACCGCTGCGTCGTCAGGTTTCCCCGGTAAAAGGGGTCTATGCGGTAGAAGTGACAGGGCTTGGCGACGAACCTTTTATGGGCGTCGCCAACATTGGTACTCGTCCAACGGTATCCGGCGTGCGTCAGCAGCTGGAAGTCCATCTCCTGGATGTTGTAATGGACCTCTACGGTCGCCATATAGATGTAATACTGCGTAAAAAGATACGTAACGAGCAGCGATTTGCGTCGCTTGATGAGCTGAAAGCGCAAATCGCACGTGATGAGTTAACGGCCCGCGACTTCTTTGGGCTAACCGGGCAGGCATAACCCTGACGGTGTTTATCAAACCGAAATACGGAACCGAGAATCTGATGAGTGACTATAAATCGACCCTGAATTTGCCGGAAACAGGGTTCCCGATGCGCGGCGATCTCGCCAAGCGTGAACCGGGAATGCTGGCGCGTTGGACCGATGATGACCTGTACGGCATCATTCGTGCAGCCAAAAAAGGCAAAAAAACCTTCATTCTGCATGATGGCCCTCCTTATGCGAATGGCAGCATTCATATTGGTCACTCGGTTAACAAGATTCTGAAAGACATTATCGTTAAGTCCAAAGGGCTGACGGGTTATGACTCTCCGTACGTACCGGGCTGGGACTGTCACGGTCTGCCGATCGAGCTGAAAGTGGAACAGGAATACGGTAAGCCGGGCGAGAAATTCACCGCCGCCGAGTTCCGTGCCAAATGCCGCGAATATGCTGCTCTGCAGATTGACGGCCAGCGTAAAGACTTTATCCGCCTTGGCGTATTGGGCGACTGGTCTCACCCGTACCTGACCATGGACTTCAAAACCGAAGCCAATATTATCCGCGCGCTGGGTAAAATCATCGGCAACGGCCACCTGCATAAAGGCGCTAAGCCGGTGCACTGGTGCGTAGACTGCCGTTCTGCGCTGGCGGAAGCGGAAGTTGAGTATTACGACAAAACCTCCCCATCCATCGACGTGGCCTTCCACGCGACGGATAAAGCGGCGGTGCTGGCGAAATTTGGCGTAGCCGACGTTAACGGCCCGGTCTCTCTGGTTATCTGGACCACCACCCCGTGGACCCTGCCGGCAAACCGTGCAATCTCCCTGTCGCCGGAGTTTGACTATGCGCTGGTGCAGGTTGACGGTCAGGCGCTGATCCTCGCCAAAGATCTGGTTGAAAGCGTGATGAAACGCACCGGTATTGCGGATTACACCATTCTGGCGGTGGTCAACGGCGCAGAACTGGAGCTGATGCGCTTTAAGCACCCGTTCCTTGCTTTCGACGTTCCGGCGATCCTTGGCGACCACGTCACCCTGGACGCGGGTACCGGCGCGGTACATACCGCTGGCGGCCACGGTCCGGACGACTACACCATCAGCCAGAAATACGGTCTGGAAATCGCCAACCCGGTTGGCCCGGACGGTGCTTATCTGCCGGGTACTTACCCATCTCTTGACGGCATCAACGTCTTCAAAGCCAACGACATCATCGTTGAGATGCTGCGCGACAGCGGCGCGCTGCTGCACGTTGAGAAAATGCAGCACAGCTATCCGTGCTGCTGGCGTCACAAGTCACCGATCATCTTCCGCGCCACGCCGCAGTGGTTCGTGAGCATGGATCAGAAGGGCCTGCGCGCGCAGTCGCTTAAAGAGATCCAAGGCGTGCAGTGGATCCCGGACTGGGGCCAGGCGCGTATCGAGTCGATGGTCGCCAACCGTCCTGACTGGTGTATCTCCCGTCAGCGCACTTGGGGCGTACCGATGTCTCTGTTCGTGCATAAAGAGACGCAAGAGCTGCACCCGCGCACGCTGGAGCTGATGGAAGAAGTGGCTAAACGCGTGGAAGTCGACGGCATCCAGGCGTGGTGGGATCTCGACTCCCGCGACATCCTCGGCGCTGATGCTGATAGCTACGAGAAAGTGCCGGATACCCTCGACGTGTGGTTCGACTCTGGTTCAACTCACTCTTCTGTCGTTGACGTGCGTCCGGAGTTCTCTGGTCACGCCGCCGACATGTATCTGGAAGGTTCCGACCAGCACCGCGGCTGGTTTATGTCCTCGCTGATGATTTCTACCGCGATGAAGGGCAAAGCGCCGTATCGTCAGGTATTGACCCACGGCTTTACCGTTGATGGCCAGGGCCGCAAGATGTCCAAATCCATCGGTAACACCGTCTCTCCGCAGGACGTGATGAACAAACTGGGCGCGGATATTCTGCGTCTGTGGGTGGCTTCCACCGATTACACTGGCGAAATGGCGGTCTCCGACGAGATCCTCAAACGTGCCGCCGACAGCTATCGTCGTATCCGTAACACCGCGCGCTTCCTGCTGGCGAACCTCAACGGTTTCGATCCGGTAAAAGATATGGTGAAACCGGAAGAGATGGTCGTGCTGGATCGCTGGGCTGTAGGCTGCGCGCAAGCGGCGCAGGAAGATATCCTGAAAGCCTATGAGTCTTACGATTTCCACGAAGTGGTGCAGCGCCTGATGCGCTTCTGTTCCATCGAAATGGGCTCGTTCTGGCTCGATATCATCAAAGACCGTCAGTACACCACCAAAGCGGACAGCGTTGCGCGTCGCAGCTGCCAGACCGCGCTGTATCATATTGCCGAAGCGCTGGTACGCTGGATGGCGCCGATCATGTCCTTCACCGCTGACGAAATCTGGGGTTACCTGCCGGGTGACCGCGAGAAATACGTCTTTACCGGTGAATGGTACACCGGCCTGTTCGGTCTGGCCGCCGACGAAGCGATGAACGATGGTTTCTGGGATGAGCTGCTGAAAGTGCGCGGCGAAGTCAACAAGGTTATCGAGCAGGCGCGTGCGGATAAGCAAGTGGGGGGGTCTCTGGAAGCCGCGGTGACGCTGTATGTCGATGCCGATCTTGCAGCGAAGCTGAATGCGCTGGACGATGAATTGCGATTTGTCCTGTTGACCTCCGGGGCGAAAGTTGCCGATTATGCGCAGGCTCCGGCCGACGCATGGCAGAGTGAGTTGCTGAAAGGACTGAAAGTTGTGCTGAGCAAAGCTGAAGGTGATAAGTGCCCGCGCTGCTGGCACTACACCACGGATGTCGGCAAGGTGGCGGAACATGCGGAAATCTGCGGACGCTGTGTTAGCAACATTGCCGGTGACGGCGAAAAACGTAAATTTGCCTGATGAGTAAACCGATTGGTTCAACAGGGCTACGCTGGCTATGGCTGGTGGTAGTCGTGCTGATTATCGATTTAGGCAGCAAGTACCTGATCCTCCAGAACTTTGCTCTGGGGGATACGGTGCCGCTGTTTCCGTCGCTTAATCTGCATTATGCGCGTAACTACGGCGCGGCTTTTAGCTTCCTTGCTGACAGCGGCGGCTGGCAGCGCTGGTTCTTCGCGGGTATCGCTATCGGTATTTGCGTGATCCTCGCGGTGCTAATGTATCGCTCGAAGGCGACGCAAAAGCTGAATAACATTGCCTATGCGCTGATTATTGGCGGCGCATTGGGTAATTTATTCGACCGGCTGTGGCATGGTTTTGTCGTCGATATGATTGATTTTTATGTCGGGGACTGGCACTTCGCCACCTTCAATCTTGCTGATACCGCGATTTGTGTCGGTGCGGCGCTGATTGTGCTGGAAGGTTTCTTGCCTTCCCGTGATAAAAAAACATCATAAAAAGTTGCCGGATGGCGACGCTAAAGCGTCTTATCCGGCCTACAGTATACATCGGCCTTTGTAGGCCCGGTAAGCGCAGCGCCACCGGGCAAACAAGCGGCGGCAATGTAAAAGAGCAAACCTGCATGTCAAACTCTGTACAAAGCAACAGTGCGGTGCTGGTGCACTTCACCCTAAAGCTCGATGATGGCTCCACCGCAGAGTCAACCCGCAATAACGGTAAACCCGCGCTCTTTCGCCTGGGTGATACCTCGCTTTCTGAAGGTCTTGAGCAGCATCTGCTGGGGCTGAAAGAAGGAGAGAAAACCATCTTTTCACTGGAGCCGGATGCTGCCTTTGGCGTACCGAGTCCGGACCTGATTCAATATTTCTCGCGCCGGGAATTTATCGACGCGGGCGAGCCGGAAATCGGCGCGATTATGCTCTTTACCGCAATGGATGGCAGCGAAATGCCTGGTGTTATCCGCGAAGTGAACGGCGATTCGATCACCGTTGATTTCAACCATCCGCTGGCCGGGCGTACCGTTCATTTTGATGTTGAAGTGCTGGAGATCGATCCGGCGCTGGAGGGGTAAAATGCAGATTCTGTTGGCTAACCCGCGCGGCTTTTGCGCAGGCGTTGACCGCGCTATCAGCATTGTTGAAAACGCGCTGACGCTCTATGGCGCGCCGATCTACGTGCGTCATGAAGTCGTGCACAACCGCTATGTTGTCGATAGCCTGCGCCAACGCGGCGCGATTTTTATCGAGCAGATTAGCGAAGTGCCGGACGGCGCGATCCTGATTTTCTCCGCCCACGGTGTTTCTCAGGCGGTGCGCAATGAGGCGAAAAGCCGCGATCTGACGGTCTTTGACGCGACCTGCCCGCTGGTGACCAAAGTGCATATGGAGGTCGCTCGCGCCAGCCGTCGTGGTGAAGAGTCGATTCTGATTGGCCACGCCGGTCACCCGGAAGTCGAAGGCACCATGGGCCAGTACAGCAATCCGCAGGGTGGAATGTATCTGGTGGAGTCACCGGATGATGTCTGGACGCTGGATGTGAAAAACGACGCTAAGCTGTCGTTTATGACCCAGACAACCCTCTCCGTCGACGATACCTCTGACGTGATTGATGCCCTGCGCGAACGTTTCCCGAAAATCGTTGGGCCGCGTAAAGACGACATTTGCTACGCCACCACCAACCGTCAGGAAGCGGTTCGTGCGCTGGCCGGGCAGGCTGATGTTGTACTGGTCGTGGGGTCGAAAAACTCCTCCAACTCCAACCGTCTGGCCGAACTGGCCCAGCGAATGGGGAAAGCAGCGTATCTGATTGACGACGCGTCCGATATCCAGGAAGCATGGGTAAAAGAAGTGCAATGCGTAGGTGTGACTGCAGGCGCATCTGCGCCGGATATTCTGGTGCAGAACGTCATTTCCCGCTTGCAGGAGCTGGGCGGCGGCGAAGCGGTGCCGCTGGAAGGCCGCGAAGAGAACATTGTTTTCGAAGTGCCGAAAGAACTGCGCGTAGATGTCCGTGAAGTAGAATAAGTTCTTTCTCGCCACAGTATGAGAAGATGCCAGACTTAACGTCTGGCATTTTTTATGGAGAAACTATGCGCTTACCGATCATTCTGGATACCGATCCCGGTATTGATGATGCGGCGGCGATTGCCGCGGCGCTGTTCGCACCCGAGCTGGATCTGCAGCTGATGACCACGGTGGCGGGCAATGTGTCGGTGGAGAAAACCACCCGCAACGTTCTGCAACTGCTGCACTTCTGGAACGCCGATGTCCCGCTGGCCCAGGGCGCATCGATGCCGCTGGTTCGCCCGCTGCGCGACGCCGCCTCTGTGCACGGCGAGTCAGGGATGGAAGGCTACGATTTCGTTGAGCATAACCGTCAGCCGCTGGCAAAACCGGCATTCCAGGCCATCCGCGATGCGTTAATGCACGCGCCGGAGCCGATGACTCTTGTGGCGATTGGCCCGTTAACCAATATCGCGCTACTGCTGACCCAATATCCCGAATGCCGTTTTAACATCCGCCGTCTGGTGATCATGGGCGGTTCTGCCGGGCGCGGCAATTTTACGCCGAATGCGGAATTTAACATCGCCATCGATCCGGAAGCAGCAGCCAAAGTGTTCAACAGCGGACTGGAGATCGTGATGTGCGGACTGGACGTCACCAATCAGGCGATGTTGTCCCCGGACTACCTTGCGACGCTACCAACGCTTAACCAGACCGGAAAAATGCTTCATGCGCTGTTTAGCCACTATCGCAGCGGTAGCATGAGCAGCGGCCTGCGCATGCACGACCTGTGCGCGATCGCGTGGCTGGTTCGTCCGCAGCTCTTTACTCTTGAACCATGCTTTGTGACGGTAGAAACCCAGGGGACATGGACCTCGGGAACGACGGTGGTCGATATCGAAGGTAAATTGGGCCAGCAGGCAAACGCGCAGGTGGCGCTGGGGCTGGACGTCAAAGGATTCCAGCGCTGGGCGGCCGAGGTGATAGCGCTGGCACCTTAACAATCAAAGATAAACATCAGGGAGATGTAGGTTATGACTTATGGACAAGCGTATCTTAACGGCTGGAAAAAAGGCTTAAATTTCAGCGGAGTGGCCAGCAGGCAAGAGTTCTGGTCTTTTTTTATCATCAACCTGCTGATTCTGGCGTTGCCGCTGGCGGCCTGGTTTTTGGCGATGCAGCATAACTATCAGTACGGAGTTTTTATTTTTTACGCCGTGCCGCTCAGCGCTATTCTGTTGCTGCCGATGGTCATCCCTATGCTGTCCGTTGGTTGCCGCAGGATGCACGACATCGGTCGTTCGGGCTGGTGGTTCGCTCTGTGTCTAATTATTCCGTGGTTTTTGATCGTCGCGCTGTGGCTATGCTGCCTGAAACCGGCCTCATCTTCTCGCTAAGATAATCAATCATCGCCCGCATTCTGGCGGGCATATGCTTATTGCCCGACCATAGCAGCCAGAGCTGACCGGAATAGCTGCTGATAAACTCCCACTCCGGCAGAACCAGCACAATTTCACCGCTCTTCAGCGCTTCACGGGCGGTAAACAGCGGCAGGCTGCCGATCCCCAGATTCTGCTTCACGGCATCGAGGCGTACGGCGGTATGGTTGGCAGCATAGCGACCGTGAGTCTGAATTGTTTCGGTTTTGCCATCGCGGCGGAACTTCCAGCGCGAATCGGCGGGTGTTTCGCCAAGGCTGATGCAGCTATGTTCACGCAGATCTTGAGGCGTCTGTGGGTTCCCGTATTGCTCCAGATAGCCAGGCGTCGCGCAGATAGCGTGGCTGACCGGCATCAGCGGCTTGCCGTGCAGGCCCGGCGAGGGCGTATGGGTAATACGTAGCGCCAGGTCGATGCCGTCATCAATAAAATCAAGAACCCGATCCTCAAGCCGCAAGCAAACATCAACCTGCGGATAGCGGGCAAAAAACTCCAGCATCAGCGGATGAATGACAAAACGTCCCACGGCTTTCGGCACGCTTAGCGTGAGCTTGCCCTGGGCCACCGCCTGGCTACTGCTGGCGGCATCCATGGCCTGACGCGCCGACTCCAGCATTTCCAGCGCATGCTCATACACCGTCTTCCCGGCATCGCTGAGGCGCAGCTTGCGCGTGGTGCGATGTAGCAGCTTACAGCCCATCTCCTGCTCCAGACGCGAAACGCTGCGGCTGATGGCGGAAGGGGTGGCACCTGACTGGCGGGCGACTGCGGAAAAACTGCCCTGTTCGACAATCTGCACAAACAGGGCGAGGTCGGGAAGTAAGTTCAGATTCATTTGTGCTTCCAGAGCAAAATTGCATTGATGTCCGATGGGATTATCGCTGTCGGTAATATCAATATACTGTGCTGACAGAGAGGAGAACAACCATGACTGAACGTCTTTATTACACCAGCGATGCCGCCGAATGTCGTGCGCGAGTGGTGAATTGTCTGAGCGAAGCCGATGGGCGCTACGCCATTGAACTGGACCGCACCCTGTTTCATCCGCAGGGCGGCGGGCAACCAGCCGATCGCGGCTGGATTGCTGATGTTGCGGTTGAAAGCGTTATCGCGCGCGACAACAGCATTGCGCATATTGTTTCGCAGCCGCTGGTGCTCGATGAGGTGGTAATCCGCATCGATATTGAGGCGAGGCAGATACACGCGCGTTTACACTCTGCCGGACACTTGCTGGGTCAAGCTGGTGAGTCGTTCGGCTGGCAGCCGATTAAAGCTCATCACTGGCCGGGAGAAGGGCGCATTACCTTTGCGGCGGGTGCTAATGCCGTGCTGCCCGAGGCCAGCATGTTGCTGGAAAAAGTCGAAACCTGGCAGGCAGAGAATTTACTGCGTCAGGTCTCTTTTGCTGATGGCCTGCGCAAGGTGGGCTTCGGCGACATGTTGAGCTATCCCTGCGGCGGTACCCACGTTGCCAGCCTGTCTGAGTTGGGGAAAGTCGTCATTACTCAGGTGAAGATGAAAAAGGGCCAGATGATCGTGAGCTACACTCTGGAGTGAAAAAGGAGGGCGCGTGGCTGTAATCTGTTTGTGTGATTTCGCCAGCAAAGACGCCATCTTGATAGCAGGTTAATCGATTAATCTGCTATTCTGACAGCGCTGTTCTCCTCGGGCCGGAGACACATATGAATCCTGTTTTTATCCAGCCGCCGCAGGTGGCATGGGCCAGCGGAGCATTATCCGACGGCCCGCTATTACGTAAATCAACGCGAATCGAAGATCTTGCTGGGATTTTTGTTGATGAACTCGCCCGGCAGGCCATGCCCGGCGATCTCACCGTTTATGATGTTGAAATGCTGACCACTTCACCCGCTGAGGGTGAACTTTATACCGGCGTAACCCACCTTTATCCCGGCAAAGTCGGTCATGAGTTTTTTATGACCCGCGGCCATTTCCATCACCGTCGTGAGCAGGGCGAAGTCTATTTCGGCCTGCGCGGGAGCGGCTTGCTGCTATTGCAAAATGAGCAGGGCGAGGCGCGACTGGAGAAGGTCTTTGTCGGTTCGGTCCATATCATTCCTGGTTTTACCGCTCACCGGCTTATCAATGTCGGCGACGATGTGCTTTCCGCGCTGGCGGTTTGGCCTGCCGTCGCCGGGCATGATTACGCGGCGCTGGCAGGCGGCTTTGCGCTGCGGGTGATTGAGGAGAATCAGACTGTTCAGGCAAAGGAGGTGCAGAATGGCTGACTCAGCCCGCCGTTACGGCCTGGATATGGCGATTCATCATCAGCCGTTGGGTTTTAGCTATGGTGAAGATGTGACCGGCCCGATGCCGGAGATCCGCCGCCTCGATCAGATTCGCGCTTCGCTGCGCGACCCGCATTGCGACGGCCCGCAAGAGGTTTATGCCATCGCCATGGATGTGGCGAGGATGCAGGATCGCGAAACGCTGCAAAAGCGCATGCTGCTGTTTGGCGTGGTGACCTATGCCGCCGGGCGTTTGGGTGAAGAGCCGATTCGCAGTCAGGGACATGTTCATCGTATTAGCCAGCACAGCGGTTGGTCGCCGCCGGAGCTGTATGAAATCTGGCAGGGCAGCGCGATTATCTATATGCAGGAGTACGTTGAGGACGACCCGGGCCGCTGCTTTGCGGTGATTGCCGGGCCGGGAGAAAAAGTACTGGTCCCGCCGGGATGGGGGCACGCCACAATATCGGCCAACCCGGAGGTGCCGCTCACCTTTGGTGCCTGGTGCGACCGTGAATATGGTTTTGAATATGAGGCCGTACGGGCGCATAAGGGGCTGGCGTGGTATCCGCTATTGCAGGATAAGCATGTGGTCTGGCAGCACAATCCGCGCTACGTTCCGGGACGTTTACAGGCGGTCACCCCTCGGGAGTACACCGAGTTTGGTATAACCCCCGCCCCGATTTATCAGCAGTTTATTGACGATCCGGCACGCTTTCAGTTTATCTCCCGCCCGGATAAAACGGCAGAACTGTGGTGTAACTTCCATCCATAAAAAACCGGGGCTGAACGCCCCGGTGTGTCACATCCACAAAAATTAACCGGCAAACAGGCCGCTGGCGACGCCAAGCGCTGCCAGCACCAGCAGCAGTACCATCGCTTTCACCGGTGAAACACCGCGCTTCGCCATCAAATACCAGGTCCCTAACACCACCACCAGCGGCAGCAACTGCGGGAAGATGCCGTCGAGCATCTGCTGAACGTGGATATTGACGCCATCCTGGGTGATGAACTCCAGCCCGGTGCCCAGCTTGACATAGCTGGCCGCTACGCCGCCCATCACAAAAACGCCTAATAGCGATAAGGCTTCGCGCAGGCGGGCTGATTTGCTGCTGACCAGCATCTCCACCGAGCCGGAGCCCATTTTGTAGCCTTTGAGAAACAGGAACCACGAGCCGGGCAGGATAATCGCCAGCCAGGCGACGGTATAAAACAGCGGCCCAAGAATATTACCGCCTGCCGCCAGCGCCATCCCGATGCTGAGCAGAATAGGGATCAGCATTCCGGGGATCATCGAATCGCCGATCCCGGCAATTGGCCCCATCAGACCCACTTTCAGGGTGTTGATCGTTTCGCCGTCGATCGGCTCGCCGTTGGCCTTTTTCTCCTCCAGCCCCAGCGCCATCCCATTAACGATCGCGCCGATCTGCGGTTCCGTATTATAAAACGAGGCGTGACGGCGCAGCATCTCGGTACGCTGGGCGGCATCCGGGTAGAGCTTTTTCGCCACCGGCAGCATGCTCAGGCAAAAGCCGAAGGACTCAAGGCGCTCAAAGCTCATTGACGACAGGTTATGCATCATCCACGCCCGCCAGCAGCGGCGCAGATCTTTACGGGTAAGAGTACGCTCTTCCATCAGAATTCATCCTCATCATCGACCACCGGTCTCGCGCCCGCAGCCTGCGGCGGTTCCGGTTTATAGTTGTAATGGATAAGCGCCAGCAGCGAACCAACGATCACCAGCGCGACCATGTTGAGCTTCAAAAAAACGATGCAGACGAAACCGACCAAAAAGTAGATCAGCATGGTGTAGTTTTTAATGATCTGCTTAAGCAGGATCGCGATACCGACGGCGGGCAGGATGCCGCCCAGCACGTTCATCGTCGACAGCACGATTTTCGGCAAACTATCCATAAAACCGCTGATGTACTGCGCGCCGAAATAGACCGCGATAAACGTGGGTACGAAACGCAAAATGAAATTCGTCACCTGCGGCCAGATCGCGCTGTTCAGATACAGCCCGCGCTCATCGCCGCGATCCAGCGCCACGTCGGCCCGGTGGTTCCAGAAGGAGTTCAGTACCATCATCGCGTTGAATAAAATGGTTCCGGCGATACCAATTGTCGCCGCCAGCGCCACCGCCACTTCCGGCCCTTTGCCCGATAAAATACCCAGCGCGATGGCCGGATAAGCGACAAAGTTGAGATCCGCAGGCATTGAGCCGCCCGGCGTCACCATCGCGATATACACCGCCTGTACCGCAACGCCTATCATGATCCCGGTTTTCAGATCGCCGAGAATCAGCCCGACCAGCATTCCGGAAACCAGCGGCCGGGTTATCAGGTACCAGCCGCCGGTTAGCCCCAGAAGCCAGGGACTGCTCAGCGCGCCCAGGTAGCAGAGAATGCCAATTAGCGTAGCTTCGATAATCATCGTTCGCTCCTTATTTCAGCTTCTGTCGGGCGTCCTGCCAGCTGTAGCAACTGGCATCCGGGACCAGGCGGAATTCCACGTGATGCCCGTGCTGCACCAGCCAGTCAAAAGCAGCGATCTCGTCCGCGTTGACCGACTGATTTGGGCCGATGGTCGTGGTGTCAGCCCGGGCGCTCATCGGGCCAACGTTGATTTTGCCGTTGGCGTTTTTCAGGCTGATCCCCGCTTGCTCAATGCGTTGCAGAGTGAGCGGGGATTTACCGATAACGAAATAGCGCTTCTCGCTGGCGATCACCTTGGGCAGTTTTTCAATTGCCGTTGCGGTATCGAACAGCCAGACTTTGGTGTCCTGCACGGCACCTTTCATCACCGATGAGAGCAGCGGGTCGGCCGCGACGGCGTCGTCAATAGCGACAATCCCATCGCAGGGCAGCTCTTTGGCCCAACGTGTCATGAGCTGCCCATGGATAACGCGGTCATCAATACGAACAAATGAGATACTCATAGCGGTTTCCTTTAAAAATCATCTGACTGAACGGATAAAACCGGAACGGCTTTTATCAGCGTCGGGACGGTCATTTCCAGCAGTTGCTCGGCTGCGGCATGAACGTCGGTGAAATGGCTAACGTCTTCACTTTGCAGCAGCATGGGAAAATTCACGCCCGCCACGACGGCGAGCGGAGGCGTTGTTTCGGTGGAAAATGCATGCTGGCAGGCGACGTTCCACGGGGTCCCGCTTTGCATATCGCATAGCACCAGCACGCCATCGGCGTTGTGTCCTGCGTTTTTTAGCGTCGTGGCGAAATCCTGTTTAAAGCCTTCAATGCCCGCCTGATCGCTAAGGGTCACGGTGAAAACATGCGGTAATTCACCGTAAACCATCCGGCTGCTGGCGAGCAGGGCGTCGGCGAGAGGACCGTGGCTGGCGACAATTACATTGATCATGCGTTTATCCTCTTACCCAGGCTTTGATGGTGGCGAGCTGCTGCCCGATGCCTTCGCCCGCCGGTGA
This sequence comes from Klebsiella sp., assembly GCF_027492335.1. NCBI lineage: Bacteria > Pseudomonadati > Pseudomonadota > Gammaproteobacteria > Enterobacterales > Enterobacteriaceae > Klebsiella > Klebsiella sp. Next base: position 122,768 of record NZ_JAPUEW010000011.1, on the reverse strand, counting down.
AATCCGGTATTCGCCGACCGCTGCGGGAATAATAAAGGTCTCGGCATAGTGAACGATGAAGGGCTCAAATGCTCCGCTTGGGCTATCGACCACCGCCTGAGCTCCCTCTACCAGGTTCAGCACGTTCACGCCGCCCTGAGTGTGGTGAGTGACAGGCGCAGTAAACCAGTGACGACGGGTTTCGATAAACTCGCGTTCGTGCATTCCGGTTCGTTCTTCCCGCCAGCCTTCACCTTCGGCGATGGGATCGATACGGTTCACCAGATTCTCCTCGACCCACTGCGTATCACGCTGCCAGTCGATAACCTGCTCGCCGTGATCGAGATGCACAGGGCGTGGTAAACCATCGAGGCCCAGGCGGCCCCAATCCCACAGCTTGAAGGTGAAAATATACGGTGTGGCGCTGATCTCCAGCACCATCGTGCCGCTACCGGAGCAGTGGACCGTCCCGGCCGGGATCAGGAAGTGATCGTGTTTCCGCGCCGGGATTTGGTTAACAAAACGCACATCGTCGAACGCTTTTTCTCCGCGCCCAGCGGCACGCAGGTCGTCCAGCATCGCCTGCGGCTCAATGCCGGTTTTGGTGCCGAGATAAACCACTGCGCCTGGCTCTGCTTCAAGAATGTAGTAGCTCTCATCCTGGGTGTAATGCATGCCAAACTGCTGCTGGATATATTCGGTCAGCGGGTGGACCTGGAAACTCAGATTTTGCCCGCCGATGGTGTCGAGAAAATCAAAACGGATCGGAAATTCCGCGCCGAAGCGGGCGTGAACCTTCTCGCCAAGCAGCGCACGAGGGTATAGCAGCACCAGGTCCTGAGAGGGGATCTCGATCCGCACGTCGCCAAAACGCAGTAACAGGCTGTTTTCCTCGGGCACGCAATCAAAACACCATGCGTAGTTGGGGGCCGTGGGATCGAGATCGAATTGTTGTTTCATCCACTGCCCGCCCCAGACGCCGGGGTCGAAGAAGGGAGCGACGCGGAATGGACGAGCAGTGGTTTGTTGCAGCCCGGTGCGCAGCGCCTCTCCGCTGACCAGCGCCGGGGCATTCTCTACGGTGGTATCGAGCAGAAAATCAGCTCGCTTGAGCAGCGGTGTTTTATGGCGATCGAAAACCCGCCATTCAATAAAAAAGGCGCGCTTGTAGCGGCGAAGAATATCTTCATCCTGGTTCTTAGCCCCCCAGTTGCCCAGCCCATCGTGGCGCATACGCTGCTGAATTTCCCAGCGCGGCAGGTCGGCGTAAATCAGGATATCGCCCGAATGCGCTAATGCCGCACCTGGCCCGTAGACGACAATTATGCCCTCGCGGGTGGCGTCAATTTGCTGGCGTATCCGGCATAGCTTTTCTTCATCAAAAAACTCATCCAGATGATGACAGGAGAGGACGCCGAATACGCGGTCGTCGGTAAGGTTGCGCGCCAGCAGGCCGTGCAGCGCTTGCTCATCCCGGCGGGCAGATTCGACGTTGAGCGCAAGCTGGATATTGAGTAACGGCAGCAGGCGTTGCTCCAGCTCAGCAAGCCGTACGCCCGGATAACAATCCACAACCACAATGGTTCTGGACGCGGTGGAAATTCGGTTATTAAGCGCCGCGGCGATGGCTTCCCAGCCTTGCCAGGCCTGGTCGTCGTAACCCTGAATAGCTACTTCAGGGAATTTATCATAGGTCGTTTGCATGTTTTCTCTCCGTATTCGCTAAATAAAGATTAATCGATTAACCTTATTTTGATAGTGTGGTTAACGCGATTAACCCGGCATAATCAGCAACTGAGCGAGTGAAATGGGCGTTAATGTGAGTGCAGTCACAGGGAATAATGCAATTTTTAGGTTATTCGATTAACCTGATGTGAACGAACAGGAGGAATCATGACGACAGTGACGCTGGCGCAGGTCGCCGAACGGGCGGGGGTCTCTACGGCGACCGTCTCAATGGTATTACGCAATCGGGGGCGTATTTCGCAGGCCACACGCGACCGGGTATTGAAAGCGCTGGATGATACCGGCTACGTCTACAATCAGACCGCCGCCAACCTACGCAACCGCAGCAGCAATCAGGTTGGACTGCTGCTGCACGATATCACCAACCCGTTTTATGGCGAGATGACGGCGGGCCTGAGCCATGAAATGGAACGCCATGATTTACTGCTGTTTCTGGCTAATAGTGAAGAATCTGGCGAACGCCAGCAGAAGTTTGTGGACTCGCTGATGCGTAATAGCGCCTGCGGGATGGTGTTGTGCGCGGCGCGGGAAACACCGTCCTCGTTTTTTGATGCGCTGAAAAGACGCAATATCCCGGCCATTATGGTGGTGCGCCCGTTGAGCGACCCGGACTTCGATTTCGTCGGCACTGATAACTTTCTCGGCACCCAGATGGCGACGACGCATTTGCTAAAAATGGGTCATCAGAATATCGCCTTTATCGGCGGTAGCCCGAGCTCCGGCACCCGGGCGCAGCGCATTGGCGGTTTTACCAGCACGCTGCTGGAAAGCGGTATTTCTCCGAATCCACACTGGATCGTCACCGCTCAGGCAAGCCAGATTGATGGCGCCAAAGTGGCGGAATCGCTGTTATCGCAATATCCGCAAATTACCGCCGCCGTTTGCTATCAGGATATTGTCGCTCTGGGAGTGATGCAGGCGCTGCGTAAAATGGGCCGCGAGCCGGGGCGAGATTTTGCGCTGGTGGGCTTCGATGATATTACCGAAGCGGCGCTGGTTCAGCCTGCGCTAACCACCGTTTCGGTGGCGGCGAAAGAGATTGGTCGTAAAGCGGGCGAGCTGCTATATAGCCGTATTCAGGGCAATGATGAGCCGCCGAAACGTATTATTCTGCCGCCCGCGCTAGTGATCCGCGAATCTTGCGGTTTTCGCCAGGGCGATTAAGCGGTGTCGGTCACTTTACCGTGATAAATTCGCTCCGGCCTGCCGACTTTACCGTAGCTGATTTCCGCTTCGAGAAAATCGTTTTTCACACCTTGCTCCAGGTAGCGGCGAGCGGTAGTTTTACTGCTGCCGAGAATGCGGGCGAGCGTGTCGGCGGTATGAACGATTTCCGGGTCAGTGAAGAGCTGTAATACGCGATTAAAGGTGCTTTCATCGATGCCGCGCAGCGCAGACCCAGCGGCTTCGGTATGCTCCTTGGCCTGAATATTAAAAAGGGCGTCAACGTGGGTCTGGCTGGCCTGTTCGCTGGAGCGCAGTGAGCTGCGATAGCGGGCAAAGCGCTCAAGCGTATGCTGCAAGCGCTGATAGTGCACCGGCTTAATCAGATAATCAAAAACCCCCATCCGCAGGGCTTCACTGATGGTATCCATGTGATTATCAGCAGTAATAAAAATGATGCGGCCTTTGTAGTTGGTGTTGACGGCGTGGCGGATCAGATCGAGGCCTTTGCCATCGGGCAAAAAGTTATCCAGCAGAATCAGCTGTGGCTGATAGAGACGGAGCAGCTTTTTGGCGCTTTCCAGTTTATCGGCAATGCCAATGACTGCGAACTGGGGAAATTGTTTGATGGTATCCACCAGGATTTCCGCCAGCATAGGTTCGTCTTCAACGATGAGGGTTGTGATGCTATCCATGATGTTCATCTCGGGTCAGGGGGATATAAAGAGTAAAAATAGCGCCAAAGGGAATGTTGTCATCGACGACGATATTGCCGCCCGCCTGCTCAACGTAGCTACGAACCAGCCACAGGCCGATACCATGATCGCCGCTGTCGCTGCTGGTCACGCCGCGTTCAAAAATGCGATCTCGCATTGGCTCATCAATTCCACAGCCCTGATCGGCGATCTCGATGATCACTTCACCGCCCTCGCTGTTGATCAGGCACTCAATCTGCTTTGAGCCTGCCGGCTGGCGCAAGGTGGCATTGTAGGCGTTGTCCAGCAGATTGCCGACGATCGAGATCCATTCATTGTGTGAAAGTGATGAAGGCAGAGTGTCGACGTAACAGGAGGGGTCGAATACCAGTTCTAAACCGAGCTCTTTGGCGCGATAGTATTTGCCGATCAGCAATCCGGCGAGGTGGTTCACTTTAAAATTACGCGCAATAAAATCGAGCACTTTCTGGTGGCTTTCAGACTGCTGCTGAATGAGATCCAGCGCGTTATCGTAGCGTTTTAAAAACAGCAGACCGGCGATAGTGGAGATCAGGTTACGATGCTCATGCTGCACGGCACGCAGGTTATCTGCGTACTGCTGGACCTGGCTGAGCTGCAGGCTAAGGGTGTTGATATCGTCTTTGCTACGAAAGCTAATGACCCAGCCCTGAGGCTCGCTATTGAGCGTGACGGCCATCCGGCTGGCGATCACTTTGATCTGATTAAAGGTGACGATTTCATCTTTCTTGTTCTCCTGCGGTGCGTCGTAGAAGAACGTCTCCTGGGAGATAACGCTGCTGATGCTTTTGCCGATCAGGATGGTTTCCGGCTGGCTCAGGTTCAATAGCCGCCGCGCAGTCTGATTAATAGCGGTAATTTTGTAGTGTGAATCGATAGCAATCAGCCCCTCAAATACCGATTCAAACAGCACGCTTTGCTGAATAAGCAGCTGTGATAGCTGCTGCGGTTCCATATTCAGCATCTGTTTTTTAATGTGCAGTGAGAAACGCCGGGCGCAGTAGAGCAGCAGGAGCAGCATGATAGCCATCGGGATCATCAGCGATCCGATCTGTAAACTAAGCCAGTTCTCCAGCTGTTCGATGGTATAGCCCACCGATACGATGCCGAGCACTTTGCCGGTGCTGTCCTGGATAGGTGATTTGCCGCGTAATGAAGAGCCAAGTGATCCTTTGCGTACCGAAACGTAGCTTTTGGCGTTGTACAGCGCATCGTCGCTGTCGCCGCCCTCCATATATTTACCGATTTCATCAGGATTCACGTGATACAGACGCTGGCCTTTCGCATCGCCGACGGTAATGTAGGTAGCATCGGAAAACGATCGCATTGGGTCGATAAGCGCTTTAATTCGTGCCAGATCGTGTTTTTCTACCGCTTCGACCAGTTCGGGCATGGCGGAGATTTGCATCGCCTGAATCAGCGCGCGCTGGCCAACCTGGTAATGCAGGCGCTCTTCCGTAATGCTGGTGAGATACCATGACATCGCCAGCATCACGATTGTTGAGGTGAACAGGATCAACAGAAAGATCCGGTTCTGGAACGAACGCCGGGCAAACCAGTGCGTGATTTTTCGGGTAAACATTGGGCGAATTGACATCAAAAGGTCATTTTCTCTTTTTTCGGGGCCAATGACGCTGAATCGGCCCACAGTTTTGCTGATTTCAGAAGTCATTCAGTTGGAATACGACGTTTTACGTATCCCCGGTGGCGGGCGATTTGCCCGTAGGAGCGGGTTTTTACACCGTAACCTGAACTCTCTCCCGGAGGCGGTGCACAGCGCCGCCTCCGGGAAGAGCACGGAACTACATCGCCAGCACGTACTTGAGCATCACCCCGGCGGCAATCGCCGAGCCAATCACCCCGGCCACGTTCGGACCCATCGCGTGCATCAGCAGGAAGTTCTGCGCGTCCGACTCCAGGCCCACCTTGTTCGACACCCTCGCCGCCATCGGCACCGCCGACACCCCGGCTGAACCAATCAGCGGGTTAATCGGATTCTTACTGAATTTATTGAGCAGCTTCGCCATTAATACCCCGGCGGCGGTACCCACGCAGAACGCAATCACCCCCAACACCAGGATGCCCAGCGTCTGCGGTTGCAGGAACTTGTCCGCCACCAGCTTCGCGCCCACCGACAGCCCCAGGAAAATGGTCACGATATTAATCAGACCGTTCTGCACCGTATCGCTCAGACGCTCCACCACGCCGCTCTCGCGCATCAGGTTGCCGAAGCAGAACATCCCCAGCAGCGGCGCCGCGTCCGGCAGCAGCAGCGCCACCAGCAGCAACAGCACCGCCGGGAAGAGGATTTTTTCCCGCTTACTCACCGTGCGCAGCTGCACCATGCGGATTTTCCGCTCTTTATCGCTGGTCAGCGCCTTCATAATCGGCGGCTGGATTAACGGCACCAGCGCCATGTACGAGTACGCCGCCACCGCGATGGCCCCCAGCAGCTCCGGCGCCAGCTTGCCCGACAGGTAAATCGCCGTCGGGCCGTCCGCGCCGCCGATGATGCCGATGGCCGCCGCCTGCGGCAGGGTGAAGGAAATCAGGCCGAAGTAGTTCAGCGTCAGCGCCCCCAGCACCGTGGCGAAGATACCGAACTGTGCCGCCGCCCCCAGCAGCAGGGTGCGCGGGTTGGCCAGCAGCGGGCCGAAGTCGGTCATCGCCCCCACGCCCATAAAAATCACCAGTGGGGCGATGCCTGAACCGATGGCGACCTTATAAAAAATCGCCAGCACCCCGGACGAGTAGCCCATATCCACGGCGAGGTCTTCCATCTGGTTTTGTACCGACGGCAGCGCCAGCGCTAATGCCTCCTTGATGGCATGCACGTCCGGCAGGCAGTTGAGCTTCGCGGCAATCACCGCCAGCTGCCCGGCGTCGTGATGGGCCAGCAGGCTCTCCAGCGCGGTCAGCGCCAGCCCGGCTTCCGGGATATTCGACAGTAGGCCGCCAAAGCCAATCGGCAGCAGCAGCAGCGGCTCGAACTTCTTCGCAATCGCCAGCCACAGCAGCAGCAGGCTCACCAGCAGCATGATGGCCTGGCCGATGCCGAGGTGCATCAGGCCCATGCCCTGAATCAGGGCGTTCAGACTTTCCATTTCCGTTCCTCTTCCTTACGCCAGCTGCATCAGGGTGTCGCCCACGGAGACCGCGTCCCCGGACTTCACGGCGATACCGCGCACGGTCCCGGCCTGCGCGGCGCGGATTTCGGTTTCCATCTTCATGGCTTCCAGAATCAGCAGCACGTCGCCTTCCGCCACCATCTGGCCCTCTGTGGCAATTACCTTCCAGATGTTGCCCGCCAGCGGGGCGGTCACCGGGGTGCCTGCGCCGGCCGGAGCGGCAGCGGCTGGCGTGGAGGCTGGAACGGCTGCGGTCAGCTGGCTGATATCGCCGCCGTCGCTGACTTTGACCACAAAGGCCTTACCTTCCACCTCCACGGTGTAAATACCGGAAGCGGCGGCTTTTGCCGGGGCAGCGGCAGGTTTCGCCTCTTCCGCCTGCGGCACCGGCTCAAACGCCGCCGGGTTGTGGCGGTTCTCAAGGAATTTGAGGCCGATTTGCGGGAACAGCGCCACGGTCAGCACGTCGTCGATGGCGTTTTCCGCAAGCTGAATACCCTTCTCCTGCGCCTGGCGCTTCACGTCGGCCTCAAGCTGCGCCAGCTCCGGTTTCAGCAGGTCCGCCGGGCGGCAGGTCACCGGGGCAGCCCCTTCCAGCACGCGGGCCTGCAATGCCGCATTCACCGGCACCGGAGTATGGCCGTATTCGCCCTTCAGAATCCCCGCCGTCTCTTTGGCGATGGTTTTGTAGCGCTCGCCGGTGAGGACGTTAAGCACCGCCTGGGTGCCGACAATCTGTGAAGTCGGGGTGACCAGCGGGATAAAGCCGAGGTCCTCGCGCACGCGGGGGATTTCCGCCAGCACCTCATCCAGCCTGTCGGCGGCGTTCTGTTGCTTCAGCTGACCCTCGAGGTTAGTGAGCATCCCGCCCGGCACCTGGGCCACCAGAATACGGCTGTCGTAGCCCTTCAGCTGGCCTTCAAAGGCGTGATATTTTTTGCGCACCTCGCGGAAGTACGCCGCGATGCTCTCCAGCTTCAGGATATCCAGCCCGGTGTCGTACTGTGTCCCGGCGAGGGTGGCGACCAGCGCTTCGGTGGCCGGGTGGCCGTAGGTGGCACTCATGGAAGAGATGGCGGTGTCGACGCCGTCAACACCCGCTTCGATGGCCTTCAGCAGGGCCATCTCCGCCATCCCGGTGGTGGCGTGGCAGTGCAGGTGCAGGCGCACGTCGTGGCGTTTTTTGATTTCGCTCACCAGCTCAAAGGCGGCAGACGGGGTGAGAATGCCGGACATATCCTTGATGGCGATGGAATCGACGCCGGTTTCCAGCAGCTGTTCGGTCAGGTCCAGCCAGGTCTGCAGGGTGTGCGCCGGGCTGGTGGTGTACGAGAGCGTGCCCTGAGCGTGCGCGCCGTGGCTGCGCACGGCTTGTAAAGCCGCCTTCATATTGCGCGGGTCGTTCATGGCGTCGAAGACGCGGAACACGTCCATGCCGTTTTTAACGGCGCGTTCAACGAAGCGCTCCACCACGTCATCGGCGTAGTGGCGGTAGCCGAGCAGGTTCTGGCCGCGCAGCAGCATCTGCAGCGGGGTCTTCGGCATGGCTTTTTTCAGCTCGCGCAGGCGGACCCACGGGTCTTCGCCGAGGAAGCGGATGCAGGCGTCATAGGTGGCGCCGCCCCAGCATTCGAGGGAGCCGTAGCCCACGTCGTCGAGCTGAGCGGCGATGGGCAGCATATCGTCAAGGCGCAGGCGGGTGGCGAAAAGGGACTGGTGGGCGTCGCGCAGGACGACATCGGTAATGGCAACGGTCATGGAATGCTCCGTGAATTAAGGGTTAAGGCGGCGATGGTGGTGGATAGCGGCGGCAATCACCGGCTTTAAGCGGGCGAAGTCGTCAGCGGGCGCGGCAGCAACGGGAGCCGCTTTGGGCGCCGGGGCCGGTTCAGGGAAGAAGCGGTTGACGGCGGCGGACATGCCCTGGATGGCGAAAATCAGCAGGAACAGAAACGCCAGCACGAATCCCATGCCGAGGAACATCAGGGTGAAGCCTTCACCCAGCAGTACTGCATCACTCATGAAAAGGTCCAAAAGTAAGGGCACGATGGCGTGTTTGAAAGTAAATTCATTGGTGCGTCCGGCTAAGGAGTAGGGTGGATTTCCCGAAGCCGCCCCCGGCCCTGGACCCTAATTTGCACCGCTGTGGTTTACGCTCAAACATCGCCATCGTGCGTGTTTATTACATCATCATGCCGAACACGATGCTCGCGATGACCAGCACAATACCGCCGCCCAAACGGGAGGAGATTTGCGCATAGGAGATAAGATTCATACGGTTACAGGCAGAGAGTACTTCCAGGTCACCGGAACCGCCGCGGTTAGCCATACACAGGCCAGCGGTAATTGCGGATTCAATCGGGAAGAAGCCAATCAGCCAGCCGCCGACAGCGGCACCGACGACGGCACCCACTACGATGACTGCGGCAATCACCACGTTAGCGAAGGTGATCGCGTCGATGATCTCTTGCAGGTCGGTGTAGCACACGCCGACGCCGACCATCAGCACCCACAGCAGTTGCTTAGAGAAGAAGTCAGACAGACGTTTAGCTCCGGCTTTGATTTCCGGCGAGCAGAGGCCAGAGGCATTCAGCGCCGCGACGATCAGCACCATCCAGGCGAAGTAGTGAATGGATACACCACCAATGCTTGGCAGAATTTTCTTGGCAATCACGTAGGCCAGCAGGAAGCAGGTGGTGGCGAGTACCAGGCCGACAGCCGTTTCACGATGGGTAATCGCGCCCGCTTTTTCATCGTCTTCGACTTTGAATGAAGCTTTACGTACCAGCTCGCCCTCACCGCTCAGCCAGGTATATTTTTTGCCGATAATATCGAGGAGTGCGGCGAAAACGATGGCGAAGATGTTGGCGATGGTCAGAATGGCAATCGCGGTCGAGTAGTACTCTTCACGAGAACGACCGGTGACGGAGTGATAAATTTCAGACAGCGGAACCGCGCCTGCGCCGTTGCCGCCGCCCATAATCGGCAGGACATACAGCATCATGATGCGATCGATAGAAATACCGAAGCACAGCCCGATAGCAATGCCAAAGATTGATGCCCCGAGGATCCCCATAAGGATAGTTGGAATATAACCCAGTAGGGATTTCAGCAACAGTTTACGGTTAACCGCGAGAATAGCACCGGTAATCAACACTGCGATGAATAAGTTCAGGAAGTTACTTTTATCCATCACATTGGTGATTGCGTCGATTTCTCTCTGTGTGAAAATACCGGCATAAACAAAATACGCAGCCACCAGGAAGATCATTACCGGTGCGCCACCAATATATTTATTAAATATCGGTAGACGTTTACCAATTTCACCAAAAATAGCGCCAATAATAAACATTATCGCGAAGCCGCCCACGATATCAGTGGGTAGCGCGTCATAAAAGTGTGAAAGGAGTAGTGTAATTAATGCAAACGCGTAAAGCGGGAGCGGCATACCGAAGATTTTAAACCCCAGTATATCGCTAACGCCTTTTTTCTCCGCTGCCGGAGCCTGGCTCATGTTAGTCATGACGTCACCCTGTGAAAAATAATAAGGCCGTTGGAAAAAACAATAATAAGACGGCGGCATCATAATAAATATACTCCTGGCTGATATGTGATTATCTTCACTGATCGGCTGTGTTTTTAATTAATTTAATTGTTTTTATTCCTCTGAATTAATTAACAACATAAAAACCATAAAGCCAATTAAGGTACGGGGAAAAGTGTGATTTAAATAAAAGAACCGCTACGGGAACGGTGGCGAAATACAGTTCGTTTTTGGTTAATGAAGCGCGAAAAAATGAATCTGATATTAAAACGCGTCGTGGTACAAAAAGATCCCCGGCGGCGAGAGGCGGTTGATCTCTTCCTTCACCAACATCAGCTCTCTCTCGAAGCGGATTGCGAAATCGTGATTGTCGCCGAGCATCAGCGGCGTATTGTCGGCTGCGGTGCGATTGCCGGGTGCGTGCTGAAGTGTATTGCCGTCGACCCGTCGCTACAGGGGGAAGGGCTAAGCCTGAAGCTGCTGACCGAACTGATGACCCAGGCGTATGAACTGGGCCGCAGCGAACTGTTTTTATTCACCAAACCTTATTCCGCCGCGCTCTTTTCCTGCGCTGGATTCTGGCCTATCGCCCGCGCGGGCGACCAGGCCGTATTAATGGAAAATAGCCGCGAACGTCTGGCCCGCTATTGCCGCCAGCTCACGATGTACCGTCAGCCCGGGGAGAAAATCGGCGCTATCGTGATGAACGCCAATCCTTTTACGCTGGGGCACCGCTGGCTGGTGGAACAGGCCGCCCGCCAATGTGACTGGCTGCATCTGTTCGTGGTGAAGGAAGACGCGTCATTTTTCAGCTATCAGGATCGCGTAGCGCTGATTGAGCAGGGGATTGCGGGAATTGAAAACGTCACCCTGCATCCTGGATCGGCTTACGTTATTTCCCGGGCAACCTTCCCCGGCTATTTCCTCAAAGACAAAGGCGCGGTTGACGATTGCCATTGCCAGATCGATCTGCAGCTCTTCCGCGAACATCTCGCCCCGGCGCTAGGCATCACTCACCGCTTTGTCGGCAGCGAACCGCTGTGTGGATTAACCCGCAATTACAACCTGCGCATGCGGCAACTGCTGGAAGCGCCGGGCGAGACGCCTGCAATCAAGGTGGTTGAGCTGGATCGGGTTGAGAAGGGCGGCGAGCCAATCTCTGCTTCCCGAGTGCGCAAGCTCTATAACGCGCGGCAGTGGTCGGCTATCGAGCCGCTGGTGCCGCCGGGAACGCTCTCTTTTCTGATGCATCTGGCGGAAAGCGAACATCAAACCGCCTGATTTTACCTCCATAACTAAGGATCTGCCTCTATGGAAATAATGATTGACGCCCTGGCCGGCACGCTGGAATCCAGCGATGTGATGGTCAGGATCGGGCCTGCTAATGAGCCGGGCATCCAGCTTGAAATCGACAGCATTGTGAAGCAGCAGTTTGGCGCGGCGATTGAGCAGGTGGTCAGAGAGACTCTGGCGCAGCTTGGTGTTACCCAGGCGAATGTGGTCGTCGATGATAAAGGCGCGCTTGAATGCGTACTGAAGGCGCGCGTTCAGGCAGCGGCGCTACGCGCAGCGCAACAATCTCAACTGCAATGGAGCCAGCTATGAAACCTCGTCGCAGTATGCTGTTTATTCCCGGCGCCAACGCCGCGATGTTAAGCACCTCTTTTGTTTACGGCGCAGACGCGGTGATGTTTGACCTCGAAGATGCCGTTTCGCTGCGTGAAAAAGATACCGCCCGCCTGCTGGTGCATCACGCACTACAGCATCCGCTGTATCGGGATGTCGAAACCGTGGTGCGTATTAACCCGCTCAATACCCCGTTTGGCCTTGCTGACCTCGAAGCGGTAGTGCGTGCGGGTGTGGATATGGTCCGTTTACCGAAAACCGATAGCAAAGAAGATATCCATGAGCTGGAAGCCCACGTTGAGCGCATTGAGCGCGAGTGTGGCCGGGAAGTGGGCAGCACCAAATTAATGGCGGCGATTGAGTCGGCGCTTGGAGTGGTGAATGCGGTCGAGATCGCCCGCTCCAGCCCGCGTTTGTCGGCCATTGCGCTGGCGGCCTTTGACTACGTGATGGATATGGGCACCTGCCGCGGTGATGGTACCGAGCTGTTTTATGCTCGCTGCGCGGTGCTGCACGCCGCCCGCGTCGCCGGGATCGCGGCCTATGACGTGGTGTGGTCGGATATCAACAATGAAGAAGGTTTCCTTGCGGAAGCGAATCTGGCGAAAAATCTAGGCTTTAACGGCAAATCGCTGGTGAACCCGCGCCAGATTGAGCTGCTGCATCAGGTTTATGCTCCAACGCTTAAAGACGTCGAGCATGCGCGCGAAGTTATCGCGGCGGCGGAAGAGGCGGAAGAGCGCGGTCTGGGCGTGGTATCGCTGAACGGTAAGATGATAGATGGACCGATTATCGATCATGCGCGCAAGGTCGTGGCGCTGTCGGCTTCCGGCATTCGTGATTAAGGGGGAAATAATGAAAGAGACCGTGGCAATGCTTAATCAACAGTACGTCGTGCCGGAAGGATTAGAGCCCTATGCGGGCGTGACGGCGAAAAGCCCGTGGTTGGCCAGCGAAAGCGAAAAGCGCCAACGTAAAATTTGCGCCTCGCTGGAAGAGGCGATTCGCCGCTCCGGGTTGCAAAACGGCATGACCATCTCCTTCCACCACGCGTTTCGCGGCGGTGACAAGGTGGTCAATATGGTGGTGGCGAAGCTGGCGGAAATGGGCTTTCGCGATCTGACGCTGGCTTCCAGTTCGTTGATTGACGCCCACTGGCCGCTGATTGAGCATATTAAAAATGGCGTGGTTCGCCAGATTTATACTTCCGGCCTGCGCGGTAAGCTCGGGGAAGAGATCTCCGCGGGCCTGATGGAAAACCCGGTACAAATTCACTCCCACGGCGGTCGTGCGCATTTAGTGCAAACCGGCGAACTGAATATTGACGTGGCGTTCCTTGGGGTGCCGTGCTGCGATGAGTATGGCAACGCCAACGGCTTTAGCGGCAAATCGCGCTGCGGTTCGCTCGGCTACGCCAAAGTGGATGCTGACGCGGCCAAATGCGTGGTGCTGCTGACCGAAGAGTGGGTGGATTATCCGAACTACCCGGCTAGTATCGCGCAGGATCAGGTTGATCTGATCGTACAGGTTGAGGAAGTTGGCGATCCGGCGAAAATCACCGCTGGGGCGATCCGCCTGACCAGCAACCCGCGCGAGCTACTGATCGCCCGCCAGGCAGCAAAAGTGATCGAACATTCTGGCTACTTCAAAGACGGCTTCTCTTTGCAAACCGGTACCGGCGGCGCGTCGCTGGCGGTAACCCGCTTCCTCGAAGATAAGATGCGTCGTAATGAGATCACCGCCAGCTTTGGTCTGGGCGGGATCACCGGCACGATGGTCGATCTGCATGAAAAGGGTCTGATTAAAGCACTGCTGGATACCCAGTCTTTCGACGGCGATGCTGCGCGTTCGCTGGCGAATAACCCGAACCATATCGAAATCTCTGCTAATCAGTACGCGAACCCAAGTTCTAAAGGTATCTCCTGCGAGCGCCTGAACGTGGTGATGCTGAGTGCGTTGGAAATTGATACCGGATTCAACGTCAACGTGATGACCGGCTCCAACGGCGTGCTGCGTGGGGCATCTGGTGGCCATAGCGATACGGCGGCAGGGGCTGATTTAACTATTATAACCGCGCCGCTGGTGCGCGGGCGCATTCCGTGCGTGGTGGAGAAGGTGCTGACTCGCGTCACGCCGGGGGCCAGCGTAGATGTGCTGGTGACCGACCACGGTATCGCCGTGAATCCGGCGCGTCAGGATCTGATCGATAACCTGCGCAGCGCCGGTATCCCGCTGATGACTATTGAAGAGCTACAACAGCGCGCCGAGCTTCTGACTGGTAAACCTGAGTCGATCGAATTTACCGATCGGGTGGTGGCCGTCGTGCGCTATCGCGATGGTTCGGTGATTGACGTGATTCATCAGGTTAAAACCGCCAGCTAAACGCATCGAGGAGAGAAGGCATGAGCGAAGTGATCATGAGCCAGCATCGCCAGTTGAGTCGTCAAACGGTCGCGGCGGAGGATATCGTTTCTCGCGTGGAGCGGGCGCTGCTGACGGAAGTTCGCCTGACGCCGAAGCCGGGCTTGGTGGATATCCGTAATACCGGCGCGCATCAGGATATGGATCTGGCGTCATTTGAAGCCAGTACGGCGGTTGTCGCCCCATGGATGGAGAAGTTTTTCATTATGGGGCACGACACGGCCAATATCACACCGGAACAGGTGCTGATGATGCTGCGTCCGGTGGGCATGGCCTGCGAGACGGATATGCTGGAAGTCACCGGAGGGGTGAATACTCATCGCGGGGCGATCTTCGCTTTTGGCCTGCTCAGCGCGGCGGCAGGAAGGCTGGTTGCCCGAGGGGAGCCGGTTGAACAGCACCGGGTTTGCGATCAGGTTGCCCGATTCTGTCGCGGCGTGGTTGGGCGCGAGCTTTCCGCCTCGGAAGGGAAGAAGGTGAGCAAAGGCGAGGCGCATTTCCTGCGCTACGGGCTATCTGGTGCCCGGGGTGAAGCTGAAAGCGGCTTTCGTACCGTGCGCACTCAGGCGATGCCGGTATTTAATCGCGTGATGGAAGATACCGGCGACACCAATCTGGCGTTATTACAGACCTTGCTGCATCTGATGGCGTGGAATGACGATACCAACCTGGTTTCACGCGGCGGGCTGGAAGGGCTCAACTTTGTTCAGCAGCAGGCGCAAAAGTTGCTGTGGGAAGGTGGGGTACTGGCCGACGGCGGGCTGGAAGCGCTGCGTCAGCTGGATGATGAGCTGATTGTTCGCCATCTTAGCCCTGGCGGCAGTGCCGATCTGCTGGCGGTGACCTGGTTCCTGTATGGCTTTCCTCCAGGAGAGCTGTTCCTGCATTAATTGCTCGGTTTTTCATCGATAGCTGACCCCGGATTGACCTGCAAATGGCCGAACCGGGGTTCCAGCCCCCATTTGTTCATCCCTTCTCACTGCCCTTTGGCCGATTCCCGGCACAATCGTATAGTTTTTACTGATATCGGCGGCAGTTTGTCATAAATTTCTAATTATCGGTGTTTTTGAGTAGCGGCTCATCGATGGGCTGGTTACTCTGAAAACAATTTACGTAGTGTTAACAAAAGAGAATAGCTATGCATGATGCAAAAATCCGCGTGGCCATCGCGGGCGCGGGCGGCCGGATGGGACGCCAGTTAATCCAGGCGGTACAGCAAATGGACGGCGCGGCGCTTGGCGCGGCGCTGGAACGTGAAGGCTCCTCACTACTTGGCAGCGATGCGGGCGAGCTGGCGGGCGTGGGTAAGTCGGGCGTTGTGGTGCAAAGCAGCCTTGAGGCGGTAAAAGATGATTTCGACGTGTTCATCGATTTTACCCGCCCGGAAGGCACGCTGAACCACCTCGCTTTTTGCCGTCAACACGGTAAAGGGATGGTGATCGGCACCACCGGCTTTGATGATGCCGGGAAGCAGGCGATTCGTGATGCTTCGCAGGAAATCGCCATTGTGTTTGCTGCCAACTTTAGCGTCGGCGTCAACGTGATGTTAAAGCTGCTGGAGAAGGCGGCGAAGGTGATGGGCGACTACACCGATATCGAAATTATCGAAGCGCATCATCGTCACAAAGTCGATGCTCCATCAGGTACGGCGCTGGCAATGGGCGAGGCGATTGCTGGTGCTCTGGATAAAGATCTGAAGGACTGTGCGGTCTACAGTCGCGAAGGCTACACCGGTGAACGCGAGCCGGGCACGATCGGTTTTGCCACTGTACGCGCTGGAGATATCGTCGGTGAGCATACGGCGATGTTTGCCGATATCGGCGAACGTATCGAAATCAGCCATAAGGCCTCCAGCCGTATGACTTTTGCAAATGGTGCAGTTCGCTCTGCATTATGGTTGAAAGGTAAAGAAAACGGTCTTTTTGATATGCGTGATGTGCTTGAACTGAACTCTTTATAACGATTATTACCCATCGTGATGTGGTTATTGCATTCAATATGTAATTGATTGCAAAGGGCAATATTTTATTGCCCTTTTTATTTTTCCAGTATTTTTATATTTTTATCATCAAAGCTTCAAAATATTATGTTATCTCCGTGTTTCTTGTTGTTTTATTGTAAATTTTGACCATCTGGTCTACTTTTTTGTTCTCCCTTCAATAATTTTACAATAATCCGGCCCCGCAAGCGTTTTCCCAGGCGAGTTAGTTGATCTTTTTGCCCATTAAGACAGGTATTACTGAATAGTCTCCTGAAATGAGATTAAAAATATCCGCTTTAAGTTGACTTTTACCCGCCATCTCTCCAGAATGCCGCCGTTTGCCAAAATTCTGCGGGCAACAGATTTGCATTGATTCAGATCTGCATTATGAATTAATATGCAAATAAAGTGAGTGGATATTCTCTGGAGGGTGTTTTGATTAAGTCAGCGCTATTGGTTCTGGAAGACGGAACCCAGTTTCACGGTCGGGCCATTGGGGCTACCGGCACGGCGGTTGGGGAAGTCGTTTTCAATACTTCAATGACCGGTTATCAAGAAATCCTCACTGATCCTTCCTATTCCCGCCAAATCGTCACTCTGACTTATCCCCATATCGGCAACGTCGGCACTAACGCCGCCGATGAAGAATCTTCTCAGGTACATGCGCAGGGCCTGGTCATTCGCGACCTGCCGCTGATTGCCAGCAACTTCCGCAATACTGAAGACCTCTCTTCTTATCTGAAGCGCCATAACATCGTGGCGATCGCCGATATCGATACCCGTAAGCTGACCCGTCTGCTGCGTGAGAAAGGTGCGCAGAACGGCTGCATTATTGCGGGCGATAGCCCGGATGCGCAGCTGGCGCTGGAAAAAGCGAAAGCGTTCCCGGGCCTGAACGGGATGGATCTGGCGAAGGAAGTGACTACCGCAGAAACCTACAGCTGGACGCAAGGTAGCTGGACTCTGGCGGGTGACCTGCCGGAAGCCAAAGCAGAAAGCGACCTGCCGTTCCACGTTGTGGCCTATGATTTTGGCGCTAAGCGCAACATTCTGCGCATGCTGGTCGACCGAGGCTGCCGTCTGACGGTAGTGCCGGCGAAGACCTCCGCTGAAGAGGTGCTGAAGATGAATCCGGACGGCATCTTCCTGTCTAACGGCCCCGGCGACCCGGCTCCGTGCGACTACGCCATCGAAGCAATAGAGAAGTTCCTCGAAACCGAGATTCCGGTATTCGGCATCTGCCTCGGCCATCAGCTGCTGGCGCTGGCGAGCGGAGCGAAGACCATCAAGATGAAGTTTGGTCACCATGGTGGTAACCACCCGGTTAAGGATATCGATAACAACGTGGTGATGATTACCGCGCAGAACCACGGTTTTGCGGTGGATGAAGCCTCGATGCCTGCTAACCTGCGCGTGACCCACAAGTCGCTGTTCGACGGCACCCTGCAGGGGATTCATCGTACCGACAAACCGGCATTCAGCTTCCAGGGACACCCGGAGGCGAGCCCGGGCCCGCACGATGCCGCGCCGCTGTTCGACCACTTTATCGAATTGATTAAGCACTACCGTTCTTCAGCAAAATAATCAGGAGCAAACAAAATGCCAAAACGTACAGATATAAAAAGCATCCTGATTCTTGGCGCTGGTCCGATCGTTATCGGCCAGGCTTGTGAATTTGACTACTCCGGCGCGCAGGCGTGTAAAGCGCTGCGCGAAGAGGGTTATCGCGTCATTCTGGTGAACTCCAACCCGGCGACCATCATGACTGACCCGGAAATGGCCGATGCGACTTATATCGAGCCGATTCATTGGGAAGTGGTACGCAAAATCATCGAAAAAGAGCGTCCGGATGCGGTTCTGCCGACCATGGGCGGCCAGACCGCGCTGAACTGCGCGCTGGAGCTGGAGCGTCAGGGCGTGCTGGAAGAGTTCGGCGTGACCATGATTGGTGCTACCGCCGACGCGATTGATAAAGCAGAAGACCGTCGCCGTTTCGACGTCGCGATGAAGAAAATCGGCCTCGACACCGCGCGTTCCGGTATCGCGCACACCATGGAAGAAGCGCTGGCGGTTGCCGCTGACGTTGGCTTCCCATGCATCATCCGCCCGAGCTTCACCATGGGCGGCACCGGTGGTGGTATCGCCTACAACCGCGAAGAGTTTGAAGAAATTTGCGAGCGCGGGCTGGATCTCTCGCCGACCAACGAGCTGCTGATTGATGAATCGCTGATCGGCTGGAAAGAGTACGAGATGGAAGTGGTGCGTGATAAAAACGACAACTGCATCATCGTCTGCTCTATCGAAAACTTCGATGCGATGGGCATCCATACCGGCGACTCCATCACCGTAGCTCCAGCGCAGACCTTAACCGATAAAGAGTACCAAATCATGCGTAACGCCTCGATGGCGGTGCTGCGTGAAATCGGCGTAGAAACCGGCGGATCTAACGTTCAGTTCTCGGTGAACCCGAAAGATGGCCGCCTGATCGTTATCGAAATGAACCCGCGCGTCTCCCGCTCTTCGGCGCTGGCCTCGAAAGCCACCGGCTTCCCGATTGCCAAAGTGGCGGCAAAGCTGGCGGTGGGTTATACCCTCGACGAGCTGATGAACGACATCACCGGCGGCCGTACTCCGGCGTCGTTTGAGCCGTCCATCGACTACGTTGTGACGAAAATTCCACGCTTCAACTTCGAGAAATTCGTTGGCGCTAACGACCGTCTGACCACGCAGATGAAATCTGTCGGTGAAGTCATGGCGATTGGCCGTACCCAGCAGGAGTCCCTGCAGAAAGCGCTGCGCGGTCTGGAAGTGGGCGCGACCGGTTTCGACCCGAAAGTGAGCCTGGATGACCCTGAAGCGCTGACCAAGATTCGCCGTGAGCTGAAAGATGCTGGTGCCGAGCGTATCTGGTATATCGCTGACGCCTTCCGCGCCGGTCTGTCCGTTGATGGCGTGTTCAACCTGACCAATATCGACCGCTGGTTCCTGGTACAGATTGAAGAGCTGGTGCGTCTGGAAGAGAAAGTGGCTGAAGTCGGTATTACCGGTCTCGACGCCGACTTCCTGCGTCAGCTCAAGCGCAAAGGCTTTGCCGATGCGCGTCTGGCGAAACTGGCGGGCGTGCGCGAAGCGGAAATCCGCAAGCTGCGCGACCAGTATGACCTGCACCCGGTTTACAAGCGCGTGGATACCTGCGCGGCGGAATTCGCCACCGACACCGCCTACATGTACTCCACCTATGAAGATGAGTGCGAAGCGAACCCGTCCGCTGACCGTGACAAAATCATGGTTCTCGGCGGCGGCCCGAACCGCATCGGTCAGGGCATTGAATTCGACTACTGCTGTGTACACGCCTCGCTGGCGCTGCGCGAAGACGGTTACGAGACCATTATGGTCAACTGTAACCCGGAAACCGTCTCCACTGACTACGACACCTCCGACCGCCTGTACTTTGAGCCGGTGACGCTGGAAGACGTGCTGGAAATCGTGCGCATCGAGAAGCCGAAAGGCGTTATCGTGCAGTACGGCGGCCAGACTCCGCTGAAGCTGGCGCGCGCGCTGGAAGCCGCAGGCGTACCGATTATCGGCACCAGCCCGGATGCGATTGACCGTGCAGAAGACCGCGAGCGTTTCCAACAGGCGGTTGACCGTCTGAAGCTGAAGCAACCGGCAAACGCCACCGTGACCGCCATCGAAATGGCTGTCGAAAAAGCGAAAGAGATTGGCTACCCGCTGGTGGTGCGTCCGTCCTACGTTCTCGGTGGGCGGGCGATGGAAATCGTTTACGATGAAATCGACCTGCGCCGTTACTTCCAGACCGCTGTCAGCGTTTCTAACGATGCGCCGGTGCTGCTGGACCGCTTCCTTGACGATGCGGTTGAAGTTGACGTCGACGCTATCTGCGACGGCGAAATGGTGCTGATTGGCGGCATCATGGAGCATATCGAGCAGGCGGGCGTGCACTCCGGCGACTCTGCGTGTTCACTGCCTGCCTACACCCTGAGCCAGGAAATTCAGGATGTGATGCGCGAGCAGGTGCAGAAGCTGGCCTTTGAGCTGCAGGTTCGCGGCCTGATGAACGTGCAGTTTGCGGTCAAAAACAACGAAGTCTACCTGATTGAAGTCAACCCGCGTGCAGCGCGTACCGTCCCGTTCGTGTCGAAAGCCACCGGCGTACCGCTGGCGAAAGTCGCGGCGCGCGTGATGGCGGGCAGAACTCTGGCTCAACAGGGCGTCACTAAAGAGATCATCCCGCCGTACTATTCGGTGAAAGAGGTGGTGCTGCCGTTTAACAAATTCCCGGGCGTTGACCCGCTGTTAGGGCCAGAGATGCGCTCTACCGGCGAGGTGATGGGCGTCGGCCGCACCTTCGCGGAGGCGTTTGCTAAGGCGCAACTGGGCAGCAACTCAACGATGAAGAAACAGGGCCGCGCGCTGCTCTCCGTTCGCGAAGGCGACAAAGAGCGCGTGGTGGACCTGGCCGCTAAGCTGCTGAAGTTTGGCTTCGAGCTGGATGCGACTCACGGCACCGCGATTGTGCTGGGTGAAGCGGGTATCAACCCACGTCTGGTGAACAAGGTGCATGAAGGTCGTCCGCACATTCAGGACCGCATCAAGAATGGCGAATATACCTACATCATCAATACCACCGCAGGTCGTCAGGCGATTGAAGACTCCAAGCTTATTCGCCGCAGCGCGCTGCAGTACAAAGTACATTACGACACCACGCTGAACGGCGGCTTCGCCACGGCGATGGCGCTGAATGCCAACGCGATGGAGAAGGTGACGTCGGTGCAGGAAATGCACGCGCAGATTAAAAAGTAATGTAATCTGCCAGTAACAGCGCCTCCGGTGGTTGACACCGGAGGCGCTTTTTTATGCGCGGCGGTGAGCTTCAAGCTAAAACGCCACTTCGGAGAGTTCTGGTTTTTTCTCCCGATTCAGTCAGCTAGCCTAAAGTGGTTAGGGTGATAATTAATTTGACTGAATAACGGGAGAGAAACACGATGCAATTCAAACCACTCACTGCGGCAATTTTCACCGCCGCTGCACTGTTTACCATCGCCGGGTGTTCAACAAACCAGTCCCTAAAAACCACCGATGGCAGAACGATTGTGACCGATGGCAAACCGCAGGTAGATGATGATACCGGGCTGGTGTCCTATAAAAATGCTGAAACCGGTCGCACAGAGCAGATCAATCGCGATCAGGTGAAATCGATGGACGAACTGGATAACTAAGCGTTATCCGTGGCCCCGCGAGGAGTGCGGCGGGGCCGGTTGATTTACAGTAAGGCGTAGTCAATTTTGACGATAATTTTGCGCAACGGCGCGCCTGCATCCATCGCGGCCATGGGCCGGTGTAGTTCGCCTGGGAACAGGATCGCCAGCTCTTCAGGATGTAGGTGAATCAGCGTTTCGCTGCTGATTGCCTGGCAAAAGCCAATATCATGCGCGGTATTAAACGGCCCATCGTCAACGATCTCCAGACCCTTATTACCGGCACCGATAATCTCTTCGCCTTTCAGTACAATATGAATATCTATGTACTGACGATGATATTCCGGGCGCTGCTCCGCCAGTGGTTTAGTGCTGCCTTCAACAACGGTAAAAAACAGATTATCGCCATCAACGGTATATTTCCCCGGCGGCAGGGCGTGCGGCTCCTGTTGCAAAACTGCCTGTAGTGCTTTGCGGATGACCGACGGATAAAAGCTATTTTTGGCGGCGGCGGTTAAGGTATCGATAATCATGCCGGGATCTCCTGTCGTTGATGATGGTCGAGTAGCGTGATGGAGTGCGCCACAATGCTCGCGACATCAGGAGCGATATCGACGGCTAAAATGTCGCTTTCGCTGGCGTCTGGCGTTTCCAGCGCAGCGAACTGGCTGCGCAGCAGGGCTTCAGGCATAAAGTGGCCTTTGCGCGCCTGCATACGCTGCAAAATGCAGTCGTAGTCGCCGGTCAGCCACAGGAAGCGTAAATGGGGATTCCCCTCACGCAGCTGGTCGCGATAGCGCTTTTTCAGCGCCGAACACACCAGTACGCCGGACTCGTTTTTCTGCCCGAGACTGAAAATGACATCACCAATACGCTCCAGCCACGGCTGGCGATCGTCGTCATCAAGCGGCTGACTGGCGGCCATTTTGACGATATTTTTGCGAGGATGCAGATCGTCGCCATCGATAAATTTCGCGCCAAGCGCCTGGGCCAGGGCCTGACCGACGGTGGTCTTACCGGTGCCGGATACACCCATCAAAATAATGCATTGTCCTGCCATGGTGAACTCCTTGTTCAGACGGCGACCAGCATTCCGCCGTCGACGAACAGCAGATGGCCATTAACAAAATTCGAGGCGTTAGATGATAAAAATACTGCTGCGCCGACCAGTTCCTGCGGGTCACCCCAGCGAGCGGCGGGTGTGCGTTTGCACAGCCAGTCGGTAAAGGCTTTATCGTCAACCAGCGCCTGGGTCATGGCGGTTTTAAAGTAGCCTGGCGCAATACCGTTGACCTGAATGTTATAACGCGCCAGCTCGACGCACATCCCGCGGGTCAGCATTTTTACTGCGCCTTTCGCCGCAGCATATGGGGTTATGGTGTCGCGCCCGAGTTCGCTCTGCATTGAGCAGATATTGACGATTTTTCCTTGCTGGCGGCCAATCATGCGTTTGGCGACGGCCTGGGAAACGAGAAATACGGCAGTTTGGTTGACCGAAATAACGTCGTTCCACTCCTGTACCGGAAATTCGGTAAACGGGTGGCGGCGCTGAATTCCGGCATTATTAAATAACACGTCAATTACGCCAATTTCATTTTCAATTTGATTAATGGCTTTTTCTACGGAATCAGCATCGGTAACGTTAAATACCGCTGCATGTGCGGTAGCGCCTTCATCGCGTAATTTCATTACCGCATCATCAGCGCGTGATGCCGAAATATCGTTAATAATAATTTCTGCACCATATTGCGCAAGGCCCTGCGCCATGACAAAACCAATACCCTGTCCTGCGCCAGTAATTAAAATACGTTTGCCTTGTAAGCTGAAAAGATCTTTCATCTTGATATCCTGATTAACGGCTGAATATATACCCGTCATACTTCAACGTAAGTGGAATAACCTGTGCTCTATCTCACGGATTTTCGACGGGTAAAACTGTGATGTAGATCACTCAAAACCATGTTACTAAAAGGGGTTACGTTAAACGTGAAGCGAGGCGGAAATTACCGTCGCTCAGCGGGTTAACCGGACAGCGGTAAGATTCTCTTTTTAACCCGCGACAGGCATAATGGCCTGATGCAGTGGATGTATTTGACGGGCCGATAGATGAAAGCACAACGCATTACGCTCAATGATATTGCAGCGCTGGCGGGCGTAACCAAGATGACCGTCAGCCGCTATTTACGTACCCCGGATAAAGTGAAGCCTGAAACGGCGGAGCGTATCGCCAGCGTGATTGCCGAAATTGGCTATGAGCCGGACCCCGATAATCCGGCGATGATCAGCGTTGTCGTCCCGCGCATTGGCGTGCTTATTCCCTCCTTTCATAATCAAATTTTTGCCGATCTGCTGGCTGGAATTGAGTCGGTCACCACCGCGCACGGTTATCAGACGCTGGTGGTGAACTACGATTACGACCGCCAGCGCGAAGAGGAGCAGATCGCCGCCGTGCTGGCCTTTAACGTCAAGGGCCTGCTATTGACCGAGTCGGCGCATACTTTGCGGGCAGACAAATATCTCAATGCGGCAAAAATTCCCGTGGCTGAAGTGATGGGGCTGACGGACAACGTCGGGCGTATCAATGTCGGCTTCGATAATTTTAAAGCCGGGTTCGATATGACCAATATGCTGCTGGCGAGCGGCAAGCGGCGGGTTATCTACTTTGGTTCGATGTCTGACGTGCGTGATGAGCAGCGCTATGCCGGTTACTGTCAGGCGATGGCGAATGCCGGATTGCCGCAAGGGCGTATCGCGCCGAATAAGGTATCGTCGGTATCAATAGGCACCGGAATGATGACCCTGGCGCGGCAGATGTACGCCGATATGGACGCGATTCTGTGTACTAATGACGATCTGGCGGTCGGCGTGTTACAGGAGTGCCTCGCTTGCGGTATCAATGTGCCGCAGGAGCTGGCGATTGCGGGTTTTCATGGCCTGGAGATAGGGCAGATAGTGTCCCCGCGTCTCGCCAGCGTGCTGACGCCGCGTTTTGAAATGGGTAAAGTCGCGACAGAGATCTTAATTAAGAAAATCAAAGGGCTGCCCACTATCGAAAAAGTCGATCTGCATTATCGGCTGTCGATGGGCGAAACCATTTAACCCTGCCTGAACGGCGATGGCTCGGTGTTAGCAGAAGGTTAACGCATCGTCCACCGTACGCCCGCCGCAAGCCAGTTTTGTCTTAGCGATCACGGAGAGCGTAACAGCTATTTTTAACACGATTCAGCGTGACGCAGATCGCAAAAAACCACACAAAAAACCCGTTTGATAGTGACTACCGTCGTACTGAACTATCAAACAGGTGATCTGATGAATAATGCTATTACCCGCGCCGTCCTTTTAGTGGCCCCCGTTATTGACGCTCTGCAGGCGCAACTGGCTGCAGAGTTTCCGCTGTATCGCCTGTATGAGCAGGAAGACCCGATTACTTTTCTGCGCGAGCAGGGGGAAAACATTGCCGCTGTTGTGACCCGGGGTGATGTTGGCGTACAGAACAGCGTTCTGGAACTGCTGCCGCACGTTGGGTTGATTGCTATCTTCGGCGTGGGGACTGATGCCGTCGATTTAGATTTCGCCCGTTCCCGGCAGATTGCCGTCTCTATCACTTCCGGCGTGCTGACCAACGATGTCGCGGACCTGGCGATGGGTCTGCTGCTGGCGGGTTCACGTCAGCTGTGTCAGGGCGATCGTTTTGTGCGTGAGGGGCGCTGGCTGAACGGCGGACTGCCGCTGGCAACCCAAGTGAGCGGCAAACGCATTGGCCTGCTGGGGATGGGCAATATCGGCCAGGCTATCGCCCGCCGCGCGAGCGGATTCGATATGGAAGTGCTCTATACCGATCGCAAAAAGGTTAAAGGACTGCGCTATCAGTGGTGTGCGGATCTGCACACGCTGGCCCACGAAAGCGACTTTCTGGTGATCGCGGCTTCGGGGGGCGAAGCTAACCGCGGGCTGATTGATGCTTCCGTGTTTAACGTCATGCCGAAACACGCCTGGCTGATTAATATCGCCCGTGGTTCTCTGGTGGACGAAAAAGCGCTGATTCATGCGTTACAAAACGGTGTTATCGCCGGGGCGGGTCTTGATGTCTTCGAAGATGAGCCACATGTACCGGCTGAACTCATTGCGCTCGATAATGTCGTCCTGCAACCGCACGTTGCCAGCGCCACTCACGAGACACGGCAGAAAATGAGCGATGTGGTATACGCCAACGTTGCCGCTTATTTCGCCGGCGCGGAATTACCCAACGCGATTAATTAATTACCATTTCTTTTTCTCTGTCCCTACGCTCACTTTATTACAATGATAACCTCTGCATAGAGAGTGCGATATATGAACGATAAAATTCCCAGCACCCGCTGGCTGCGTATTATTACGCCGGTGTTGATCGCCTGTATTATTTCGTTTATGGACCGGGTTAATATTAGCTTTGCGCTGCCCGGCGGAATGGAAACCGATTTAGGTATTACCAGCCAGATGGCCGGTGTCGCCAGCGGAATATTTTTTATTGGTTATTTATTTCTGCAAATACCCGGCGGCAGAATTGCGGTAAACGGCAGTGGGAAGAAATTTATTGCCTGGTCGCTGGTGGCCTGGGCGGTGGTCTCTATCGCCACCGGTTTTGTCACGCACGAATATCAGTTGCTGGTGCTGCGTTTTATTCTCGGCGTTTCTGAAGGTGGAATGCTGCCGGTAGTGTTGACCATGATCAGCAACTGGTTCCCGGAGAAAGAGATCGGCCGGGCGAATGCTTTCGTGATGATGTTTGCCCCGCTGGGCGGTATGTTGACCGCGCCGGTATCGGGCGCGATTATCGCGGCGCTTGACTGGCGCTGGCTGTTTATCATCGAAGGCCTGCTGTCGATAGTGGTGCTGGTAGTGTGGTGGTTCATGATCAGTGACCGTCCAGAAGAAGCGCGCTGGTTGCCGGAAAGCGAGCGTCAGTATCTGGTCACTACCCTGGCCGCCGAGCGGGCGGCAAAGCTGGAGGAAGCGCCGGTAAGCAACGCGCCGGTTAAAGATGTGTTCCGCAACCCTGGCCTGATGAAGCTGGTGATCCTCAATTTCTTCTACCAGACCGGCGATTATGGCTACACGTTGTGGCTACCGACCATCCTGAAGGGGCTGACCGGCGGCAGCATGGCCAGCGTCGGGTTCCTCGCCATACTGCCGTTCATGGCGACGCTGGCAGGGATCTATGTGATTTCGCTGTTCAGCGATCGTAGCGGCAAACGTCGTCTGTGGGTTCGTTTCTCGCTTTACTGCTTCGCAGCAGCGCTGGTGGCCTCGGTAATATTGCGTGAACATGTGGTGGCGGCCTATATCGCGCTGGTGGTCTGCGGCTTCTTCCTGAAATCGGCAACCAGCCCATTCTGGTCAATGCCGGGACGTATCGCCTCGCCGGAGGTAGCCGGTAGCGCGCGCGGCGTGATTAATGGCCTGGGTAACCTTGGTGGGTTCTGCGGTCCGTATCTGGTGGGGGTGATGATTTATCTTTACGGGCAGAACGTGGCGGTTTGCGCGCTGGCCGGCTCGTTAATCATTGCCGGGACCATTACCTTCCTGCTGCCGAAGAAGTGCGACCTGGATACCACTCAGCCGGATGTTGCGGTCACTAAACAACCGCGAAATGCGTAACACTATGAGATATAAATCACACTTATCATTGTAAGCGATTCAATTAACTGTCTACACTCTTGCTGATTACAACAAGAGTTAACGCAGGCGAATCAATGATTCTTATAATTTATGCACATCCCTATCCGCAGCACTCGCATGCGAATAAGCGGATGCTTGAGCAGGCAAGGACGCTTGATGGCGTAGAGATACGCTCTCTCTATCAACTTTATCCCGATTTCAATATCGATATCGCCGCCGAACAGGCGGCGCTGGCCCGTGCCGATCTGGTTATCTGGCAGCATCCGATGCAGTGGTACAGCGTACCGCCGTTGCTGAAGCTGTGGATGGATAAGGTGTTATCGCACGGCTGGGCTTACGGCCACAACGGTATCGCGCTGCGCGGGAAATCGCTGATGTGGGCGGTGACCACCGGTGGCGGCGAAAGCCACTTTGCTATCGGTTCATTCCCCGGTTTTGACGTTCTGGCGCAGCCGCTGCAGGCGACGGGTTTGTACTGTGGTATGAAATGGCTGCCGCCGTTCGCCATGCATTGCACTTTTGTCTGCGATGACGAAACCCTTCAGGCGCAGGCGCGCCATTATCGGCAACGCTTAATCGAATGGCAGGAGGCGCACAATAATGGATAGCCATACGCTCATACAGGCGCTCATCTATTTGGGGTCCGCCGCGCTGATTGTGCCGATTGCCGTGCGTCTTGGGCTGGGGTCGGTGCTCGGCTACTTAATCGCTGGCTGTATTATTGGCCCGTGGGGGTTGCGGCTGGTCACCGACGCCGAGTCGATTCTGCATTTTGCGGAAATCGGCGTGGTGCTGATGCTTTTTGTCATCGGCCTGGAGCTGGATCCGCAGCGCCTGTGGAAGCTGCGCGCCTCGGTGTTCGGTGGCGGGGCGTTGCAGATGGTGGTCTGCGGGGCGCTGATCGGCCTGTTCTGCATGTCGCTGGGCCTGCGCTGGCAGGTGGCGGAACTGATTGGTATGACCCTGGCGCTCTCATCAACGGCGATTGCCATGCAGGCGATGAACGAACGCAACCTGACGGTGACGCAGCTGGGCCGGAGCGCATTTGCGGTGTTACTGTTCCAGGATATCGCGGCAATTCCGCTGGTGGCGATGATCCCGCTGCTGGCGGCGAGCGGCGGTTCAACGACGCTGGGGGCGTTTGCTCTCTCGGCGCTGAAAGTCGCGGGGGCGCTGGCACTGGTGGTGGCGCTCGGCCGCTATCTGACCCGGCCCATGCTGCGTTTTGTTGCGCGCTCCGGTCTGCGTGAGGTGTTCAGCGCCGTGGCCTTGTTCCTGGTGTTTGGCTTTGGGCTGCTGCTGGAGGAGGTTGGGCTGTCGATGGCTATGGGGGCGTTCCTTGCCGGAGTATTGCTGGCAAGCTCTGAATACCGTCATGCGCTGGAAAGCGATATTGAGCCGTTTAAAGGCCTGCTGCTGGGGTTGTTTTTTATCGGCGTCGGGATGTCTATCGACTTCGGTACCCTGGTGACCCATCCGCTACGTATTCTGATTTTACTGGTTGGTTTCCTGGTCATTAAATCACTGATGCTGTGGTTGATAGCCAAACCGTTAGGTGTACCGCGCGCCCAGCGCCGCTGGTTTGCGGTGCTACTCGGGCAGGGAAGCGAGTTTGCTTTCGTGGTCTTCGGCGCGGCGCAGATGGCTGATGTGTTGGACAGTGAGTGGGCGAAGGCGCTGACCCTGGCCGTTGCGCTGTCAATGGCGGCAACGCCGATTCTGCTGGTGCTGCTGACCCGTCTGGAAAAATCTGCCAGCGGTCAGGAGCGTGAAGCCGATGAGATTGATGAAGAGCAGCCGCGAGTCATCATCGCCGGATTCGGGCGCTATGGGCAGATTGCTGGTCGTGTGCTGCTCTCCAGCGGCGTGAAGATGGTTATCCTCGATCATGACCCTGACCACGTCGACACCCTGCGTAAGTTTGATATGAAAGTGTTCTACGGTGATGCGACGCGGGTTGATCTGCTTGAATCGGCGGGGGCGGAAAAAGCAGAAGTGCTGATTAACGCCATCGACGATCCGCAGACTAACCTGCAGCTGGCGGAACTGGCGAAAGAGCACTTCCCGCATCTGCAAATTATCTCCCGCGCCCGCGATGTCGATCATTACATCAAGCTGCGTCAGGTCGGCGTCGAAGCGCCAGAGCGTGAAACCTTTGAAGCGGCGCTGAAGTCCGGGCGAATGACCCTCGAGGCGCTGGGGCTGGGGGCATATGAGGCTCGCGAGCGTGCCGATCTGTTCCGCCGTTTCAATCTGCAAATGGTCGAAGAGATGGTGGCGATGGCGGAAAACGATGCGGCTTCCCGGGTGGCGGTATTCAAACGCACCAGCGATATGCTGACCGGTATTATCAACGAGGATCGCAACCATTTATCGCTGGTTCAGCGCCATGGTTGGCAGGGGACGGAAGAGGGACGGCACACTGGCGATATTGCCGATGAGCCACAGAATAAGCCCTCGGCCTGACGATGAATTACGCGTGTTACGCTAGCTTTACAAGTAACAATTTGTTTTCAATTTAGATCCTGTTCTGGCGGCTCACGTGGCTTACGTGGGCTTGCCAGCAAATCTTAAAATTTTCTGATTCTTTACTCTTCGCCCAGTCGACGAAGTATTACGCTTTCCGTATAGTGGCGGCAATTTTTTGCATTCGGGAATTAATCAATGATCAGTCTGATTGCGGCGTTAGCGGTAGATCGCGTCATCGGTATGGAAAACGCCATGCCGTGGAATCTGCCTGCCGATCTCGCCTGGTTTAAGCGCAACACCTTAAACAAGCCGGTAGTAATGGGTCGTCTGACCTGGGAATCCATCGGACGCCCGTTACCGGGGCGTAAAAATATCGTTATTAGCAGCCAGCCCGGCACCGACGATCGCGTGCAGTGGGTGAAGTCCGTTGATGAAGCCATTGCCGCCTGCGGCGATGTTGAAGAGATGATGGTGATTGGTGGTGGTCGCGTTTACGAGCAGTTCCTGCCGAAAGCGCACAAGCTCTATCTGACGCATATTGATGCTGAAGTGGAAGGCGATACCCATTTCCCGGATTACGATCCGGACCAGTGGGAGTCGGTATTCAGCGAGTTTCACGACGCTGATGCGCAGAACTCCCACAGCTACTGCTTCGAGATTCTGGAACGCCGCTAAAGCTTTCCCCGGTGGCTATGGCTCACCGGGGGACTTTTCTCAGGAGGCGATCGCCTCGCCTTCATCCATATTTTTCTGGCGATTCGACGGCTGCGTGAAGTACATTTTATCTTCCCAGCGCAGACAGGTGAGATCTCCGCCCCAGCAGCAGCCGGTATCCAGCGCGTAAATGCCTTCCGGCGTTCCTTTTCCTTCCAGCGAAGCCCAATGACCGAAGGCGATGCTGTATTCGCTCGCTACCGGGCCAGGAATGGCGAACCACGGTTTGAGCGGTGCGGGGGCGCTTTCCGGCGCTTCTTTGGCATACATATCCAACTGCCCGTTCGGGAAGCAGTAGCGCATGCGGGTAAAAGCGTTGGAGATAAAGCGCAGGCGTGCCAGACCGCTGAGTTCGTTACTCCAGTTGTTCGGCATATCGCCGTACATGGCATCGAGAAAGAACGGGTAGGAGTCGCTGGACAGCACCGCCTCAACATCGCGGGCGCACTGTTTGGCGGTTTCCAGATCCCACTGCGGAGTGATGCCTGCATGAGCCATCACCAGCTTTTTCTCTTCATCGATTTGCATCATCGGCTGACGACGTAGCCAGTTGAGCAGTTCGTCGGCATCCGGCGCTTCAAGCAGTGATTTCAGTCGGTCTTTCGGTTTGTTGCGGCTGATACCCGCAAATACCGCCAGCAGATGTAGGTCGTGATTACCCAGCACAATGCGCACGCTATCGCCAAGCAGTTTTACGAAACGCAGTACTTCGAGCGAACCGGGGCCGCGCGCGACCAGGTCGCCCGTGAGCCACAGCGTATCAACCTCAGGATTAAACTCCACCTGCTCTAATAATGCGATCAGTTCATCGTAGCAACCGTGAACGTCGCCAATAAGGTATGTAGACATTGTTTTAATGGATGAGAGTGGGTACTGCGAGACGGAAAACAGGGACTTCAATGGAGAACGGCGCGCCGTTCACATCGATCATCTCATAGTGTCCCTGCATGGTGCCCAGCGGCGTTTCAATAACCGCGCCGCTGGTATATTGAAATTCGCCGCCGGCCGGAATATGCGGCTGCTCGCCGACAACCCCTTCACCCTGAACTTCGGTCTCACGACCATTGCCGTTGGTGATAAGCCAGTAGCGACCAAGAAGCTGAACCTGAGTCCGCCCCAAATTACGCAGGGTGACGGTATAAGCGAAAACGTAGCGCTCTTCTTCTGGAGAAGATTGCGATTCGATATAGACGCTTTGTACCTGCACACAAACTCGGGGCGAATTGATCATGGTTAGCTCTCCTTGGTGGGCGCGTTCTCAGATAACCAGTTAGCTAACTGACAATACTGCGCCACGGAAATATTTTCTGCGCGCTTCGCCGGGTCGATACCCAGCTCGGTCAGAACCTCGACGCTGAACAGATTGCCGAGGCTGTTACGGATCGTTTTCCGACGCTGGTTGAAAGCCTCGGTGGTGATGCGGCTCAGCACGCGAATCTCTTTTACCGGATGCGGCAGCGTGCGGTAAGGCACCAGACGCACGACGGCAGAATCCACTTTAGGTGCTGGCGTAAAGGCGCTCGGCGGGACTTCAAGTACCGGAATTATCTGGCAGTAATATTGCGCCATCACGCTCAATCGACCATACGCCTTACTGTTCGGCCCGGCAACCAGACGATTGACGACTTCTTTTTGCAGCATAAAGTGCATGTCGGCAATGGCATCAGTATAGCTGAACAGATGGAACATCAGCGGCGTGGAGATATTGTACGGCAGGTTGCCAAACACGCGCAGCGGCTGGCCCATGGTCTGCGACAGCTCGCGGAAGTTCATGGTCATCGCATCTTGCTGATAAATCGTCAGCTTTGGTCCGAGGAACGGATGCGTTTGCAAACGTGCAGCCAGATCGCGGTCCAGCTCGATAACGGTCAACTTGTCGAGGCGTTCACCGACCGGCTCAGTCAGTGCGGCAAGGCCGGGGCCGATTTCAACAATCGCCTGATCTTTTTGTGGATTAATGGCCGAGACAATGCTGTCGATCACGAACTGATCGTTGAGAAAGTTTTGCCCGAAACGTTTACGGGCTAAGTGGCCCTGATGGACTCGATTATTCATTGGGTATTAACAATCATTTTGATGGCGAGATTAAGCGCCGTGATAAAACTGCCGACTTCCGCTTTTCCCTGGCCCGCAAGTTCGAGTGCGGTACCGTGGTCAACAGAGGTGCGAATAAAAGGTAAACCGAGCGTAATATTCACGCCGCGGCCAAAGCCCTGGTATTTTAGCACGGGCAGGCCCTGATCGTGATACATCGCGAGTACCGCATCGGCATGGTCGAGATATTTCGGCTGAAACAGGGTGTCTGCCGGTAGCGGGCCGCTCAGGTTCATGCCCTTTGCGCGCATCTCTTCAAGCACCGGAATAATCGTATCGATCTCTTCCGTTCCCATGTGACCGCCTTCGCCTGCATGCGGGTTCAGGCCGCAGACCAGCACGTGCGGGTCATTAATGCCAAATTTGGTGCGCAGGTCGTGATGCAGAATGGTGATGATTTCACGCAGCAGGTCTGGCGTAATCGCATCGCTTATCGCTTTTAGCGGCAGATGAGTGGTCACCAGCGCCACGCGCAGCTCTTCGGTTGCCAGCATCATCACCACTTTACTGGCCTGTGAGCGCTCTTCAAAGAACTCGGTGTGACCAGTAAAGGCGATACCTGCATCATTGATAATGCCCTTATGTACCGGCCCGGTGATCAGCGCGGCAAATTCGCCGTTCAGGCAGCCATCGCAGGCGCGGGCCAGCGTGTCGACCACGTAACCACCGTTGCTAACGTTAAGCACACCTGGCTCAACCGGTACGTTGAGAGCGACAGGAAGAAGCGTCAGGGTGCCCGCGCGTTGCGCTGAGGCAGGAACGGTGGGGTCGTAAGGCCTAAGGGATAAAGGAAGACCGAGCAGGTTTGCTCGGTCGGATAACAGGGCGCCATCGGCGCAAATCACCAGCTCTACCGGCCAGTCGCGCTGCGCAAGCTGCACGACGAGGTCGGGGCCAATCCCGGCGGGTTCGCCGGGAGTGATTACGACTCGTTGTGTACCGATCATTTAGTTACTCAGAACTTTAACGTACGCGCTGGCGCGCTGTTCCTGCATCCAGGTAGCCGCTTCTTCGGAGAATTTACGGTTCATCAGCATGCGGTAAGCACGGTCTTTCTGCGCGGCGTCGGTTTTGTCGACGTTGCGGGTATCCAGCAGTTCAATCAGGTGCCAGCCGAAGGATGAGTGAACCGGAGCGCTGGTCTGGCCTTTGTTGAGGCGCAGAATCGCGTCGCGGAACGCCGGATCGAAAATATCCGGAGTTGCCCAACCTAAATCACCGCCCTGGTTAGCAGAACCCGGATCTTCAGAGAACTCTTTCGCCGCTTGAGCAAAGGTGGTTTTGCCGCTCTTAATATCTGCTGCGATCTGCTCAAGCTTCGCCCGTGCCTGATCGTCGTTCATGATCGGCGAAGGTTTCAGCAGGATGTGGCGAGCGTGAACTTCGGTAACGGAGATACTTTTGCTGCCGCCGCGCATATCGTTAATTTTCAGGATATGGAAGCCAACGCCGGAACGAATCGGGCCAACGATATCGCCTTTCTTCGCGGTGCTCAGCGCCTGAGCGAAGATGCCAGGCAGTTCCTGAATACGACCCCAGCCCATCTGGCCGCCTTTCAGCGCCTGCTGATCGGCAGAATAGGTGATAGCTAATTTGCCGAAGTCTGCACCGCTGCGCGCCTGCTCAACTACTGAGTTTGCCTGGTCCTGAGCCTCTGCAACCTGCTCGGAAGTTGGGTTTTCCGGCAGCGGGATTAGGATGTGGCTGAGATTCAGCTCAGTGCTGGCGTCATTCTGATCGCCAATTTGTTTTGCTAGGGTTTCTACTTCCTGCGGCAGAACGGTGATGCGACGACGAACTTCGTTATTACGCACTTCCGAAATCGTCATCTCTTTGCGAATCTGACTACGGTAGGTGTTGTAGTTAATACCGTCATAGGCCAGACGACTGCGCATCTGATCCATCGACATATTGTTCTGCTTAGCGATGTTGGCAATGGCCTGGTCGAGCTGATCGTCAGAGATCTTCACGCCCATTTTCTGGCCCATCTGCAGGACTATCTGATCCATGATCAGACGTTCGAGGATCTGATGACGCAGGGTTGCATCATCCGGCAGTTGCTGCCCGGCCTGGCCGGCGTTAAGTTTTACCGATTGCATCAAACCAGCGACGTCGCTTTCCAGAACAACGCCATTATTGACGACAGCCGCTACTTTATCGACAACCTGCGGGGCAGCGAAACTGGTATTCGCGATCATGGCGATACCGAGAAGCAGCGTTTTCCAGTTCTTCATACTTTTTCCATTTCAATTAACCGCAATTGCGGATTACGTTTAAACCAGCCACATCACAGGGAGCTCTGGTACGGTAAAATGTTCGAACGCAGCATCTGCTGGGTGCCGAGGCCGTAATTGGAGCTCAGACCACGCAGCTCGATGTTAAAGCCGAAGGTGTTGTCGTATTTGCTTTCGCTGCTGCTGTTATCCCAGCCGTTAATCTTACGTTCATAGCCGACACGGATAGCGTAGCAACAAGAGCTATACTGCACCCCTAACATCTGATTTGCTGACTTTCTGGTATTCGTGTCGTAGTAGTACGCGCCAACGACTGCCCAACGATCGACGATTGGCCAGCTGGCGGTCATCCCTACCTGCGAAATACCATCTTTATATTGCTTCGCGGTGGAATACGATGGCAGAGTCGCCTGAATGTATTCCGGGCTCGCGTAACGATAGTTAAGCTGTACTAAACGGTTTTCGTCGCGACGGTATTCCACGGTTCCGCTACCGGTAGCGACGTTATCCAGACGCGTATCGTACTGAATTCCCCCGCGTAAACCCCAGTCATCGGTGATGCGCCAGTAGGTATCGCCGGCCCATACCAGTGAACCTCGCGTGTCGTTATTCTCCCAGTTGATGTTGTCGTCACCGGTTCGCGCCTCGGTGAAATAGTAGATTTGACCAACGGAAATGTTAAAACGTTCAACTGCGGCGGCATCATAAACGCGAGATGTGACGCCGGTGGAGACCTGGTTGGCTGAAGCAATGCGATCGAGGCCGCTGTAGGTACGGTCACGGAACAGGCCGCTATAGTCAGATTGCAGCAGCGTTGAGTCGTAGCTACCTATTTTGCTCTGGTCACGATAGGGGATGTACAGATACTGCATACGCGGTTCGAGCGTCTGGGTATAGCTCTCTTGCATATCGCGCTCGAAAACCATTTTGCCATCAACTTTAAACTGCGGCATCACGCGATTAACCGAGTCTTTATAGTCGGTGCCGTTGACCGCGTTGTAATGATCGAGATTGCTCTGCTGATAGTGGGTTGCCAGCAGTTTGGCTTCGGTATTGATGCTGCCCCAGCCGTTAGACAGCGGCAGATCGATGGTCGGCTCGAAGTGAACGCGAGTCGCTTCCGGCATTTTGCTGTTCGAGTTAACAAAATGTACGGCTTGCCCGTAAAAATGGGTATCAAACGGGCCGACATCGTTCTGATAGTAGTTCACGTCCAGCTGCGGCTCAGCGGAATAGGCGTTGCTTGAGTCGCGGTCAAAGACCTGGAACTGCTTGGTCGATACGGTCGCGTCAAAGTTCTGATTGGCGTAGCCCGCGCTCAATTTTTGCGTAGCGTAGCCATCGGTACTGGAACCGTATTTGGAGCTGAAATCGTTAAAGTAGTCCGGGTCGCTGACTTTGGTGTAGTCGGCATTGAAGCGCCACACCTGATCTACGACGCCAGAATGGTTCCAGTAGAACAGCCAGCGGCGACTGTTACTGTCGCCAGAGTGATCGTCCTCGTAAACCTTATCCGATGGCAGGTAATCAAACTCGAATAAACCCGCGCCAGCCTGAGTCAGGTAGCGAAATTCGTTTTCCCACATCACGCCGCCACGCTTGCTCATATAGTGCGGGGTGATCGTGGCATCAAAGTTCGGCGCGATATTCCAGTAATAAGGAAGATAGAATTCTGCGCCGTTTTTGGTGCTGTATTTAGCGTTAGGGATCAGGAAGCCTGAACGACGCTTATCGCCTACCGGCAGCTGCAGGTAGGGACTGTAAAAAATCGGTACCGAGCCGAGCTTAAAGCGTGCGTTCCAGATCTCCGCGACCTGTTCTTCGCGGTCGTGGATAACTTCGCTGCCGACAACGCTCCAGGTGTCAGAGCCCGGCAGACAGGAGGTAAAGCTGCCGTTTTCTAAAATGGTATAGCGGTTTTCACCACGCTGTTTCATCAGGTCAGCGGTACCGCGCCCCTGACGGCCAACCATTTGGTAGTCGCCCTGCCAGACGTTGGTATCTTTGGTGTTCAGATTTGACCAGGCCTTTGGCCCTTTCAGGATAACCTGATTGTCGTC
Source organism: Klebsiella sp. (assembly GCF_027492335.1). Taxonomy (NCBI): domain Bacteria; kingdom Pseudomonadati; phylum Pseudomonadota; class Gammaproteobacteria; order Enterobacterales; family Enterobacteriaceae; genus Klebsiella; species Klebsiella sp. Next base: position 85,997 of record NZ_JAPUEW010000011.1, on the reverse strand, counting down.
GTAGTGAACGTTGCCGAGCGCATCGACCGTGCGTACAGGTTGCGGCTGACCCGCGGCCTGCTGCTGATGGAGCTGAACTTCATCGGCCTGCAGGCGGCTATTACCCTGATTGATATCAACGTTGCCGGTAAAAACGGCGTTATCAGGATAATTACCCTTCGCATGATCGGCATCGATCGTCACCGGCAGGTCGTTGGGTTTCCCTTCAACCAGAGGACGATTGTAGCTTGGGACGCCAAGCATACATTGCGTGGCGAGATCGGCAGCGAGGCCCTGTTGGCTATACAAGGCGCTGGCAATCATGGTGGCCAGGAGGCTGGGAATACGTTTTTTCATACGTTGTATTTGTTGTTCCGTCATCGTGTGGCAGCGGCTTGCAAACGGTCAGAGCCTAACGTACTCATCTTAATCGCGCTAGTGTTAATCCTGCCCGTTTCGAACCCGAGCGTTAGGCACCGTGTAGAATGACGAGTATGATAAAGCAAATTATAGGCTATGTCCCACAATTGACCGAGGCGTCAACGCTTTGTAATGTGCGGTCAGATATAGCTTAACTGGCGGCAGAGAGATTGGGGAGTCTATGCAGTATTTGGGTAAAATAATTGGCGTTGCGGTTGCGTTGATGATGGGTGGTGGCTTCTGGGGCGTGGTGCTGGGCTTCTTAATCGGGCATATGTTTGACCGCGCACGCAGTCGTCGGCTGAATGTTTTTGCCAACCAGCAGGAGCGCCAGTCGCTGTTCTTCTCCACCACTTTCGAAGTGATGGGGCATCTGACCAAATCTAAAGGCCGTGTCACTGAAGCCGATATTCATGTCGCCAATTTGCTGATGGATCGGATGAATCTGCACGGCGAAGCGCGTACTGCGGCTCAGCACGCATTTCGGGTCGGAAAATCAGATGATTACCCGCTGCGTGAGAAAATGCGCCAGCTGCGCAGCGTCTGTTTTGGTCGGTTCGATTTGATTCGGATGTTTCTGGAAATTCAGCTGCAGGCGGCCTTTGCTGACGGCGACCTGCACCCCAACGAACGCGAAGTGCTGTTTGTCATTGCTGATGAGCTGGGTATCTCCCGCGCCCAGTTTGAGCAGTTCCTGCGCATGATGCAGGGCGGCGCGCAGTTTGGCGGCGGTTCGCAGCAGCAATCGTACGGTCAGCACGGCGGCAATGCCGGCTGGCAGCAGGCGCAGCGCGGGCCAACCCTCGAGGATGCCTGTAACGTATTAGGGGTGAAGCCAACCGACGACGCCGCGACCGTCAAGCGCGCCTACCGTAAGCTGATGAGCGAGCACCATCCGGATAAGCTGGTGGCGAAAGGTCTGCCGCCGGAAATGATGGAGATGGCCAAGCAGAAAGCGCAGGAGATCCAGAAAGCCTGGGAGCTGATTAAAGAGCAGCGCGGCTTCTAAATTACTGGCCTCTCCTCGTCGGGGAGAGGCGTCAGGATGCGCTTGCGGCGCGACGATACATACGGCGCGGATGGCCAATCTTCCCGTACAGCATCTCCACTTCCAGAAAGCCAATTTCCACACAGTGCTCCAGATAGCGCCGGGCAGTGGTTTTGCTTAATCCTGCCTCGCTAACCACTTCATCCACTGAAAAGCAGCGATCCTCTCTGCCGGTAAACAGGTTTTGCACCAGCGCCAGCGTTTTCTCCTCGATGCCTTTACTGCCGCTGTCGGTACGGTAGTTTTTTGCCTGTAGCTGATACAGCGAATCGACGTTCTGCTGGTCGACAATCTTCCATTCGCGCTGTTGATCGTAAAACTGCACAAACCGCTCTAGCGACTGGCTCAGGCGCTTCCATGACACCGGCTTGAGAATGTAATCGAAAGCGCCGTTGCGGATAGCGAGGCTACAGGTTTCCATATCGCTGGCGGCGGTGATAAAAATCACCGAGCAGTGGGCATTAGCCAGAACAGGATCGGTCATCAGCGTGACCCCTTTGCCATCCGGCAGGTAGTTATCGAGCAGCACCAACTGCGGTGGCTTGGTATTGAGCATTTGCCGCGCTTGAGTGAGTGAGGCTGCTATACCTACCAGCCGCATGCGCGGGTGTTTCTGGATAAGCTCGGCGTGCAGTCGCGCCAGTTCGTTTTCATCTTCGATGATCAGAACATCGACCAGGTCATGATGCATAGTGCGTCTCTTGTTGCGGATGAACAGGCCCATCAGCGGGAATAAACAGCGTGAAAATCGCGCCGCGCGGCGCGTTGTCAGCCACTTCAATTGTGCCGCCCGCCTGAGTGACATAACGTTCAATAAGATACAGACCCATGCCGTGATCGCCACGGGTTTTGGTGGTAACGCCGCGTTCAAAAATGCGCTCGCGGATTTCCGCACGAATACCAACCCCGCGGTCAGCCACTTCAATCATTAACTCCCGGGCGTTCAACTGGATCAGAACTTCAACCGGTTCGTGCGGTAGCTCGGCGCGCTGGGTGGCTTCAATGGCGTTATCCAGCAGGTTGCCGATGATAGAAATTAACTCGGACTCCATCAACGATGACAGAGGACGGTCGATACGACAGGCCGGGTCAAAGTTCAGCTCAACGCCTTTTTCCCGCGCCCTGGCGGCTTTACCCAGCAGCAGTCCGCAGAGCGTCGGTGAATTAAAGTGCGATGAGATAAAGTCCAGCAGCTCCTGAGCATGTTCCGACTGGGCCTGAATATAGCGAATCGCCTCATCATAGTGGCCCAGATGCAGCAGGCCGGAAAGGGTGGTCATGCGATTTAGCTGCTCGTGACGCATGATGCGCAGGTTGTCGACGTAGCGTTTGACCTGGCTGAGCTGGGCGCTAAGGGAGTTGATTTCGTCGCGGTCGCGGAAGGTAATTACCCAGCCCTGTAGCGAATCCTCCAGCATGATACGCACCCGGCTGGCGAGCACGGTAAGCTGATTAAAGCGACACAGCTCATCGTGGGTATCGCTTTCGAGCATCTCTGCGCTGGCGAAAAACGGTTGCGGGGTGATGACATTATCGATCGACTTACCGCGCAGCTGGTGCGCGAGTTGGCTCAGCCCAAGCAGGCTGCGGGCGGCGTGGTTTATCACTTTGATACGCCGGTTGTGGTCAATCACAATCACCCCTTCGTATATCGACTCCATCATCGCTTTTTGCTGGCGCACCAACAGGCCGATTTCGCGCGGCTCTAGCGAGAAAATCTGCTTCTTGATGCTGCGGGTGAAGTACCAGGAGAAGACAAACAGCGCGATAAGCAGCAGTACGGCGGCGACGAAAATATTAATCACTTTTTCCAGCGTGATGCTGTCGAGGTAGCTGGTGAGATAGCCAACGGAGACAATCCCCACAACCCGACCCGCATCATCAAGAATCGGCGCTTTGCTGCGTAGCGAAATACCGAGCCCGCCTTTACGGATGGTGGTGGTGCTTTTCCCCTCCAGCACCGCCAGGTTATCGCCGCCAACTAACCGCGTCCCGACCCATTCCGGATGGACCGAGTGAAATAGATGCACTCCCCGCTTATCGCCAATCACGATAAAGCTGGCGTCGCTGTGGGCGGCGATATTTTGCATAAACGGTTTTATCGCCTGCGGGTCTTCACGTGCGACCTGCTGACGTAAATTCGGCATTAAAGCAATTTCTTCCGCCTGTATTTTAGCGCGGGCGCTCATTTCCTGATAAAGCTGATGGCTGGCGTCGAAATAATAATAAGCGCCCAGCAGTGCAAACAGGACTGAGAAAAAGGCGACCAGCGAAATGAACAACTTAAATTGAAATGAAACTTTCATAAGTATGATGCACAGTATCAGGGATGCGGCACTTTATCATCTTTTGCGCTGCCGACATCATGGCTGAAGGAAATTTGTGAACACCTATACCCGTCATACTTCAAGTTGCTTATGTGTTGGCTACGCTCGCTCACCCCAGTCGCATAGTTTATCTATGCTCTTGGGGATTCACTCCCTTGCCGCCTTTAAGCAACTCGAATTATTTAGGGTATACACAGGCATCAGGGAAGCAGAATTATCCGCTGGCGGTGAATTTATCAAAGTGAATTAGCAGGTAGATTTAAAACCATAAAAACCACGCTAATAAATCAGAGAAATATCACATAAATAATAGAAACCATAAAAACCATAATGACCATTAAAACTTCGTGTTTAATCTGTGACGCCTCACATTAAGTCTGCGTATGGCCCTCTAACCTGAAAAGTAATAATAACCAGAGGGCTTAATTATGAGCACCACAGACAATGCATTCTCTGCAACCATCGACCCTATTAATACGCCGAAAGCACCGCTCAAGCAGCGCTGGTGGCATATCCTCGATAACTGGAAAGTCGGTATTATCCCGCTGCCGCTGTTTCTACTAGCCGGTGGCCTGATCGCGCTGGACTGCCTGGGCGGCAAGCTGCCGAGCGACATTGTGGTGATGGTGGCAACGCTGGCCTTTTTCGGCTTTGCCTGCGGTGAATTCGGTAAGCGTTTGCCGGTTCTGGGCAAGCTCGGCGCTGCGGCGATCTGCGCGACGTTTATTCCCTCCGCGCTGGTGCACTATGGCCTGCTGCCGGATGTGGTGGTGGAATCGACCACCAGGTTCTATAAGTCGACCAACATTCTCTATCTCTACATCTGCTGCATCATCGTCGGCAGCATCATGAGCATGAACCGTACCACGCTGATTCAGGGCTTTCTGCGAATTTTCTTCCCGATGCTGTGCGGAGAAATCGTTGGCATGCTGGTTGGCGTTGGCGTCGGTACCGCTCTGGGGCTGGAGCCGTTCCAGGTATTCTTCTTTATTGTCCTGCCGATTATGGCTGGCGGCGTAGGCGAGGGGGCTATTCCGCTGTCGATAGGCTATGCCGCGCTGATGCATATGGATCAGGGCGTTGCACTGGGCCGCGTGCTGCCTATGGTGATGTTGGGCAGCCTGACGGCGATTGTTATCTCCGGCTGTTTAAACCAGCTCGGCAAACGCTTCCCGCATTTAACCGGCGAAGGACGGCTGATGCCAAACCGCCGCAACGAAACGCACCGCGAAGAGTCTGCTGAGGGAAAAATGGATGTGACGACGCTGGCCTCCGGCGCGCTGCTGGCTGTGCTGCTGTATATGCTGGGAATGTTGGGTCAGAAGATGATTGGCCTGCCGGCTCCGGTGGGGATGTTGTTCCTCGCAGTACTGCTGAAACTGGCTAACGGTGTCTCTCCGCGTCTGCAGGAGGGCTCGCAAATGGTGTATAAATTCTTCCGCACGGCGGTAACCTATCCGATTTTGTTTGCCGTTGGCGTGGCGATCACCCCCTGGCAGGAGCTGGTCAACGCCTTCACCGTGAGCAACCTGCTGGTGATTATCAGCACCGTGTCGGCGCTGGTGGCGACCGGCTTTGTGGTGGGGAAAAAGATAGGTATGCATCCGATTGATGTGGCGATTGTTTCCTGTTGCCAGAGCGGTCAGGGCGGCACCGGCGACGTGGCGATTCTGACTTCCGGCAACCGCATGAACCTGATGCCGTTCGCGCAGATCGCAACAAGAATTGGTGGTGCGATTAATGTTTCATTGGGTCTGCTATTCCTCAGTCACTTTTTAACCTGATTTAACTTTTTTGTAACATTTAAATCTGCTTTTTCGTGCTAAATGGCGCAGAAAATTTCTGCGCCCCGTCTCCAAAACAGGGATCGTTTAGCGATACAATCAGCGCCATTATTCGCTATTGCGACGACAGCCCGATCGCTGTCTTTTATTAAGTGAGGAGAGGAACAAATGTCAGTGGATACTCTCGCCCGTGAGGGCGTAAGCATGGAAGCGCTGCTGGCGGCGAAAGAGCAGCGTGCGGCTCGCCAGGCCGACTGGTTAGCCCATTATCAGCAGCCGGTGATTTCGCTGACCCTGGTGACGCCGGGCGCGGTGAAAGACAGCATTCGCTACCGTAATATGATGGGTGTGGCGCTGCAGGCCTGCGATCAGATGCTGTGGAAACATCGCTGGCAAACGCTCGATCGCCAGGTATTGTGGCTGCCGACCGGCCCGGAAGCGCTGTGGTGTGTTGATCACGCCGCCAGTGAAATCAAAGCGTTTTGCTCGGAGCTGGAACAGACTCATCCGCTGGGCCGCCTGTGGGATATCGACGTGATTTGCCCGAAAAATGGCCTGGTTGGTCGTCAATCAATGGGTGAAAATCAGCGCCGCTGCCTGCTGTGCGAAGAACCCGCGCATGCCTGCGCACGCAGTCGTCGTCATGATACCGGGCTGGTTGTCGCTCGCGTCGAGAAGATGATTGATGCGTGGTTTGCCCGCGATTAACGCGAACTTCTCGTTTGCTGAATAAGCAATGGGATAGCCCGGGTGAGCCGCTAGCGGCACGACCCGGGACAGTTCTGAACGATTAGAAATCGACGGGGGCGCGAAATGTCATCGCGTTACCGAACGATGGGTGGGTGATGGTCAGCGTTTCGGCGTGCAGCAGCAGACGCGGCGCCATGGCCAGCGCTTCTGGCGAGGCATAAAAGCGGTCGCCAAGAATCGGATGGCCCAGCGCCAGCATATGCACGCGCAGCTGATGCGAACGTCCGGTAATCGGCTTGAGGCGCACGCGGGCGGTATTATCCTGTGCGAACTCCAGCACTTCATACTCGGTTTGCGCTGCTTTGCCGGTTTCGTAACACACCTTCTGCTTTGGCCGGTTCGGCCAGTCGCAAATCAGCGGTAAATCCACCAGACCTTCCGCTTTTTCCGGATGCCCCCACACGCGGGCGACGTACTGCTTTTTCGGCTCGCGTTCGCGGAACTGACGCTTCAGCTCGCGCTCGGCTGCTTTAGTCAGCGCCACCACAATCACGCCGCTGGTGGCCATATCCAGGCGGTGCACTGACTCAGCCTGCGGGAAGTCGCGTTGAATTCGCGTCATCACGCTGTCTTTGTGTTCCTCCAGTCTCCCCGGCACGGACAACAAGCCGCTGGGCTTGTTGACCACCATAATGTGCTCATCCTGATAGAGGATAACCAGCCAGGGATCCTGTGGCGGATTGTAGTTTTCCATCGCCATATTCGCGTTCCGTTACTGGTGGGTGACCACGATTAAGCGCAGCGCATCGAGACGCCAGCCTGCCTGGGCCAGCGCGTCCATAACCTGCTGACGGTTGCTCTCGATAGCCGCCAGTTCATCATCGCGGATGTTCGGGTTAACGGCACGCAGTGCTTCAAGACGCGACAGTTCAGCCGACAGCTTATCGTCTGCTTCGCTACGCGCGGCATCGATCAGTGCCTGGGCCGCTTTGGCCACCTGGCCTTCGCCCTGTTGCAAAATGGCGTGAACATCCTGTTGGACGGCGTTAACCAGCTTGCTGCCGGTATGGCGGTTAACTGCGCTCAGCTGGCGGTTAAAGCTTTCGAACTCCACCTGACCGGCGAGGTTATTACCGTTTTTGTCGAGCAGCATGCGCACCGGCGTCGGCGGCAGGAAGCGGTTAAGCTGCAGATGCTTCGGCGCCTGCGCTTCGACGACGTAAATCAGCTCCAGCAGCAGGGTTCCTACCGGCAGCGCTTTGTTCTTCAACAGGGAAATGGTGCTGCTGCCGGTATCGCCGGAGAGGATCAGATCCAGACCGTTGATAATCAGCGGGTGCTCCCAGGTGATGAACTGTGCGTCTTCGCGAGACAGCGCAACATCACGTTCAAAGGTAATGGTGCAGCCATCTTCCGGCAGGCCCGGGAAGTCAGGAACCAACATATGGTCTGACGGGGTCAGCACAATCAGGTTTTCACCGCGATCGTCCTGGTTGATACCGACAATATCAAACAGGTTCATGGAGAAGGCGATAAGGCTGGTGTCGTCATCTTGCTCTTCAATGCTTTCCGCCAGTGCCTGGGCTTTTTCTCCGCCGTTAGAGTGGATCTCCAGCAGGCGGTCGCGACCCTGTTCCAGTTGGACTTTCAGCGCGTCATGCTGCTGGCGGCAGGATTTGATCAAATCGTCAAAGCCGTCGGTATTTTCAGGCGCGGCAAGGTAGTTAATCAGTTCGTTATGCACGCTGTCGTAAACGGTGCGACCGGTCGGACAGGTGTGCTCGAATGCGTCCAGCCCTTCGTGATACCAACGTACCAGCACCGACTGAGCGGTTCTTTCCAGATACGGAACGTGGATCTGAATATCGTGGGCCTGGCCGATACGGTCCAGACGGCCGATACGCTGCTCGAGCAGATCCGGGTTGAACGGCAGGTCGAACATCACCAGGTTGCTGGCGAACTGGAAGTTACGCCCTTCGGAGCCAATTTCAGAACATAGCAGCACCTGAGCGCCGGTATCCTCCTCAGCAAACCAGGCAGCGGCGCGGTCGCGCTCGATAATCGACATGCCCTCGTGGAACACTGCCGCGCGGATACCTTCGCGCTCGCGCAGGACCTGTTCCAATTGCAGCGCGGTGGCCGCTTTGGCGCAGATGACCAGCACTTTCTGTGAGCGATGGCTGGTGAGGTGGCCCATCAGCCAATCGACGCGCGGGTCGAAGTTCCACCAGGTGCCGCTATCGCCTTCAAATTCCTGATAAATCTGTTCCGGGTAGAGCATATCGCGGGCGCGTTCTTCGGCAGTTTTGCGCGCACCCATAATGCCGGAGACCTTGATAGCGGTCTGATACTGGGTCGGCAGCGGCAAACGAATGGTGTGCAGCTCGCGTTTCGGGAAACCCTTGACGCCGTTACGGGTGTTGCGGAACAGCACGCGGCTGGTGCCGTGGCGATCCATCAGCATGGAGATCAGCTCCTGACGGGCGGCCTGTGCGTCATCGCGGTCGCTGTTGGCGGCCTGCAATAACGGTTCAATATCCTGCTCGCCGATCAGATCGCTCAGTGCGTTCAGTTCGGCGTCGTTGAGTTTATTGCCCGCCAGCAGCAGGGCAACGGCGTCGGCCACCGGGCGGTAGTTTTGCTGTTCTTCAACGAACTGAGCGAAATCATGGAAACGGCCAGGGTCAAGCAGACGCAGGCGAGCGAAGTGGCTCTCCATACCCAGCTGCTCCGGGGTTGCGGTCAGCAGCAGAATGCCCGGCACGCGTTCGGCCAGCTGTTCAATCGCCTGATATTCACGGCTCGGTGCCTCTTCGCTCCACACCAGGTGGTGCGCTTCGTCGACGACCATAATGTCCCACTCGGCATCGCACAGGTGTTCCAGACGTTGCTTGCTGCGGCGCACGAAATCCAGCGAGCAGATAACCAGCTGTTCGGTTTCAAACGGGTTAAAGGCGTCGTGCTGGGCTTCTGCGTAACGCTCATCATCAAACAGCGAAAAGCGTAGATTAAAGCGGCGCAGCATTTCCACCAGCCACTGGTGCTGCAGGGTTTCCGGGACGACAATCAGCACGCGTTCGGCAGCGCCACTGAGCAATTGTTGATGGAGGATCATCCCGGCTTCGATGGTTTTACCTAAGCCCACTTCATCTGCCAGCAGGACGCGCGGCGCGTGACGGCGACCGACATCGTGGGCGATATTCAGCTGATGCGGGATCAGGCTGGTGCGCTGTCCGCGCAGGCCGCTCCACGGCATACGGTACTGTTCGCTTTGAAATTTGCGCGCGCGATAGCGCAGGGCGAAACGGTCCATGCGGTCGATCTGCCCGGCGAACAGGCGGTCCTGCGGTTTGCTGAAGGACAGCTTGCTGTCGAGCAGCACTTCACGCAGGGTGACGTTGGCTTCCTGGGTATCAAGGCGGGTGCCGGTGTAGGCCAGCAGGCCGTTCTCTTCATTAACTTCGTCAACCTGGAGCTGCCAGCCTTCGTGGCTGGTGATGGTATCGCCCGGGTTAAACATCACGCGGGTGATCGGGGAGTCGTTGCGTGCGTACAGACGGTTTTCGCCGATAGCAGGGAAAAGAAGGGTAACCATGCGCGCATCCAGCGCAACCACCGTCCCTAATCCCAGTTCGCTCTCTGTGTCGCTAATCCAGCGTTGACCAAGTGTAAAAGGCATATATGTTCGGCTCTTTAGTTCTTTAATTGCAGGCAATAGTTGAGAGTCTCCAGAAAGTCGGAGATGTGTCAATATTGGGTCCGGGAATGGAAAGGGCGCTATATTACTGGATGGCGGAACGTTCGTCACGTCCTGCTCACCCTTCAATTTACTGCTTTTTTGCAGGTTGAATGAATGAGTAAAAATCAAAATAGCCCCAGCTGACCTGTCACTATTGTAGCAAAATCGTCGTCGACAAAGGGAAGAATTCCGTCGGCAACAGGCTGTAATTGCTTTGACAAATAGTGCTCATAATCGAGCGGTGATTGCTGATAGTCCACCGGCTCGGGCCCGCTGGTGGTCCAGACATACTTAATGCTGCCGCGCTGCTGATACTGCTGAGGCCTGCCCAGCTTGACGTTTTGCTCATCCGCGAGCCTTGCTGCTCGCACGTGCGGCGGCACGTTACGCTGATACTCCGCCAGCGGGCGGCGCAGGCGCTTACGGTAGACCAGCCGATCGTCAAACTCGCCGTTCATCAGTTTATCAATGGTTTCGCGCACGTAGTCGCGATAGGGCTGATTGCGGAAGATGCGCAGATAAAGCTCCTGCTGAAACTGCTGGGCCAGCGGTGTCCAGTCGGTGCGTACCGTCTCCAGCCCTTTAAACACCATGCGCTGTTCGCTTCCTTCCTGAATCATCCCGGCGTAGCGTTTTTTACTGCCGGTATCGGCACCGCGAATGGTGGGCATTAAAAAGCGGCAGAAGTGGGTTTCAAACTCCAGCTCCAGGGTGCTGGTCAGGTTATCTTTGCCAAGTTCTGTCGCCCACCACTCGTTAACAAAGGCCACCAGCGAGCGGCCGATGCTGCTTGCTTCCTCTTCGCTGTGGGGGCGTTTGAGCCACACGAAGGTGGAGTCGGTATCGCCGTAGATGACGTCATAGCCCTGGGATTCAATCAGCGCTTTGGTCTGGCGCATAATCGCGTGGCCGCGCATGGTAATTGAGGAGGCCAGGCGCGGATCGAAAAAGCGGCAGGCGCTGGTACCGAGTACGCCGTAGAAGGCGTTCATGATGATCTTCAGCGCCTGCGACAGTGGCTTATTTTTATGCCGTTTTGCCTCGTCGCGCCCGTGCCAGATCTGCCCGACAATCCCCGGCAGGCAGTGTTTCTCACGCGAGAATCGCGCGCCAAGAAAACCTTCGGTACTGTGAGCATCATCGGGCTGCGCCAGTCCTTCAACCAGCCCTACGGGGTCGATCAGGAAGGTGCGGATAATTGACGGGTACAGGCTCTTATAGTCCAGCACCAGCACCGAATCGTACAGGCCGGGCCGCGAGTCCATCACGTAGCCGCCGGGGCTGGCCTGTGGCGGCACTTCGCCGAGGTTTGGCGCGACGTAGCCCAAACGGTGCATACGCGGGAAATAGAGATGGCCGAAGGCGGCGACCGAGCCGCCGTGACGATCCGCAGGCAGGCCGTTGACCGTAGCGCGCTCCAGCAAAAACGGCATGATCTCCGTTTTATGAAAGATACGCGTAACCAGCTCGCAATCCTGCAGGTTATAGGTTGCCAGCGCCGGTTTATCTTGGTTAAAGCGGCGATCGATTTCGTCCATCCGATCCCAGGGATTATCAATGGCTTTCCCCTCGCCGAGCAGCTCGCGAGCGACCGATTCCAGGGCAAAAGAGGAAAAGTTCCAGAAGGCGGATTTTAGCGCCTCGATGCCGTCGATAATCAAGCGGCCGTTGGCCTGAGCGAAGAAGACGCCGTTTTTAAACCCGTGCTCGCGCCACTCCAGTTCGCTGTTGCCGCGCCCGAGCATCAGCGGGATACGATAGCGCTCGGCGTGCTTTTGCAGGACACGTAAATCGAACTGCACGACGTTCCAGCCAATCAGTACGTCCGGGTCGTGGGCGGCAAACCAGGCGTTAAGTTTTTCCAGCAGCAGGGGGCGGCTGGCAACATACTCCAGCTCAAAATTGACATCTGGCGAAGAAGCAGGTTCAGGCCCGAGCATATAGACGACTCGCTGCCCGCAGCCTTCAAGGCCGATGCAGTAGAGCTCGCCGTGGCGGCTGGTTTCGATATCCAGTGAAACCCATTTTAGCGGCGGGCGGTAGTCGGGGTTGGGCTTCATCCGCGCGTTAACCAGCTGCTGGCCCCGCGCGTCACCTTCGACCCACACCGGGGCGGTGATAAAGCGCTCCATCAGATAGCGCTCTGGTGGACGAATATCGCCTTCATAGACCGTGATGCCGTTTTCGCGCAGTTTTTTTTCCAGTCGCATCAGCTGGCGGTGAGCGCGGCAGTAGAGGCCAAACACCGGCTGGCGATGAAAATCTTTCAGGGTGAGGGGAGCAATACGGTGGCCGTTTTCCCCTTGCAGCAGGCGTTCAACCTGCGCGCGCTGGGATTCGGGGATGAAAGCAACGGATTCCTGCGGCGGCAGCGTGACCTGAAGCGGGCCGTCATCGGTCGCCAGCCAGAAGGTCAGTTCGGTGCCCTGCGCGGTATCCCGCCAGTGACGGGTCAGTAAAAAACCTTCTCGTGGCTGCGTCACGCCGTGCTCTCATTAGTAAAAACCAGGCCTGATTATAGCCTGGTTCATACAATGGTGCTGGGGTTTTATACAGGTGTGACGGGCATCCGTTCCCGGAGGCGGTGCTTCGCACCTGTCCGGGCTACCAGACTTGCAGACGGTTGTGGAGGGTTACTGCCCGTAATAGGCTTTCGCCCCGTGTTTACGCAGATAATGTTTATCCAGCAGCGTTTGTTGCATATCCGGCAACTGTGGTGCCAGCTGGCGGCAGAAGATGCCCATATAGGCGATCTCTTCGAGCACAATAGCGTTATGCACTGCGTCTTCAGCGTTTTTCCCCCAGGCAAACGGGCCGTGGGAGTGTACCAGTACGCCGGGCATTTGCGCCGGGTCGATGCCTTTTTCACGGAAGGTTTCGACAATCACCTCGCCAGTTTCCCACTCATATTCACCATTGATCTCGTCGTCGGTCATCAGGCGAGTACAGGGGACCGCGCCGTAGAAATAGTCGGCGTGAGTGGTGCCGGTGGCCGGAATCGACTGCCCGGCCTGCGCCCAGATGGTGGCGTGGCGCGAATGGGTGTGAACGATGCCGCCCAGCGTTGGAAATGCCTGATACAGCAGGCGGTGGGTTGGCGTATCTGAAGAGGGTTTTTTCTTACCTTCAACCACTTCACCAGTCTCAAGGCTGACCACGACCATGTCTTCGGCGGTCATCATGCTGTAGTCGACGCCGGAAGGTTTAATCACCAGTACGCCTTGTTCACGGTCGACGGCGCTGACGTTGCCCCAGGTAAGGGTGACAAGATTGTGCTTTGGCAGGGCCAGGTTGGCTTCCAGTACCTGGCGTTTGAGATCTTCTAACATAATGTACTCCAAATAGCAGGCGAGTCAGGTTTCCCTCACCCCGACCCTCTCCAAAAGGGAAGGGGAGAAAGGCGGCATTGCGCTCGAGCGGTCCCCTCTCCCCGCTGGGGAGAGGGTTAGGGTGAGGGGAACGGCCTCTTAACGTTTTGAACCGTAATAAACTTCGTTCCAGCGCAGCGCATCTTTGAACGACGGCAGGCGCGTCTCGTTATCAATGACAGTCAGCTCGATATCCTGCAGTTCGGCGAACTGGCGCATATCGTCCAGGGTCAGCGCGTGGCTGAAGACGGTGTGGTGTGCGCCGCCAGCGATAATCCAGGCTTCAGACGCTGTGCGCAGGTCTGGATGGGCTTTCCACAGGGCGTTAGCCACCGGCAACTTAGGCAGATCGTGCGGGGTTTTCACCGTTTCAATGGTGTTAACCAACAGACGATAACGATCGCCGAGATCGATCATGCTGGCGACGATCGCCGGGCCGGTCTGGGTGTTAAAAATGATACGAGCCGGATCGGCTTTACCGCCGATGCCCAGCGGCTGCACGTCGAGAATTGGTTTCTCGGCGGTAGCGATGGTCGGGCAGACTTCCAGCATGTGTGAACCCAGTGCCAGATCGTTGCCTTTCTCGAAGTGGTAGGTGTAATCCTCCATAAAGGAGGTGCCGCCCTGCAGACCAGTTGCCATCACCTTCATGATGCGAAGCAGAGCGGCGGTTTTCCAGTCGCCCTCGCCAGCAAAGCCGTAGCCCTGCTGCATCAGACGTTGTACGGCCAGACCCGGAAGTTGTTTCAGGCCGTGTAAATCTTCAAAAGTGGTGGTGAACGCATGGAACCCACCTTGTTCGAGGAAGCGCTTCATCCCCAGTTCGATGCGTGCGGCATCAATCACGTTCTGACGCTTATCGCCGTGTATTTGCGCCGCAGGCGTCAGTCGGTAGGTACTTTCGTACTCATCGATCAGCGCGCTGATTTCACCCTCAGTGACCGCGTTGACCACCTGCACCAGATCGCCCACTGCCCAGGTGTTAACCGTGAAGCCGAACTTGATTTGCGCGGCAACTTTATCGCCGTCAGTGACCGCCACTTCACGCATGTTATCGCCGAAACGGCACACTTTCAGATGGCGAGTATCCTGTTTTGATACCGCCTGGCGCATCCATGACCCGATGCGCTGATGAGCTTCCTGATCCTGCCAGTGGCCGGTCACCACACTGTGCTGTTGACGCATACGCGCGCCGATGAAACCGAACTCGCGGCCGCCGTGCGCGGTCTGGTTCAGGTTCATAAAGTCCATATCGATGCTGTCCCACGGCAGAGCCGCGTTGTACTGGGTATGGAACTGCATCAGCGGTTTATTGAGGATAGTCAGGCCGTTAATCCACATTTTGGCAGGCGAGAAAGTATGCAGCCACACCACCATCCCGGCGCACTTATCATCGTAGTTCGCGTCGCGGCAAATATGGGTGATTTCATCCGGGGTGGTACCTAACGGTTTAAGCACCAGTTTGCACGGCAGTTTGGCTTCCGCATTGAGGCTATTCACCACATGTTCGGCATGCTTCGTGACTTGACGCAGCGTTTCTGGGCCATACAGATGCTGGCTACCAATAACGAACCACACTTCATAGTTATTAAAAATTGTCATTTTCATGTCCTTAATGGGTGAGAGCTGCCTGGGATTGCGGGGCTGTTTCCGCCTTTGCAGTCGAAGGGAGATAGAGTTGTTCTGCGCTGACCGACCATTGCTGGTAGCGCTGATAGAGTTGTTCGAAACGTTGTGCCTGCTCAGGGCGCGGCTGCAAGGTGCTTTCCACCTGGCTTGCCATGTTCTCCTGCGCGGTCGGAATATCGCGGTACACGCCAGCGGCGACGGCGGCGAAGATGGCGGCGCCCAGGGCGCAGCACTGATCAGAGGCGACGATTTGCAGCGGGCGATTCAATACATCGCAGCAGGCCTGCATGATCACCTGGTTTTTCCGCGCAATGCCGCCGAGCGCCATCACGTTATTGACCGGGATACCCTGTTCGGTGAAGCACTCCATAATAGCGCGTGCGCCGAAAGCGGTAGCGGCAATCAGTCCGCCGAACAGCGCCGGAGCGTCGGTGGCGAGGTTCAGGTCAGTAATCACCCCTTTCAAACGCTGGTTTGCGTTCGGCGTGCGGCGACCGTTAAACCAGTCCAGCACCACCGGCAGATGATCGAGGGATGGGTTTTTTGCCCAGGCTTCGGTCAGGGCGGGTAGCAGCTGTTTTTGGCTAACTTTGATCTGCTCTTTCAGCTCCGGATGCGCGAGCGCCAACTGCTCGAGCGGCCAGCCAAGAATGCGGCCAAACCAGGCATAGATGTCGCCAAAAGCGGATTGTCCGGCTTCCATACCGATAAAGTCGGGCACCACGCTACCGTCTACCTGGCCGCAGATCCCTTTTACCGTGCGTTCGCCAACGCTTTGTTTGTCGGCAATCAGGATGTCGCAGGTTGAGGTACCGATAACTTTGACCAGTGCGTTAGGTTGGGCACCAGCACCGACTGCGCCCATATGACAGTCGAAAGCGCCGCCGGAGATGGTGACGGTTTGCGTCAGACCCAGGCGCTGCGCCCATTCGGCGGTCAGCGTGCCGACAGGTAAATCGGCGGTCCAGGTTTCGCTGAACATCGGCCAGGTCAGGTTCTGGTTAAGAATGGGGTCGAGTTCATCGAAGAAGCTGGCTGGCGGTAGGCCACCCCAGCTATCGTGCCACAGTGATTTGTGCCCGGCGCTGCAGCGGCCACGACGAATATCCTGCGGACGGGTGGTGCCGGAAAGCAGGGCTGGCACCCAGTCGCACAGCTCAATCCACGAAGTTGCGGCCTCGGCAACGGCGCTATCCTCGCGGGTGACATGGAGGATCTTGGCCCAGAACCACTCGCTGGAGTAGATGCCGCCGATATAGCGAGAGTAGTCCTCTTTGCCTGGCTGGTGGCACAGACGGGTGATGGCCTCCGCCTCTTCCACCGATGTGTGGTCTTTCCACAGTACGAACATCGCGTTCGGGTTGTTGGCGAACTCTTCGCGTAACGCCAGGACGTTGCCGTCGGCATCAATCGGCGCGGGCGTTGAGCCAGTGCTGTCGACGCCGATACCCACGACGGCGGCGCGTTGTTCGGCGCTCAATGACGCCAGAACGCTTTTCAGCGCGGCTTCCATTGATTCAATGTAATCACGTGGATGATGGCGGAACCGATTGTTCGGGCCATCGCAGAACAGCCCCTCCTGCCAGCGCGGATACCATTCGACGCTTGCGGCGAGCTCTTCGCCGGTCGCGCATTCCACTGCCAGGGCACGTACTGAATCACTGCCAAAATCGAGGCCAATCGCAATTGCCATTCTGTTACTCCATGCTAAAAAACATTCATGGTGAAACAGTAGATATTCGTGCCGAAAACCGTCAGGCTGTATTCGCTAATCTTATGGACTATATTGCTGTGAGGTCGCAAAGTGTGACGCCGTGCAAATATTCAATGTGGACTTTTCTGCCGTATTTATAGACACTTCAGTTATGTGCTGAATGCGTATGAATTGTGCGCTGCGCTCAGTTTCTGCCGAGAGAAGGCGGGTTTTAATTCGATTTCTAATCCACGTCGCAGTACGGGCTGTCAGCCAGACGATAAAATACAAGGTATGGACAATTGGTGTCCAAAATGTCTCCGGGAGAGCTGATTTTATGGCCGAAACGCAAAACGATCCTTTATTGCCAGGTTACTCCTTTAATGCCCATCTGGTGAC
Organism: Klebsiella sp.; assembly: GCF_027492335.1. Taxonomy (NCBI): domain Bacteria; kingdom Pseudomonadati; phylum Pseudomonadota; class Gammaproteobacteria; order Enterobacterales; family Enterobacteriaceae; genus Klebsiella; species Klebsiella sp. Next base: position 68,921 of record NZ_JAPUEW010000011.1, on the reverse strand, counting down.
GGGCCTGACGCCAATTGACGCAGAAGGCTATCTGGATTTCTTCATTGACCGCCCGCTGGGTATGAAGGGGTATATTCTGAACCTGACGATCCGCGGCGAAGGGATAATCAACAACCACGGAGAGCAATTTATCTGCCGACCCGGCGATATGCTGCTGTTCCCGCCGGGGGAAATTCACCATTATGGGCGCCACCCTGATGCCCGGGAGTGGTATCACCAGTGGGTTTACTTCCGGCCGCGCGCCTACTGGCATGAATGGCTGAACTGGCCGACGATTTTTGCCCAGACCGGTTTTTTTCGCCCCGATGAGCAGTGGCAGACGCGTTTTTGCGAACTGTTTGGTCAAATTGTTGATGCCGGGCAGGGGGCCGGGCGTTATTCAGAACTGCTGGCGATAAACCTGATGGAGCAACTGCTGCTAAGGCGCATGGAGGCGATCAACGAGTCACTGCACCCACCGCTGGATAACCGGGTGCGCGATGCCTGTCAGTACATCAGCGATCATCTGGCGGATAGCCATTTCGATATTGCCAGCGTTGCCCAGCACGTCTGTCTGTCGCCGTCGCGCCTGTCGCATCTGTTCCGCCAGCAGCTAGGGATTAGCGTGCTGGGGTGGCGTGAGGACCAGCGAATTAGCCAGGCAAAACTGCTGCTCAGCACCACGCGAATGCCGATCGCCACCGTAGGGCGTAACGTGGGCTTTGAAGACCAGCTCTACTTTTCGCGGGTATTTAAAAAGTGTACCGGTGCCAGCCCGAGCGAATTTCGCGCCGGGTGTGAATAATCTAATAAGAGGTGCTGAGATTTATATTTATACTCAGCACCTGATGTTTATTTATATATATTCCGTCACTGTGATTTATTGCATGTATTTATGTGGGGTATATATCATATCATCTAGTATTAATTTACGATTTACCTCCCCTCGTTTTTTGTTTATTTTTGTTTCTCTGTTTTTTTCTTGAGTAAACTCCCGGTAAACTTTTTCTTTTTGGTGATAATAAAAGAAAAGGATGACTTATGTATCGTGATACTCGCCGTGAGCATATCGTCAGGCTACTGCGCTCCAGAGAAGAGCGCAGCGTAAGCGATTTGGCGGAACATTTTTCCGTGACCAAAGAGACTATTCGTGCGGATTTAACGTGGCTACAAAAACGAGGGATTGTTACCCGCCATCACGGAGGCGTTTCATTAAAAAAACATTTGATGCAAAGCGCGCTCTTCCAGCACGACTATGTGGATATGAGCTTGCTGCTAAAACAGCAGCAACGGGGAATTAGTTATTTAACATCTCAGGATGAAAAAGGACGCGCTATGGTTGGAAAAGTTTGCATATTAGGTTCGTTTAATGTCGATATCGTTGCCAAAGTACATCGCTTCCCCCGTGATGGCGAAACCCTGATTGCCAGAGAAACGACGCTGGGCCCGGGAGGCAAGGGAGCGAATCAGGCGTTGGCATCGTATCGCGCGGGTGCTCAGATTCATTTTGCCTGTAAAGTGGGTCGCGACCAGTTTAATCTTTTTGCCCGTAACCATATTGAATCCGTTGGCATGAGCTCATTTACGTTGTATGAAACAGATAATGCCGCAACGGGGTGCGCCGTTATTTATGTTAATGATGAAGGGGAGAATATGATTGCTATTTCTCCCGGTGCCAACCATGAACTGACTGACGGCGATATTGCGCAACTTTCGCATTTCATTGCCGAGTCCGATGTCTTCGTTGTGCAAATGGAAAATAATCTTTCGGCGACCCAGTTAGCACTGAAATGCGCGAAAGAATTACAAATTACGACAATATTAAACCCGGCTCCGTGGTCGCCTGATGTCGCAAGTCTATTGTCATTTGCGGATATTGTTACGCCGAATGAAACGGAGGCAGCAGCCATGTCTGGTGTGCAGGTACATGATATCCCTACGGCTATGCAGGCGGCAACGCATATTAATAATGCCGGGCAGTGTGCCGTTATTATTACCATGGGCAAGCAGGGGGCCTTAATTTTTGACGGTCAGAACTACTCACATATTCCGGCATTTTCCGCCGTTGCAGTGGATACCACCGGTGCGGGTGATGCGTTTAACGGCGCGCTGGCCGCGTCGCTGGCGAAGGGAGAATCGCTGGTCAGGTCGGCCTGGTACGCCAGCGCCTTTGCTTCTTTAGCGGTTGAGCAGGAAGGGGCAGCCAATATGCCGGATGACTCATTAGTCGCCGCCCGAATGAAACAACAGAACGTCGCTATTCAGACTCTCTGATTTATCGTCGAATAAAGGATTGATGAAATGAAAAAAATTGAGGGTATTATTCCCGTTATGTTAACCCCTTTTACTGATGATAATGTCGTTGATTATCCGGGGCTGGGGAATTTAATTGACTGGTATATTGCCAACGGCGCGGATGCGCTATTTGCCGTGTGCCAGTCCAGTGAGATGCAATTCTTAACGTTGGAAGAACGCGTCGAACTGGCGAAATTTGTCGTCGATTATACGCAAAAGCGGATTCCGGTCATCGCTTCAGGGCATATTTCCGACGATCTGAACGCGCAGATTGCCGAGCTTTCGGCGATGGCGCAAACCGGCATTGATGCGCTGGTGTTAGTGACTAACCATCTTGATCCTGAGAATCAGGGGACGGATGCCTTTAAACACCATCTGGACGCTATTCTGGCCGCGCTGCCGTCTTCAATGGCGTTGGGGCTTTATGAGTGCCCAGCCCCATACCGCCGCCTGCTTTCCGACGAAGAGCTGATGTATTGCGCCGCCAGCGGCCGCTTCCGGGTGTTGAAAGATGTGAGCTGCGATCTGCCAACCGTCATCCGCCGCGTTGAACTGGTGAAAGAGACGCCGATGGCTATTGTAAACGCCAACGCGGCCATTGCCTGGGAGGCGATGCAGGCAGGTTCAAAAGGATTCTGCGGCGTGTTTACTAACTTCCATCCGGACCTGTACCACTGGCTCTACCACCATGGCGCACAGCACCGTGATGCCGCAGAGCAGTTGGCCTGGTTTTTATCCCTCAGCGCCGTTACCGAAACTATCGGCTACCCGAAAAACGCCAAAATTTTCCATCAGAAGCGCGGAACCTTCGCCAGCGTTCACTGCCGCGTCACTGCGGACGATGTGCTGAAAAAATACTGGGGCCTGGAGGTGATTTTGCAGCAGATTGCCGATAGCGGCGAGTGGCAGCGTAAACAGCTCGCGGATCTACCGAAGTAAACGAACTGACCTACGATAGAACATCAGACAGGAGTCCAGAACATGAAACGTACCTTCGCAAGTTTAGCGGTTGCTTCACTCTTTGTTTCCACCTCCGTACTCGCTGCATGGCCGGATAAACCTATTCAGATAATCGTACCTTGGGGGGCGGGCGGCAACACCGATACCGTGGCGCGGCTAGTGGCAGAAGGCCTGCAAAAGCAGCTTGGCGTTAACGTCAACGTGGTGAACCGCACTGGCGGCGCGGGTGTCGTCGGACATGATGCCATTGCGCGGGCGAAAGCGGACGGCTATACGCTGGGGATCGCCACGGTCGAAATTGCGATGATGCATCATCAGGGTATGACCAATCTGAGCTACAAAAATTACACACCGATAACCCGTCTGGCGGTAAATCTTGGTGGCGTTCAGGTGGCAGCCAATTCTCAGTTTGAAAATATTGTGCAACTGACGGATTACATTAAGGCTAATCCCGGCAAGCTGAAGGCCTCTGGCAGTGGTCTGAATTCCGGTTGGCATCTTAATTTGATTGGCATGTTGGATAGCATGGGGCTGCCGCCGTCTGCGGTGATCTGGGTTCCGTCTGAGGGCGCTAACTCCGCGCTAATGGAGCTGGTTTCCGGTGGTATTGATTTCACGACCTCTTCACCCGGTGAGGCGAAAAGCATGGTTGATGCCAAAATGGTGCGTAACCTGACCACCATGGCGGAGAAACCGGAAGGTTTATATAAAGATATTCCGGTTTTCCAGCAGGCGACGGCTTATAAATATAGCCTCGCGACCTGGAACTCGCTGGTGGTTCCTGCCGGAACGGCAGATGACATTTCGCAGAAGCTAACCGAGGCGATGAAAGCCGTTTTCGCAGAGGGCAAGTTGCAGGAGTTCGCGACTAAGCAAGGGTTTGAAGTCTATCCGCTCTTTGGTGCTGAAATGCAGACTTTTATGGCTCAGGAAGATGAAAAATACGGCAAGTTAATTAACAAAATAAAATAGTTACCGCAAGCCTGGCGGCGGCTGAGCGCCGTCGCCGTTATGAAGGGATATCATCATGCGTGCATTACCGTTAACCCCTTTTTTAATTCTTATATTTGCTATCACCATTTTCTCTATCAGCGTCACGGAATACGGCGGTGCCGGACAGCATGGCGCGGGGTTTATGCCGACGCTGATTAGCGGGCTGCTGCTATTTCTTACCGCCATTGATGCCGTTATCGATATCAAAAACCGTGGAACTCGGCAGTCATTATTCAGCCGGGCGGAATGTAAAGCGCTGGCGCTGATTATCATTGCGGTGATGCTGTTTGTTTTATTGCTGGATATTTTAGGCTTTGTTGTTTGCTCCTGTTTGCTGCTGTTTATTTTAATGAAAATCAGAGGCGTCAAACTCCTGCTGGCGACGGGAACATCTATTGCCGCATCGCTCATTATCTATTACGTGTTTGCCAGCGTGCTGCTGGTGGCGCTTCCTGCGGGTATCTGGTTTTAAGGGGAGATATGGACATCTTTTTACAGGCATTTGCCTATATTAATCTCAGCGCAATTTTAGCGGTGCTCGCCGCCAGCGCATTTGGTTTATTTGTCGGCTCCATTCCTGGCTTAACGGCGACGATGGCCGTGGCGTTGATGGTGCCGTTCACCTTTTTTATGGACCCTATTCCGGCGCTGGCATTGATGATTTCCGTTGGCGCATCATCCATTTACGCCGGGGATATTCCGGGAGCGCTATTAAGAATACCGGGAACGCCGGCATCGGCTGCCTACGTGGCTGACTCAAATGAACTTGTGAAGCAGGGTAAGGTTAACCGCGTATTAGGCATCGGTTTAGTCAGTTCGGTGATCGGCGGTATTATCGGCTCGTTTATTTTGATGGGCGCAGCGCCGATGTTGGCGAAATTCGCTTTGAAATTTAGCTCTTATGAATATACCTGGTTGTCGCTGCTGGGCTTGACCTGCGCGACCCTGGTGGTGGGTAACCACCCGCTAAAGGGGATGGTTACGTTATGTCTGGGGTTATTAATGGCCTGTATTGGCTACGACCAAATCTCAGGCATACCGCGTTTTACCTTTGGTCAGATTAGTTTGCTGCAAGGGGTTAATTTTATTCCGGCAATGATCGGCTTGTTTGCGATTTCCGGAGCAATTGAGTATTACCGCGATCGGGTGGTCGAGGCGGTACGTAGCGTGCCGGAAACGCAGTCGGGTATTAACCTGTTTAAAGGCATGGGGCAGGTTATCTGGTCGCGTAAGCTAAATCTCGGCCGCAGCAGTATTATCGGTACGCTTATCGGCGCGCTGCCCGGTGCCGGAGCGGATATTGCCGCCTGGATTAGCTATGCGATTTCGAAGAAGTTCTCTAAACAGCCGCAGCTGTACGGCCACGGCTCAGAAGAGGCAATCGTGGATTCTTCCAGCAGCAACAATGCTAGCCTCGCGGGAAGCTGGATCCCCTCGCTGGTGTTTGGTATTCCCGGCGACTCTGCTGCGGCGATCATCATTGGCGTGCTGTACATGAAGGATATGAACCCCGGGCCGACGCTGTTCCTGTTTCAGGCCGATAAGCTGTACGCGGTGTTTATTCTGTTTCTGATTGCCAACCTGGCGCTGCTGCCGCTGGCTACGCTGGCCGTCAGCTTTATTAAGCGCATTATCTGGATTGATAAAGCGATTCTGTACCCGATTATCCTTATCTTCAGCATTGTCGGCTCCTTTGCTATCGATAACTCCGTCTCTTCTGTGGTGGTGATGCTGGTGATGGGTGTTATTGGTTATTGGCTACAGCGCAAAGAGTATCCTATTTCGCCGATTATTCTGGGCATGATCCTCGGACCTATGCTTGAGAAAAACCTCCTGTCATCCATGATTAAGGCCGGAGGCGATCCGATGGCATTCGTTGCCAGACCGATCTCTATGGTTCTGGCCGCCTGCTTTTTCCTCGTGGTCGCTCTGCAGCTGACGAATATTTACCGTTCGTTCCAGCGTCGCGCCTGATACAACTGACCGCTTCTCCCGGAGGCGGTCCCTCTCTCTTTTACTCTTGCCGCATACGTAAATTCCTGTATTACTGCTAAATTCATTAATACAAATAATGTATTGACGCGAATTACGCCTCTCCGCACAATCCTCTGCTGATCACACTGCCGGGTACATTATGCAAGCATTGCTGGAACACTTTATTACTCAATCCACGGTCTATTCCCTGATAGCCGTTCTGCTGGTCGCCTTCCTGGAGTCGCTGGCGCTGGTGGGACTTATCTTACCGGGAACGGTTATGATGGCCGGATTGGGCGCGCTGATCGGCAGCGGTGAAGTTAACTTCTGGCAGGCATGGTTGGCGGGGATTATTGGTTGCTTGCTTGGTGACTGGATTTCGTTCTGGCTTGGCTGGCGCTTTAAGAAGCCGCTGCATCGCTGGTCTTTTTTGAAGAAAAACAAAGCGCTGCTCGATAAAACCGAACATGCGCTGCATCAGCATAGTATGTTCACCATTCTGATTGGTCGATTCGTCGGACCGACGCGCCCGCTGGTGCCGATGGTTGCCGGAATGCTTGACCTGCCGGTCGCGAAATTTATTCCGCCTAATATTATTGGCTGTCTGCTGTGGCCGCCGCTCTACTTTTTACCAGGAATTCTGGCCGGAGCGGCGATTGATATTCCGGCCGACGAGCATAGCGCCAGCTTTAAGTGGCTGCTGCTGGGGGCGGCGCTGCTGGCGTGGCTGGCTGCGTGGTTGTGCTGGCGACTGTGGCGCAGCGCCAAAAGTTCGGGCGATCGCTTAACCCGCTTCCTGCCGCGCTCGCGCCTGCTGTGGCTGACGCCGCTGATGCTTATTGCCGCCGGAGTGGCGCTGACTTTTGCCTTCCGCCATCCGCTGATGCCGGTCTATCTTGAGATCCTGCATAAGGTTATTTTGCGCTAATCCCCAATAGCGACGAGGCACAGCTGTTGCCGCTGAGCAGTTCGGCAGTTGTGCCATCCCAGGCGATTCTCCCCTCGGCGACCACGATTGAACGCGGCGCAATGCGCGCCGCATCTTCCACACTGTGCGACACCATCAATAGCGTCAACTGCTGCTGCTGACAAACGTCGGCGACCAGCGCCAGCATCTCCTGGCGCAGAGCGGGATCAAGCGCCGAAAAGGGTTCATCCAGCAACAGTACCGGCTGTTTGCGCACCAGACAACGCGCTAGCGCCGCACGCTGCCGTTGGCCGCCGGACAACTCGCCCGGCAGGCGGTCCAACAGCGAATCGATACCCATCTGCCCGGCAATAGCCTGCAAACGGTCTGTCTGTTCGGCATTTAACTTAAGCCCCGGATTCATCCCGAGCGCAATATTCTGGCGAATGGTCAGATGGTTAAATAGGTTATTTTCCTGAAACAGCATCGATACCGGGCGGCGCGCGGGCGGCGTATGGGTATGGGACTGGTCGTCGATGGAGATACTGCCGCTGGCGGGCGGTAAAAAACCGGCAATCAGGTTTAGCAGTGTGCTTTTCCCCGCGCCGCTGGGACCGAGAACCGCAATGCGCTCGCCGCGTTCAACGCCGAGCGTAAAGCGCATCGGTAGATGCTGGTAAAGCCAGGTCACATCATTCAGTTTTAGCATCACGCCCCGGAAGTTTTTCAATCACGCTAAAGAGTACAAAGCACAGCAGCAGGAGCAGCAGGGCGGTAACGGCGCCGTCCTGGCTACGGTAAGAGCCAATTTGCTGATACAGGTAGAACGGCAGGGTGCGGAAGTTTTCATTGCCAAACAGCGCTACGACACCGAAATCGCCAATCGACAGCACGCAGGCAAAAGCCAGTGCCTGGGCCAGCGGACGTTTTAAAGCGCGAAGCTCAACCACCCGCAAGCGGGTAAAACCGTGCATCCCCAACGACTGGCACAGCGTGCCATAGCGGGTAGCGATGTCGCGCATAGGGTTTTCCAGCACCTTAAGCGCATAGGGAATCGCCATTAGCGCATTGGTGAAAATCACGATGCCATCGGCGGATTCCGGCAGGCCCACGCTGTTATTGAGCAGCAGGAAGAAACCGGTGGCCAGCACGATGCCCGGCATGGCGAGGATCAGCATCCCGCTGAGTTCAAGCGCCTGGCCAGCCAGCGGGTAACTGCGGGCGCGAAGCTCGCGGCTGCTCCACAGCAGCATCATGGTCAGAATGACGCTTAAGACGCCAGCAGCAAGGGCGATGCGCAGTGAAGCCCATAGCGCCTGCCATAGCGCGGGCTGGCGCAGCACGCTAAACATATTGCTGTTCAGACCGTCGAATATTACCGCCAGCAGCGGAGGTAGCAGAAGCAGCAGCGCCGCGGTGATCAACGCAAAATCGCTTAAGCGACTGTGTAGTCGGTCGTCGGGATCGCGCCAGCCGTGGATGTTGCTGGCCCCGATGGCAAGGGCTTTGCTCAGGCGCTGGCTGAGCAATACCAGCCCGAGACAGCAGATCATCTGGATAAGCGCCAGCATCGCGGCGCGCGCCGGGTCGTAGTCAAAATTAAGCGCCTGGTAAATCGCCAGTTCGATGGTGGTGGCTCGCGGGCCGCCGCCCAGCGATAGCACGGTGGCAAAGCTGGCAAAGCAGAGCATAAAAATAAGCGCGGCGACAGGTGAAATTTGCCGACGCAGCCACGGCCATTCAACCAGCCTGAAGAAGACGTAACCGCGCATCCCGAGCTGGGCGGCGATTTGCCGCTGCTCGCCGGGGATATTCTCCAGAGTCTGAAGTAACAGGCGCGTGGCCATCGGCATATTAAAGAACACGTGCGCCAGCAGGATCCCTTGTAGCCCGTAAGGCGAGAACTCCCACTGCCAGCCGAGAGCGTTAAATAATTCGGCGAGCCAGCCCTGGCGGCCGTAGACGCTAAGAATACCAAACACCGCGACCAGCACCGGTAGGATTAAGGTTATTGCGCACAGACGCAGTAGCAGCATACGTCCGGGGAATCGACGTCGGTAAAGGGCGCGGGCAAGAAATATCGCCGGTATCACCGAAAAAAACGCGGAAAGAAAGGCCTGCCAGAAGGAGAAACGTATCACGTGCCAGAGATAGCTATCACTAACAATTGTACGCCAGGCCGCTTCTGGTGCGCTGAACCACAGAGCCAGAAACGCGGCCAGCGCGACGGCGACCAGTAAGGCGGCCGCCGTCAGGCCCGGCATGAGCCAGCCGAACGTTAGCGGCTGACGGCGCGTTGCCATGCGTTGATCCAGTTCTGGCGGTCGGTTGCGACCTGCTGAGGGGTAAATTCGAGAGTAATTTGCGGTTTCATCAGTGCGCCAAAGCCTGCCGGAAGCGCAACCTGGGTGACCGGATACATCCAGTTGCCAGTAGGGACAGCGTTCTGGAAACCTGGCGAAACCATAAATTTGAGGAATTTCTCCGCCAGTTCCGGCTGCTTGCTGGCCGCTGTGCGGGCGGCAACTTCAACCTGCAGATAGTGGCCTTCTGCGAAATTGGCTGCGGCGTAGTTATCTTTCTTCTCTTCAATAATGTGGTAAGCAGGGGAGGTGGTATAGCTCAGCACCAGGTCGCTTTCGCCTTTCAGGAACAGGCCGTAGGCTTCGCTCCAGCCTTTAGTGACGGTGACGGTTTTTGCCGCCAGCTTCTGCCAGGCTTCCGGGGCTTTATCGCCGTAGACTTTTTGCATCCACAGCAGCAGGCCAAGGCCCGGCGTGCTGGTGCGCGGATCTTCATAAATCACCCGCCATTTCTGGTCGCTCTCAACCAGTTCTTTCAGGCTTTTCGGCGGATTTTTGAGCTTGTTTTTATCGTAAACAAAGGCGAAGTAGCCGTAATCAAAGGGGACAAAGGTATCGTTGTCCCAGCCGCCAGGCACGCTGAACGCGGTGGCTGGTACGCCGCTTTTGGCGAACAGTTTGCTTTGAGAGGCAGCTTCCAGCAGGTTGTTATCCAGCCCAAGCACGACATCGGCTTTGCTGTTTTTGCCTTCCATGCGCAGGCGGTTAAGCAGCGAGACGCCATCTTCCAGCGCCACAAACTTCAGTTCGCAGTTGCAGTCGGCTTCAAAGGCTTTTTTAATCGCCGGACCTGGCCCCCAGTCGGCGGAGAAAGAGTCGTAGGTATAAACGGTCAGGAGTGGTTTGGCGAAAACGGGCGCAGCGACCAGCGCCAGCAGCGGGAGTAATTTTTTCAACACTTTGCACCTCAGAAAAAAGGGGTGGCAAAGGATTTTGAGTGGGCCTCAAATCCCTTCGCCGGCGTTATCCGGATCAGGTTCGACGGGTATTTTCTCAGCCCATACGCTTCATCCTTCAAGCCGTATCTGCGTTAGCTTCGCGCGTTCACCCCCAGTCACATAGTTATCTATGCTCCAGGGGATTCACCCGCTTGCTGCCTTGATGCAACTTGAATGATATTGCGTATGTTTATTAGCACCCCGTTGAGAACGGCAGTTAGTGTAATGATTTTGTTAGCTGACGGAAAGCCTTACGGCTCCGGTGGCGCAAACCACGCGGACTTAAAGTCGAACCAGCCGAGGGTATTCATGCGCACGCCGCGCATGCTGCGCTGCCCCTGGATCATCAGCCAATGGTGTATGAGCGGCACAATGGTTTGGTTGGCCAACAGCTGCTGGCTCCAGGTGGCCGGATTAAGCTCTCCTGCGCGCCAACGGCTGGCGTCCTGCTCCCAGTCGATGGGAATACAGTGGCGAATCAGCGGGACTTCATACAACCAGGCAAACAGGGAAAAATCGATCGGTAACGTGAAGTTGGCGCTATTGAGCCACACGTCGCTGACCACTTCGCCGCGATGCCACTCTTCGTACTCCAGCTCCTGAATTTCCAGTTTGACCTGATGCTCGGCCAGCAGCGTCGCCATAATCCCACCTATCAAGCGATGCTCAACGTGGTCCTGGTAATAGGTCAGTTTGACCGTCTCCAGGCCCGGCGGTTTTTCGCAAGCGTGGCTGCGCGCATGGTGCCAGCGGGGTAGCAGGCCGTAGGCCGGGAACCAGTTGCCCTGATAATGTTCACCAGCGTGATAGAGCAGGCTGGCGGGCTGGAACAGGTAGCTTAACCACTGGCGAACCGCGGTGTTGCCGCCGAGCGGGCTACGGGTATCGAACAGCAGATAGTAGCAACCCTCTTCCAGACGGCTTTCCACCGCTTTTTCACTCTCCGTGGTGCCCTGGAGCGTTAATCCGCCATTGGGTTCTTCGCTGATTTCCGGCAGCACCCAGACGTTAACTTCATCGATCAAGGCCCGATAGCCGAAATAGTCGTCGAAAGCATGAATTTTGAGCTGATTCTGGTTATTGCGTACCACCGAGTAAGGCCCGGTACCAACAGGGATACTGGAGAATTTCTCCATAGACTGCCACTCATGCGGCAGGATCATTGCCGGGACCTGACTTAACAGCCACGGTAGCCAGCGGTCAGGCTGGCTAAGATGAATGTCGAGAGTCCATGCTGTGGGGGAGTCGATGCGCTCGATATGAGAGAACAGCGGCAGCGCGTTGCTACGCTGTAAGGAGGTGATGACATCTTCCATTTCCAGTTCACGTCCATGATGAAAATGAATGCCAGGACGCAGAAAAAAACGCCAGTGGGTTGGGGTAATTTGCTGCCAATGGTGAGCAATATCGGCTTCCAGTTCCCCATTTTCCTCATTTACCCGCGTCAGGGCGCTAAAAATCTGCCGGGCGATATGGGTTTCCGAACGGCGCAACGCGCTGCCGGGCAACAGGTTTTTCATCGGCCGATAATAGAGGACGCGCAGGATATGCCGCCCCTGACGGAAGCTGCGGCCGAGATGGGAAACCAGCATTTGCCGGACGGCGGCTTTATCGCCAACCAACTGCACCAGTTGATCGATTCTGTCCTGCTCAAGCAGGTCTTCCGCTCGCTGTTGTTGCAAGGCGAGACCGGTATAGAGGAAAGCCAGCCGGGAGCGCTTACCGCGCCCGACCTCCGCCTCCCAGGTCAGCCAGCCGCGCTCTTCCATCATATTCAGTAAGGTACGCATATGACGGCGCGAGCAGCTCAACATATCTGCCAGCTCATTTAGCGTTGTCTCCTGCGACTTGCCGTCGCAGCACTGCCATAAGCGGATGAACTGCTGTTGTAAACGACCGGAAGACATAAAAGGGGAACTCCTGATAAAAACTCAGCAATTTATTACTTCCTATATTAAGTCAATAATCAACCTCGATGAAGTGAGGAGGTGAATATGATGAGGTCAACCACAAAACAGTTCTACCTACGCTACTTTTCTGCGACGCAGGATGCGTCCTGGCTGGCCCGCCTGATGGCAGGAAGACAGCAGGAAATTCTTGGCGAACTGATGCAGTGGGGAGTTACGTCGCAGACCTCTGATCATTGACTTGCAGACATCATGTGTGACTGAGTATTGGTGTTATACTCGTCGTCTTTCAAGCTGCAGGTGCGTTGGCTGCGCCCGCTCGCCCAGGTCACATAGTTATCTATGTTTCCAGGGACTTACGTTCTGGCCACCTGCCCGCAACTCGAAATCCATAGAGTATAGAATCACCCGCCAGCAGAAAACCTCTGCTGGCTTTTTTCGTTTTCTTCGCGTGGTTTAAGGACATGACATGCTGTGGTTAATGACGATGGGGCGACGTCTTAACGGCGTTTACGCCGCTTTTATGCTGGTCGCTTTCATGATGGGAATCGCTGGTGCACTGCAAGCGCCAACGCTCAGTTTATTTCTTAGCCGCGAAGTGGGCGCGCAGCCTTTCTGGGTGGGGCTTTTCTATACGGTTAACGCGATTGCCGGGATCCTGGTCAGCCTGGCGCTGGCTAAGCGCTCCGATAGTCGGGGCGATCGTCGGTGCTTGATTATGTTCTGCTGCCTGATGGCGGTAGGTAATGCGCTGTTGTTTGCATTTAATCGCCATTATCTGACGCTGATTACCTGTGGGGTGATGCTGGCTTCGGTGGCGAATGCCGCGATGCCGCAGCTTTTTGCGCTGGCGCGGGAATATGCCGATAGCTCGGCGCGTGAAGTGGTGATGTTCAGTTCGATAATGCGTGCTCAGCTCTCGCTGGCGTGGGTGATTGGCCCGCCGCTGGCTTTTATGTTGGCGCTGAATTACGGCTTTACCACCATGTTTACGATAGCTGCGGGCATTTTTGTCATCAGCCTGGTGCTGATTGCCTTCAAGTTGCCGTCGGTTGCCCGCGTTGAGCAACCTTCGGAAGGTACTGAAGTGCTACAGCAGGCTGGAGGGTGGCATGATAAAAACGTACGTATGCTGTTTATCGCCTCTACCCTGATGTGGACCTGCAACACGATGTATATCATCGATATGCCATTGTGGATCAGCAGCGATCTGGGTCTGCCGGATAGTCTTGCGGGGATTTTGATGGGAACCGCCGCCGGGCTGGAAATTCCGGCTATGATTTTGGCAGGCTACTACGTTAAGCGCTGGGGCAAACGCAACATGATGGTAGCAGCGGTTGCGGCAGGCGTTCTGTTTTATGTCGGCCTGATTCTGTTTCATGACCGGGTAGCGTTGCTGGCACTACAGTTGTTTAACGCTGTGTTTATCGGCATCGTCGCCGGGATTGGCATGTTGTGGTTTCAGGACCTGATGCCCGGAAGGGCAGGGGCGGCAACGACGCTGTTCACCAACAGTATCTCCACTGGAGTGATTCTGGCCGGGGTCATTCAGGGGGCGATATCACAGAGCTATGGGCACGCCAGCGTCTACTGGACCATTGCCGCTATTTCGCTGGTGACGCTGTTTATGACCTGTAAAGTTAAGGATATCTAATTACCTGACTACCCCGGTAGATGGTGCCTGCCGGGGTAGTTTCACGCAACTTGCTATTTCAATACAATCCGTTTGATATCGCCGATAATAAAAATATAGGCGATAACGCCAATAAATGCCGTCAGACCAATATAAATGAGTGCGTAGAAGAAATTACCGGTCATCGATATAATTACGCCAATAATCAATGGGGTAATGATCGATGCCATATTTGCGCAGAAGTTGAAGATCCCACCAGTAAGCCCAGCCATATTTTTAGGGGCAATATCTGAAATTAGCGTCCAGCCCAGCCCAACCATCCCTTGGCCAAAGAAGGCTATCGACATAATAATAATGACCGCAGTGTTACTCTCCACCCAGTTAGCCGCGATGATACAACTGGAAAGCAATAGCCCTGAAATAATGGGTAATTTTCGACTAATATTTACAGACTTGGTTTTTCTTAATATTTTGTCGGAGACCCAGCCACCGAAAAGAATGCCAACAGCCGCTGCCATAAATGGCCAGGAGGCGAAGAAACCAACGTGAAGCCATGGCAAATGGCGCTCATTGGCCAGATAGGTGGGGAACCAGGTCAGGAAGAAAACCAGCGTAGTATTACCTGCAAACTGCCCAAGGCTGGCGCCAATGATTTGCCTGCAGCACAATAAACGTTTTGCATCGGGCCAGTTGAAAGGGACATTTTCATTCGCTTTCTCGGTATTTTCTAAACCGATATATTCCAGTTCGGCTTTATTTGCGGTTTTGGATTCATGCGGTTCGTGATAAAATTTCCACCAAACAAAAGTGAATACAATACCTAAACCACCAGTAATAAAAAATAACGTTCTCCAGCCATGATGTTCAAGAATAATAAAGAGTAAAGGAGAGAATGCCGCCAGGCCAATATATTCTCCGACGGTGTAAGTTGCCGTTGCACGTGCGCGTTCATGTTGGGGAAACCATTTACTCACGACCCGACTGTTGACCGGGAAGCAGGGGGCTTCACTGATTCCCAAACCTAAGCGCAGTAGCAACAAGGATTTTAAACCGACAGAAAAGCTTTGTAATAGAGTGAAGGTTGACCAGAAAAAAATTGAAAGTGCGTAGGTTAATTTGTTACCAAAGCGATCTAAAAACATGCCGCCAGGGATTTGTGCCAGCGCATAGGTCCAGGCAAAAGCAGAAAAGACGATGCCCATCATTGCCGGATCGATATGTATTTCGCTTGTTAACTTAGGAGCAACAACACCAAGGATAGTACGATCAAGATAATTTATCATCGTACCAATAGAGAGTAACATTAAAATTACAATTCGCGTTTTGGTTCGCTTCTGCGTGGCCGGTGGCGAAATAGGCCTTTCCTGAACATCGATTGTCCTCATTGAGAGTTCCTTTAAAGTTTAAAATATTTTTGCATATATTGACACATGCAAAAATATTCTACTGAACCATTGATTTAGTCTATGATATTGCAATCCTTTGTTACGTGATGAATAAAATAACAAAACAATATTTGATGCGACGCCGATATTTGCCCTTTGCGACTCATCATAGATGGCTTGTATGGTATATTAGGTGCATTAGTTTTATTCTTATATTATACGAGCAAAAATAATGAACCTAAAGCAACTTTATTATTTTAAGCGACTGGCAGAAACCGAGCATTACACCGAGGCGGCCTCTAGTCTTTTCATCACCCAGCCCTCCTTAAGCCATGCCATATCTGAGTTGGAGAAAGAACTGGGAGTGGCGCTATTTGCCAGAAAAGGGCGAAATGTCAAGATCACACAGAATGGTAAACGCTTTCTGCCCTACGTTGAAGATGCGCTGGCTTCTCTGGAAAATGGTCGCATGACGCTGCAAAAAAATAGTGCGGAAAACAAAGAGAATATTCGTATTGCTTTTATTTATACAATGGGTGAGTTTGTTGTTCCGCAGTTAATTAATAAGTACTCACTTTCACCATCTTGTCACAATGTGACGTTTTCTTTCACTCAGGGCACGTCGCTAACACTGCTGCAGGAACTGAAGGCCGGAAAGACTGATTTAGCGATTTGCTCTTATATTGCTGATGAGCCAGATATTGATTTTATTCCAATTATTCAGCAAGAACTGGTTGTAGTGACGGCGAAAGATCATCCTCTTGCCAGGCTATATGATGATGAAGTCGATCTCGTGGAAACGATTCATTATCCCTATGTCTATTTTTCAGAAAATAGCGGTCTGCGGCCTTTTATTGATAACGTATTTATGCAGCAAAAATTAGTGCCGGACATTGCTTGCTACGTTGACGAGGATACGGCGATGGCGGGTCTGGTGAGTATTGATTATGGTATTGCGATTATGCCGCGAATTTCCGCACTCTCGTACTACAACGTGCATATCCTGACGATCAAAAATGCGATTCCTCCACGCTATATCTATCTGGCAACGATGAAAGAGCGGGTACTTTCCCCTGCAATTCAGTCGTTTAAGAATGTCATTATTAATGACAGCCAAAAAATGATTTAAGCAGATGCCCGGAGGAAACCTCCGGGCACCGTTTTATCAGGAAAGAATATCCATCAGCTCACGCAACTGAGTAATGGCGATTTGCCCCGGTGCTGACGCCTGACCTACGGTACCGAAGGTCATTGCTGAACCGAATAAACGACCCGTTACCCGGCTAACCCCACCGGATTTACCCATCGACATGGTAATTAATGGGCGGGTTGCATACTTTTCTTTCATCGTCAGGGTTGCAGATAGCAGGGTTAATACATCCTTTGGCGACTGCGGCATGACGGCGATTTTCGGTAAATCGGCACCCAGGTCCTGCATACGACGCAGGCGGTAGATAATATCTTCCTGAGCCGGTGTTTTATGGAAATCATGATTACTCATGATGACTTTTACACCAGCCGCATGGGCATCGTTCACCAGTGAACGAATCTGTGCTTCATCATTGAATAGCTCGACATCAATGACGTCAGCGAGCCCGCTAACCGCCGCCTGGCGATTCAGTTCAAAATAAGCTTCATCACTAATTTCCGTTTCGCCGCCCTCTTTTTTACTGCGGAAGGTGAACAGCAGCGGAATGTCTTTCAGCAACTGACGAATTTCGCCCAGCGCCAACAGTACCTGCTCAATTTCTCTAACCTGCGTGAAGTGATCAACACGCCATTCGATAATGTCGGCTCCGGCGGTAGCCAGGGCACGAGCATTGACTTGCAGTTCGTCAATGGTTTTACCAATCAGCGGAACGCAAATCAGGGTTTCCCCTTCCTGGAAGGTGATGTTTTTTACTGTTACTGCTTTAGTCATGTTGGTATCCATTATTCTTTTTGTCATTGACCATCAGGCGGTTGCTGCAACATGAGATGTTTTTGCAGCGGCGCGAGCCTGAAACTGACGATAACCGATGTACAGAGCGATCACAAAGCCGACGATAGCGATCATGAGATCAAACCACATAATGCTGGCGATACCAATCTTCGACAGTTTTGCCGTGATAAGCGGAATCGTAAAGCTTGCCAGACTCCCTGCGGTATAAAAGATCCCGGTGGCTTTGCCTTTTCCGTTAGGAAAGCTCATCGCCATAATGGTCGCGCCTATCTGCAGAACACCGCCGGCAGCGGCAAAGCCGATGATAAAGGCGAACCCAGTGACCACCATTGGCGTGGGAAACAAGCAGACGATCAGCAATGAAATCATCGACAGGAAGGTATAGATGATCATGGCGATGGCCGAACTGAACACTTCTTTGACAAATGCCGCGGTGACAAATACGCAAGTCAGAGAACCCGCAGTATAGACGCTCAGCAGTTTAATGGCTGACTCATGCGGGATCCCTGCAACGAACTCGCCGTACTGCGCTAACCATTGGCTAACCAGATAGAAAGTCGCCATCCCGATATAGCCGTACAGGGTAAATATCACCATATCCAGCTTGCCGGAATTAGTTTGCGGAGCAGCTGTAGCAGCCTGCGACTTTTCAACAATTTCCTTTTTCGCCCTATGATCCGGGAAAGGCATTCTTATCAGATAGATGGCGCTCAGAACCATCAATGCTGCGGCGATGATAAACGACCAGCCATACCACATATTAGCCCATATCAGCGCGCCGATAATGAATGGCAGCAGGAACTGTCCGGCAGAAACGAAGGCTTTAATCAGCACGTTCGCTCGG
Source organism: Klebsiella sp. (assembly GCF_027492335.1). Classification (NCBI taxonomy): domain Bacteria; kingdom Pseudomonadati; phylum Pseudomonadota; class Gammaproteobacteria; order Enterobacterales; family Enterobacteriaceae; genus Klebsiella; species Klebsiella sp. Next base: position 50,801 of record NZ_JAPUEW010000011.1, on the reverse strand, counting down.
CTGGCGGAGTTAGGGAAAGACTCCATCAACGCCGGATAGGTTCCGGAATCGAGGAAGCTGTTTGCCAGACCGGCCATAATGCCGAAGAAGTAGGCCATATAAATGTTTTTCGTCAGTAAAATACCGAGGAAAAACACCAGATAGCTGGCGATCCCGAGATAGATAAAGGGTTTGCGTCCAAAGCGATCGGACAGGAATCCTGTCACGATCGTGGCGAGTTTACCAATACCTAGCGACGATATGACGATGGAGACGCCGGCAGCGTCGGTTCCCCATTGCGTCTGTAAATTCGCCATATTGAGGGTAATTAATAATACCCCCATGCCATGGATCAGATAGTTAAGGTATAGCCCCGCTGCCGTTGGGACATATTTATTTTTCATCGCACCCATCCTTAAAAAAGGATACTTTTGACGTGTTCAACCGGCATTTCTTTGCCCGTCCAGATTTCAAAAGCGCGTGCACCTTGCCAGAGCATCATGCCCAGACCGTTGATGGTGCGGCAGCCTTTTTTCTCAGCGACTTCCAGCAGATACGTTTTGCGCGGGTTATAAACCACGTCAGAAACGATCAGATCCGGACGCAGGAAGCTGTCGTCAGGCAGCAGCATCTGGCCTTCAAACGGTTTCATGCCAACGCCGGTCGCATTAGTAAGAATGACGCTGCTGTCGATCTCGGCGCGCAGTTTGTCATGGTCGTCCAGGTCGAACAGATGGATCGCACAGTTGGTGTTATTACGGATCTTGGCGACGGTTTGTTCTGCGTTGGCGAAGAATTTATCTTTACGGTTGAAGATGGAGATCTCTTTGACGCCATCCAGCGCGGCCTGTACGCAGAGCGCGGTTGCCGCGCCGCCTGCGCCTAATACGGTCATTTTTTTGCCGATGATGTCGATGCCTGCTTCAGACAGCGCGCGCATATAACCGGTGCCATCGGTGATGTGACCCGTTAACACGCCGTTGTCGTTCACCACGGTATTCACCGCGCCAACCAGTTCTGCTGCCGGGGAGAGTTTATCCAGATACTGGCAAATCTCAGTTTTGTTCGGCATAGAGACGTTGCAGCCGCGTAGTTTTAGCGCCCGAAAGCCCTGTACGACATCTTTCAGCTCCTCATTACCGACTTCAAAAGCCAGGTAAACATAGTCCAGCCCCAGTTTGGCAAAGGCTTCGTTGTGCATTGTCGGTGACATGCTGTGGCGAATCGGAGTTGCAATCAGGCCAATCAGCTCAGTGTGTCCAGTAATACGTTCTGCCATGATAAAATCCTCAATATGTTAGAAATGGAATTTTTGTTGATTCGCGGTTACCCAGAGCACCCATGTCTTCCAGGGTGTCCAGCACGTTGCGCCCCTCGCGCACGCCATCAATGATTCGCCGGGCCATCAGGCTGTCGCCGATGTTCATTATTTTTACGTTATTGGCTCTGGCCCATTGTTCAATCTCATTGAGACCGGTGGTATTGGCGCGCATTCCCAGGCAGACGAAGCCGTAATCAAAGGGAATGTCAAAGGTGCTATCCGCGTTTTTAACTGTGAAGTGCGTTGGAGTAACGGCAACCAACTGCGTTTGCATGTGCTGTTCCACGTGATGTTCATCAAGCATGGTCAACATGGCATTTTTAGTGATGATGTCCAGGTCGCGGCCCGCTGACTCCTGCATTTCGATAAGTACTGCGCTGGCACCGCGTGCGGAGAAATATTCGATGACGTCCAGACCGACGGCACCTGCGCCGACGACAGCAATGCGTTTACCTTTCGCATCGGCAAACTGGTCCAGGTGATGAATCATATTGGTAATCGAAAAGACGCTGCCGCCTTCGACATCAATGTTCTCGCGCAGCCCTTCAATTGGTGGCAGCAGGGGAACCGAACCGGTCGCATTGACAATTAAATCAGGGTGCAGGGCGGAAACCGATTCAACAGTGGCGCGTTTGCCGACCTGTAGCATCAGGTTATCCAGCGAGGCGATACGGTTTTTCATAAACTGCGGGAAATCAGCAATACGCTTTTTCTCTGGCAACAGAGAGATCTCGCTGGCCAGCCCGCCGATGCTGTGTTTTTCTTCCAGCAGCCAGGTGTGGCAGCCAACTTCGGCCGCGGTACAGGCCGCTTCCATTCCCGCCGTGCCCGCGCCGATGACCACCACGTTGGTGTCGCGGTTCACACGCTGCTGTTTGTAAGCGTCGCCGTGGATAATATCCGGGTTGATAGAGCAACGCAGAGGGCGAGAACGGGCGATGCGGTGATCCGCGCAGCCAATGTTGCAGGAGATGCATTTACGCATCAGGCGCTCGTTACCGCTCTGAACTTTTTGTACCCATTCTGGCTCGGCGATAAGCCCGCGGCCAATGGCAATCAGGTCGGCATCACCGCTGGCGATAATGTCTTCCGCGACTTTTGGCGAACGAATGTTGCCGGCGATAACCGTTGGTTTGTGGAATTTGTCGCGTACCGCGCGAGAGAGGTAACGCTTCCAGCCATCTTCCAGAGACATCTGGTCAATCTGGAAATTCAGGTTGTCGTTTTGCGCGGCGGAAACGTTGATAATATCGACTTTATCCTGGCACAGTTCGAGGATACGCAGAGAATCTTCGAGCGTATTCCCCCCCTTCAGGAAATCATCAGCGCTAATGCGCAGGCTGACCGGGAAACGCGGGCCTACGCAGGCGCGTACTTTATCGACAATTAAGTTTAATATTCTGGCGCGATTCTCTACGCTGCCGCCAAATTCATCGGTGCGTTTATTAAACAGCGGCGATAAAAACTGGCTAATTAAATAAGAGTGACCCGCGTGTATTTCCACGCAATCAAAACCTGCGCGGCGTACGCGTTCCGCTGCATCACCAAATTTATCGACGGCATGATAAATTTCGTCGTGCGTCATCGGGCGCGGAATATTTCCGTTCTTTTTGGACGGCGTGCTCGAAGAAGAAAGCGGCATTTCACCATTCAGACGATATGCATAAGCCGAAGCGCCAGCATGGTTTAATTGGATGCTGACACAGGCACCGTGTTTATGCAGGGTCTCGGTTAATTTGAACAGGCGTGGAATATATTGGTCGTTATCGATGCGCAGCTGCGTTGTACCGTTAGAAGCGAAAGGAAAATCGATGCAAATATTCTCGATGGTGATGAGTCCCGTGCCACCGCGAGCGCGTAACTCATAATACTCAATCTGTTCCTGAGTGACTTCACCGTTCAGGCTTGCCAGGTTGGTACCCATTGGCGGCATGATGATACGGTTTTTTATTGTCATCCCGTTAATGGTCATCGGGGAAAAAAGATGGGGGTAGTGGCTCATATGCTCTCTCCACTGGATGCCTGATGGCCGCTATACGGCGATCCTGGCCTGTCCAAAGTTAATATTTCTCTATGGGGAAAGATAACGAGGCACCAAATGGAAAAATAATGCTTTTTTTTGCGTGGAGCTATAGTGTTTTTCTATGGAGTTAACGTTTTAGTTACATATTTGTATTCTTATCTTAAATATCTCAAGCGATTTTTTACTTGTACTTGTGAATTGACACAATAAAAGGAGGGGAATGATTGAATAAATGCCCAATTGATAAATATTTATTTTCCTGGCTTTAAATATTTCTATATATCAGGCCGAATAATATCGATATATGTGCGCCAGATCTCATTTTTCTGCTGAGGAAAACAAAAAGCCCGGCGCAAAGACCGGGCTGAGAGATGAACTATGCGTGGTTTTAATTCATAAAGGCGGGTTGTTTATTCTCGTAGGTAGAGATTGCATCTTCATGCTGCAGGGTCAAGCCGATGCTGTCCAGGCCATTGAGCATGCAGTGACGGCGGAAAGCATCAATTTTAAAGCTGTAGGATTTATCGCCCGCTTTAACCACTTCAGCTTGCAGATCAACTTCAAATTTAATGCCTGGCTGCGCCTGAACCAGCTTAAACATTTCATCGACCTGTTCGTCGCTCAGGGTGACCGGCAGCAACTGGTTGCTGAAACTGTTGCCATAGAAGATATCGGCAAAGCTTGGGGCGATAACGACTTTAAAACCATAGTCGGTCAACGCCCACGGCGCGTGCTCACGAGAGGAGCCGCAGCCAAAGTTTTCTCGCGCCAGCAGAATCGACGCCCCTTTGTACTCAGGGAAGTTCAGCACGAATTCCGGATTCGGCTGCTCACCTTTGTCATCAAGGAAGCGCCAGTCGTTAAACAGATGTGCGCCAAAGCCGGTACGCGTGACTTTTTGCAGAAACTGCTTTGGAATGATTGCATCGGTGTCCACGTTCGCGGCATTCAGCGGAACCACCAGGCCGGTATGTTGGGTAAATTTCTCTGCCATGATGGTTTCCTTATTTCAAGCTACGGATGTCGGCGAAATGGCCGGTAACGGCTGCCGCTGCGGCCATTGCCGGGCTGACCAAATGGGTGCGTCCGCCGCGGCCCTGACGGCCTTCAAAGTTACGGTTGCTGGTAGATGCACAGCGCTCACCCGGGTTCAGGCGATCGTTGTTCATTGCCAGGCACATGGAACAACCCGGCAGACGCCATTCAAAACCGGCTTCAATAAATATTTTATCCAGACCTTCTGCTTCAGCCTGCGCTTTCACCGGACCGGAGCCTGGTACAACCAGCGCCTGAACACCTGGCGCCACTTTGCGGCCTTTAGCGATTTCCGCTGCGGCACGTAAGTCTTCGATGCGAGAGTTGGTGCAAGAGCCGATAAAGACTTTATCAATCGCTACTTCAGTTAACGGCACGCCAGACTTCAGGCCCATATACGCCAGCGCTTTTTCAGCACTCGCACGTTCTACCGGATCGGTGAATGATGTCGGGTCCGGAATAATGTCGGTAACGGAGATAACCTGGCCTGGGTTTGTTCCCCAGGTGACCTGTGGGGCAATCTCTTCTGCTTGCAGAGTGACAACGCTATTAAAAGTCGCGCCATCGTCGGTAGTCAGGGTCTTCCAGTATGCGACAGCATCGTCAAAATCCTGACCTTTCGGCGCGTGCAGACGGCCTTTCACATAGTCAAAAGTCGTTTGGTCAGGCGCTACCAGGCCCGCTTTGGCACCCAGTTCAATGGCCATATTGCACAGGGTCATACGACCTTCCATGCTTAAATCACGAATAGCTTCGCCGCAGAATTCGACAACGTGCCCGGTACCGCCAGCGCTGCCGGTTTTACCAATAATCGCCAGTACGATATCTTTTGCCGTGATGCCTGGAGCCGCTTTACCCTTGACTTCAATTTTCATGGTTTTAGCACGACCCTGCTTGAGGGTCTGGGTCGCCAGCACGTGCTCAACTTCTGAGGTGCCGATACCGAAGGCCAACGCACCGAATGCACCATGAGTCGCCGTGTGGGAATCGCCACAGACGATAGTCATACCCGGCAGGGTAACGCCCTGTTCCGGCCCCATCACGTGGACGATGCCCTGGTAAGGGTGGTTCAGGTCATACAGTTCAACGCCAAACTCTTTGCAGTTTTTAATCAGTTCCTGCATCTGGATACGCGCCATTTCACCGGACGCATTAATGTCTTTGGTTTGCGTTGAAACGTTGTGATCCATGGTGGCGAAGGTTTTACCCGGCTGGCGTACCGGGCGGTTGTGGGCGCGCAGGCCATCAAATGCTTGCGGCGAGGTAACCTCATGGACCAGATGACGGTCGATGTACAACAGCGGGGTTTCGTTTTGCGCTTCATAAACGACATGAGCATCAAACAATTTTTCGTATAACGTCTTCGCCATGATTACACCCCTTCAGCGATATAGCGGGCAATGATATCGCCCATTTCATCGGTACCGACCGCTGCCGCACCGCGAGCTAAATCGCCGGTACGCACGCCTTCTTCTAATGCTCGGTTGATCGCATTCTCAATTGCCGTTGCCGCGTTATCGGCATCCAGGCTGTAGCGCAGCAGCAGCGCCAGCGACAGGATCTGCGCGATCGGGTTAGCGATGTTTTTGCCTGCGATATCCGGAGCGGAGCCGCCGGCTGGTTCGTACAGGCCGAAACCTTGCTCGTTGAGGCTGGCGGATGGCAGCATGCCCATAGAACCCGTGATCATGGCGCACTCATCAGACAAGATGTCTCCAAACAAGTTGGAACACAGCAGAACGTCGAACTGAGACGGATCTTTAATCAGCTGCATGGTGGCGTTGTCGATGTACATATGCGCCAGTTCAACGTCGGGATACTGCTTGCTAATTTCACTCACGATTTCGCGCCACAAAATAGAAGACTGCAGCACGTTGGCTTTATCAATAGAAGTGACTTTGTGACGACGCTTGCGGGCAGACTCAAACGCAATGTGAGCGATACGCTCAATCTCAAAACGGTGATACACCTCGGTATCAAACGCTTTCTCGTGCTGGCCGCTGCCTTCACGGCCTTTTGGTTGGCCGAAGTAGATGCCGCCGGTCAGTTCACGAACGCACAGAATATCGAAACCGTTGGCGGCGATATCCGCACGCAGCGGGCAGAACTCTTCCAGACCCTGGTACAGCTTGGCTGGACGCAGGTTGCTGAATAATTTGAAGTGTTTACGCAGCGGCAGCAGCGCGCCGCGCTCCGGCTGCTCTGCAGGCGGCAGGTGTTCCCATTTCGGGCCACCAACGGAACCAAATAAAATCGCATCAGCCTGCTCGCAGCCTTCTACGGTCGTCTGTGGTAACGGAGTGCCCTGACGGTCGATGGCGATGCCGCCGACGTCATGTTGACTGGTGGTAATGCGCATATCAAAACGGTTGCGAACAGCTTCCAGTACTTTCATCGCCTGGTTCATGACTTCCGGGCCAATACCATCACCTGGCAAAACAGCAATATGGTAATTCTTCGACATTACACGGTTTCCTTATTGTTCTCTTTATTCTGAGCTTTGCGTTGCAATTCTTTCTCGACTTCGGCGGCGCGCCAGATGTTGTTCAGGACGTGAACCATGGCTTTCGCGGATGATTCCACGATATCCGTTGCCAGACCCACGCCGTGGAAGCGACGTCCGTTGTAGGTTGCCACGATATCCACCTGACCCAGCGCATCTTTGCCCTGACCCTTGGCGTTCAGGTCGTATTTAACCAACTCAACCTCATAGCCGGTGATACGGTTAATCGCTTGATAAATGGCATCTACTGGGCCATTGCCGTTGGCGGCTTCAGCTTTCGTTTCTTCACCACAGGCCAGCTTCACAGACGCGGTCGCGATATCGCTGGAACCGGACTGGACGCTGAAGTAGTCCAGGCGGAAATGTTCTGGCTCTTCTTGCTGCTTGTTAATGAAGGCTAAAGCTTCCAGATCATAATCAAACACCTGGCCCTTTTTATCCGCCAGCTTCAGGAAAGCGTCATACAGATGATCCATGTTGTAGTCGCTTTCTTTATAGCCCATCTCTTCCATACGGTGTTTCACCGCGGCACGGCCTGAACGAGAAGTCAGGTTCAACTGAACCTGGTTCAGTCCAATAGATTCCGGCGTCATGATTTCGTAGTTTTCGCGATTCTTCAGCACACCATCCTGGTGAATACCAGAGGAGTGAGCGAAGGCTCCGGTACCGACGATGGCTTTGTTCGCCGGGATCGGCATATTGCAAATCTGGCTAACGGTCTGGCTGGTGCGCCAGATTTCGTTGTGATTAATGCGGGTGTGCACATCCATGATGTCTTTGCGCACTTTGATAGCCATGATCACTTCTTCCAGCGAGCAGTTACCTGCGCGCTCGCCGATGCCGTTCATTGCGCCTTCAACCTGACGAGCGCCGGCGTGAACCGCAGCGATGGCGTTACCGACCGCAATGCCTAAATCGTCATGAGTGTGGACGGAGATAATCGCTTTATCGATATTCGGAACGTGTTCGTACAGGCCGGTAATAATATTGGCGAATTCGAACGGCATGGTGTAGCCGACGGTGTCCGGGATGTTGATGGTGGTGGCGCCAGCGTTAATGGCTGCTTCGACGACACGCGCCAGATCGGCAATCGGCGTACGACCAGCATCTTCACAGGAAAACTCAACGTCGTCAGTATAATTACGTGCGCGCTTCACCATATACACCGCGCGCTCAATCACTTCGTCCAGGGTGCTGCGCAGTTTGGTGGCGATATGCATCGGTGAGGTGGCGATAAAGGTATGAATGCGAAACGCCTCTGCCACTTTTAAAGATTCTGCCGCTACATCAATATCTTTTTCAACACAGCGGGCCAGCGCACAAACGCGACTGTTCTTAATGTTGCGAGCGATGGTTTGTACGGACTCAAAGTCGCCCGGAGAAGAGACCGGAAAACCGACTTCCATCACATCAACGCCCATACGCTCCAGGGCCAGAGCAATTTGCAGCTTCTCTTTCACACTCAGGCTGGCCTGTAAGGCTTGTTCGCCGTCACGTAAGGTTGTATCGAAAATAATGACTTGCTGGCTCATGGTTTAAATCCTTAGTCTGTGTCCGGGCGCCTTGCTGACGAGCATAAAAAAACCCGCGCATCGGCGCGGGTTTTATAGTCTTGCTGGAAGATGACTTAACGATGAACGTCGCCCAACAGCCTACCGCGCAAAATGGATGCGTTTAGTAGTAGTAGGCTGAGGAAGCGAGTGGTGCAAATCATTGCGTCATACTCCAAATGAAATCGTTATGCTTTTAGAGTTACTGGATATGGCGTTTAATGTCAACACTCGGAAGAAGAAAACGTCTTTTTGCCAGAGTGGTGAATTAGCTAATTGTGCTAGAGATCGCGCTTTTTGACCGATGATCCTTTTTTGGATGTTGCTCCTCGCTGTGTGACTGTCAACATTTGATAAGTTTTCTTTTCATTTACGCTCTCATTTCCTGTGCGTGATGGCTAGATGATATCTTAATGAAAATTATGAATTTATTTATTTTGTGAATGTTTTTATGTGAATGTGGATAGATTATCAATGATAAATAAATGTTATATTTAAGGTTGACTTAAATAGATACTTTAATAATGCTTAAATTATAGTTAACCACTACTATTGTTGTTTATTTTTAATATTTATGGGTAAAATTAATATCATCAAGTAAACGATATGGTTTAAGTGGTTTCGGTACTTTCAATCGTGCGGATTTTTCGTCGCCACTCATAACCTTGATATATTCCTAAAATTCATCTTTGCCCTTTTGCAAATGTCATATGCATGATAAATGATATTCTCAGAATTAATTACTGCACTTTGGCAAAGGGAATTTAGCGTGACAGTGGAGTTAGATATGTTAATTGAAGGTACTGAATATAAAGCTGCCCCAGGGGCAGAGATCACTAAACCTCAACTGCGTATGGTTGATCTCAATCTACTTACCGTTTTTGATGCGGTGATGCAGGAGCAAAACATCACCCGTGCGGCCCATTCTTTGGGAATGTCCCAACCAGCGGTCAGTAATGCGGTATCACGTTTAAAAGTGATGTTTAATGATGAGCTGTTTGTTCGCTACGGACGCGGCATCCAGCCTACAGCACGTGCTTTCCAGCTATTTGGCTCAGTACGTCAAGCACTGCAGTTAGTACAAAATGAATTACCAGGCTCTGGCTTTGAGCCGCTCAGTAGTGAACGTGTTTTCAATCTGTGTGTCTGTAGCCCGTTAGATAACTATTTGACTTCCGTTATCTTTAATAAAGTTGGCGAAATTGCGCCGAACATTCATTTGGTTTTTAAATCAGCATTGAATCAAAACACTGAGCATCAATTGCGTTATCAGGAAATTGAATTCGTTGTTGGTTATGAAGAGTTTCGTCGTCCTGAGTTTGCTTGTGTTCCATTATTTAAAGATGAAATGGTGCTGGTTGCCAGTCGGAAGCATCCGCGTATTTCCGGGCCGTTAATGGAAACGGATATTTATCAGGAAGAACATGCGGTGGTTGCTCTCGACCGCTACGCATCATTTAGCCAGCCATGGTATGACTCTGCAGATAAACAATCTCGCATAGCGTATCAGGGAAATGCGATGGTCAGCGTATTAAATGTTGTTTCGCAGACCAACATGGTTGCAATTGCACCACGCTGGCTGGCGACTGAGTTTGCCGATAAGCTGGATCTACAAATATTACCTTTGCCGCTGAAAGTGAATAGCCGCACCTGCTATCTCTCCTGGCACGAAGCGGCGGGGCGCGATAAAGGTCATCAGTGGATGGAAGAATTACTGACGAGTATTTGCCAGCGCTAAATTGTCGCTAAACAAACGGGGGCTTCGGCTCCTGCTTTGTGTGATAAAAATCATGAAATGCAGAATTTTATTCTGTTTAACCTTGTTGGTGGTCATCAGTATCAGATGAAAAATGGATGATTTACTGTAGTTGGTAATTTTATCCGAGCATTGGCCATCATATTTTCTTATTTCTGAAGTTTTTCACCACTTTTCCCCTTAGATTCTATCTTTTCTTCTATTAATGCTTGCAGTGTGGCGGCGGTGGCTAATTGCCTGCCCGTTGGCGAGCAGTTATGGTAAAGGCATGCAGTCTATTCACCTCACTGCGGAGCCTTTTTGCTTCGTATTGTGCGAGCGCGCGGAAGCGGAAATTGGATTCCGCTGTCGTTAAAAACAATAAGCCGGGAGGCAAACCATGGAGATGTTGTCAGGAGCCGAGATGGTCGTCCAGTCGCTAGTCGATCAGGGCGTCAAGCAAGTGTTCGGTTATCCCGGGGGCGCAGTCCTCGATATCTACGATGCGTTACATACCCTTGGTGGTATCGATCATATTCTGGTTCGCCATGAACAAGCCGCTGTTCATATGGCTGATGGCCTGGCCCGTGCGACAGGCGAAATCGGTGTAGTGCTGGTGACGTCGGGGCCAGGAGCCACGAACGCGATTACCGGCATTGCGACGGCCTACATGGATTCTATTCCGCTGGTGATTCTCTCCGGACAGGTTGCGACCTCTTTAATTGGCTACGATGCTTTTCAGGAGTGCGATATGGTGGGGATTTCCCGACCGGTGGTGAAGCACAGCTTCCTGGTTAAGCAAACCGAAGATATCCCTGGCGTCCTAAAAAAAGCCTTTTGGCTGGCGGCGAGTGGACGTCCTGGTCCGGTGGTGGTTGATTTGCCGAAGGATATTTTGAACCCGGCGAAAAAGCTGCCCTACACCTGGCCAGATACGGTCAGCATGCGATCCTATAACCCGACGACAACGGGCCATAAAGGGCAAATTAAGCGTGCGCTGCAAACGCTGATTACGGCAAAAAAACCGGTCGTTTATGTTGGCGGTGGGGCGATAAATGCGAAATGTGAACCGCAGCTATATACCCTGGTTGAGAAACTGAAGCTGCCCGTCGTTTCTTCGCTGATGGGGCTGGGCGCTTTTCCTGCATCGCATCAGCAGGCATTGGGGATGTTAGGTATGCATGGCACCTATGAAGCCAACATGACTATGCATAACTCTGATGTGATTTTCGCTGTTGGTGTGCGCTTCGACGATCGTACGACGAACAATCTGGCAAAGTACTGTCCGAACGCGACGGTGTTGCACATTGATATTGATCCCACTTCGATTTCAAAGACCGTTCCCGCCGATGTTCCTATCGTTGGTGATGCGCGTCTGGTGCTGGAACAAATGCTGGAGCTACTCGAACACGAAGAGTCTCTGCAGCCGTTAGATGAAATTCGCGACTGGTGGCAGCAGATTGAACAGTGGCGCGCGCGTCATTGTCTGCAATACGACACCCAAAGCGGCAAAATCAAACCGCAGGCGGTTATCGAGACTATCTGGCGTCTGACTAACGGCGATGCGTACGTGACGTCTGATGTTGGCCAGCACCAAATGTTTGCAGCACTCTATTATCCTTTCGACAAACCAAGGCGTTGGATTAATTCCGGCGGGCTGGGGACCATGGGATTCGGCTTACCCGCAGCACTTGGTGTGAAGATGGCGCTACCGGAGGAAACGGTTGTCTGTGTGACGGGTGATGGCAGTATTCAGATGAATATTCAGGAGCTGTCTACCGCGTTGCAATACGATCTTCCTGTATTGGTACTGAATCTGAACAATCGTTATCTCGGGATGGTTAAGCAGTGGCAGGATATGCTTTATTCTGGCCGTCATTCACAATCTTATATGGAATCGCTACCCGATTTTGCCCGCGTAGCGGAAGCCTATGGTCATGTCGGGATTCGTATTAGCGACCCACAGGAGCTGGAAGCGAAGCTGACTGAAGCTCTGGAGCAAGTACGCAACAATCGCCTGGTTTTTGTCGATGTGACGGTTGACGGCAGTGAGCATGTATACCCTATGCAGATTCGCGGCGGTGGTATGGACGAGATGTGGCTGAGCAAAACGGAGAGGACCTGATTATGCGCCGGATATTATCAGTATTGCTGGAGAATGAATCGGGTGCATTATCCCGCGTGATCGGTCTCTTTTCGCAGCGTGGCTATAATATTGAAAGCCTGACGGTAGCTCCGACGGACGATCCGACGCTGTCCAGGATGACGATTCAAACCGTTGGCGATGAGAAAGCGATAGAGCAAATAGAAAAGCAATTACATAAGCTGGTGGACGTTTTACGCGTTACTGAGCTTGGGCAGGGCGCGCACGTTGAGCGAGAAATTATGCTGGTGAAAGTCCAGGCCAGCGGTTATGGGCGCGATGAAGTCAAGCGCAACACGGAGATTTTCCGTGGGCAAATTATCGATGTGACGCCGTCTATTTATACCGTTCAACTGGCGGGCACTAGCGACAAGCTGGATGCGTTCCTGGCTTCACTGCGCGATGTTGCGCGAATTGTGGAAGTGGCTCGCTCCGGCGTAGTCGGATTGTCGCGCGGCGACAAAATCATGCGTTGAGTCGCTGAAACTGATGTAAAAATAGCCCGACACCGCCTGTCGGGCTATTTTTTTGCGAAATCGGTGGGAACTGTGGACTAAAGCGGTTGCTGTGCTCACTTTTCTGCGCTTAGATGTTATAAAAATGAATCCATACCTGAAGAATGGTTATGTTCTGTACTTATTACCCAAGGGGCAATTGTGAAATTGGATGAAATCGCCCGGCTGGCCGGTGTCTCGCGAACCACCGCTAGCTATGTGATTAACGGTAAAGCGAAGCAGTATCGCGTTAGCGATAAGACTGTTGAAAAGGTGATGGCGGTTGTTCGTGAGCACAATTATCACCCGAATGCGGTCGCTGCGGGCTTGCGTGCAGGACGCACGCGTTCCATTGGTCTGGTCATTCCAGATCTGGAAAATACCAGCTATACGCGCATCGCTAATTACCTGGAGCGTCAGGCGCGTCAGCGCGGCTATCAGTTATTGATTGCTTGTTCTGAGGATCAACCGGATAACGAAATGCGTTGTATTGAGCACCTGCTACAGCGTCAGGTTGATGCCATTATCGTTTCTACCTCGCTACCGCCTGAACATCCGTTCTATCAACGCTGGGCCAATGATTCCTTCCCGATTGTCGCCCTTGACCGGGCGCTCGATCGTGAACACTTTACTAGCGTTGTTGGTGCCGATCAGGACGATGCTGAAATGCTCGGCGCGGAATTACGTAAATTCCCTGCTGAAACGGTACTGTATCTTGGTGCGTTACCGGAGCTATCGGTGAGCTTCCTGCGCGAGCAGGGCTTCCGTACGGCATGGAAAGACGATCCGCGAGAGGTGAATTACCTCTACGCCAACAGCTATGAACGCGAAGCAGCGGCACAGCTATTCGAGAAGTGGCTGGAAACGCATCCGATGCCGCAGGCGCTGTTCACGACATCATTTCCGCTGTTGCAGGGGGTGATGGATGTCACGCTGCGTCGTGAAGGGAAGCTGCCTTCTGAACTGGCTATTGCGACTTTTGGCGATAATGAGCTGCTGGATTTCCTCCAGTGTCCGGTGTTAGCCGTTGCTCAGCGCCATCGTGATGTTGCTGAACGCGTGCTGGAGATTGTGCTCGCTAGCCTTGATGAACCGCGCAAACCAAAGCCGGGCTTGAGTCGCATCCGGCGCAATCTGTATCGTCGTGGTAGTTTGAACCGTCGTTAAACATATCGGCAGTATGCGGTTAGGATTATTCGTAGGTTGTTCGCCAGATGGATACTCGTCTGGCGATAATCCGAACAAATGATGTAAATATTTTTTGGCTGAATATCTTTCAGACAAATCCCTAAACTTCTTTACGTATTATTTTTGTTTTATTAGGACCCATTGCCTTTTTGTATCAAGTGCGTGCATGAAAAGCGCTTCAGGTTTTTATTCGTATTATTTTGTTACATTCATTTGGTTATTTGCTGAATTAACAATCATTTTATGCCCGTGCTCCCCCTCATTACTCTGCACCCCGCGGCAAACGTGCTTCTCTGACAACAACTGGTGCTGTTAACGGACATCAGAATGGCCTAAAATGCCGCTCGCGTCGCAAACTGACACTTTATATTTTCCCCGCGAAGATATTTTGCTGCTTTTAACTGTTACAAGTTTGTTGGTTGTTTTCTTGCCGATATTCATAACGTTAATTTGCTTCGTTTGTTGGGTGATTTTCCATCAGGGTGAATATCGGCTGTAAATAATGGGTTTTTGAGCTCTGTTAGCATCCGTGCTGGCTTGACAAGCTTTTCCTCCGCTCCGTAAACTCCTTCTTGTGGGAATTTGTGGGTTAAAGTGGCGAAAAGGGGTGAGGCTGGCATGTTCCGAGGGGCAACGTTAGTCAATCTTGACAGCAAAGGCCGTCTGGCCGTACCGACGCGTTACCGCGACGGGCTGATCGAGGACGCTTCCGGTCAATTGGTTTGCACCATTGACATTCATCACCCATGCCTGCTGCTTTACCCCTTGCCCGAATGGGAAATCATCGAGCAAAAATTGTCGCGTTTATCGAGCATGAATCCCACTGAGCGGCGCGTGCAGCGTTTGCTTCTGGGGCATGCCAGCGAATGTCAGATGGATAATGCCGGGCGACTATTGATTGCCCCGGTGCTGCGGCAACATGCCGGGCTGACAAAAGAAGTGATGCTGGTCGGGCAGTTCAATAAATTTGAGCTGTGGGATGAAACGACCTGGTATCAACGGGTCAAGGAAGATATCGACGCTGAGCAGTCCGCATCCGGGGAACTGTCGGAGCGCCTGCAGGACTTGTCTTTGTAAAATGATGGAAAATTTTAAACATACTACGGTACTTCTGGATGAAGCCGTCAACGGCCTGAATATTCGTCCGGATGGTATCTACATTGATGGAACCTTTGGTCGCGGTGGTCACTCGCGTCTGATTCTCTCCCAACTGGGAGCGGAGGGACGTCTGCTGGCAATCGATCGCGATCCACAGGCTATCGCCGTCGCGAAGACCATCGATGATCCGCGCTTCTCCATCATTCATGGTCCTTTCTCTGCGCTTGCTGATTATGTTAGCGAGCGCGAACTTACTGGCAAGATCGATGGGATTCTGCTCGATCTTGGAGTTTCCTCTCCGCAGCTTGATGATGCTGAACGCGGTTTTTCGTTTATGCGCGATGGCCCGCTGGATATGCGCATGGATCCAACTCGCGGTCAATCTGCCGCCGAGTGGCTACAAACTGCCGATGAAGCCGATATTGCCTGGGTGATTAAAACCTTTGGCGAGGAGCGTTTTGGTAAACGTATTGCCCGCGCCATTGTTGAGCGCAACCGTGTGGAGCCGATGACGCGAACTAAAGAGTTGGCGGAAGTTGTGACGGCCGCCACCCCGGTAAAGGACAAATTCAAACATCCCGCGACCCGTACCTTCCAGGCGGTGCGCATTTGGGTGAACAGTGAACTGGAGGAGATAGAGCAGGCGCTAAAAAGCTCGCTCAGCGTGCTGGCTCCGGGTGGGCGGCTCTCAATCATCAGTTTCCATTCGCTGGAAGACCGTATTGTGAAGCGCTTTATGCGTGAACAAAGCCGCGGTCCGCAGGTTCCGGCTGGATTACCGATGACCGAAGAGCAGCTCAAAAAACTGGGCGGCCGTGAGTTAAGAGCACTAGGCAAGTTAATGCCGGGTGAAGAAGAGGTAGCTGAAAATCCTCGTGCCCGTAGTTCAGTTCTGCGTATTGCAGAGAGGACGAACGCATGATCGGCAGAGTGACAGAAGCCCTAAGCAAGGTTAAAGGGTCGATTGGAAGCAACGAGCGCCATGCTTTGCCTGGCGTGATCGGAGACGACCTTCTGCGGTTTGGGAAGCTGCCACTCTGTCTGTTCATTTGCATCATTGTTACGGCGATTACGGTGGTGACAACGGCGCACCATACTCGCCTGTTAACGGCACAGCGTGAACAACTGGTTCTGGAACGTGACGCGCTGGATATTGAATGGCGCAACCTGATCCTTGAAGAGAACGCCTTGGGCGATCACAGTCGGGTTGAGCGGATCGCGACGGAGAAGTTGCAGATGCAACACGTTGATCCATCACAAGAAAATATCGTTGTACAGAAATAAGGATTATTGCGACGCATGAAAGCAGCGCCGAAAACGCCAAAAGCAAAACGTCAGGAAGAACAGGCCAACTTTGTCAGTTGGCGTTTTGCGTTGTTATGCGGCTGTATTCTGCTGGCGCTGGGCTTCCTGCTGGGCCGCGTGGCCTGGCTGCAGGTGATTAGTCCGGATATGCTGGTACGTCAGGGCGATATGCGCTCTCTGCGCGTACAGGAAGTTTCCACCGCGCGTGGGATGATTACCGACCGCTCTGGTCGCCCGCTGGCAGTGAGCGTGCCGGTAAAAGCGATTTGGGCTGACCCGAAAGAGCTACACGATGCTGGCGGTGTCACGCTGGATAATCGTTGGAAAGCGCTGGCCGATGCGTTGAATATGCCGCTGGATCAGCTGGCATCGCGTATTAATACCAACCCGCGAATGCGTTTCATCTATCTGGCGCGTCAGGTTAACCCTGATATGGCCGATTACATCCGCAAGCTGAAGCTACCGGGGATTCATTTGCGTGAAGAGTCGCGCCGCTACTACCCGTCAGGAGAAGTAACCGCTCACCTTATTGGCTTCACCAACGTGGATAGCCAGGGGATTGAGGGCGTCGAGAAGAGTTTCGATAAGTGGCTTACCGGCCAGCCTGGCGAACGTGTCGTGCGTAAAGACCGCTATGGCCGCGTGATTGAAGACATTTCTTCCACCGACAGCCAGGCGGCGCATAATCTTGCGCTGAGCATCGACGAACGCCTGCAGGCGCTGGTCTATCGTGAACTGAACAACGCGGTGGCCTTTAACAAAGCGGAGTCAGGTACTGCGGTTCTGGTCGATGTTAACACCGGCGAAGTGCTGGCGATGGCCAACAGCCCCTCTTACAACCCGAATAATTTCGCCGGTACCGCCAAAGATACGATGCGTAACCGCGCCATCACCGACGTGTTTGAACCTGGTTCAACGGTGAAGCCGATGGTAGTAATGACGGCGCTCCAGCGCGGTATCGTTAATGAAAATACCGTGCTGAATACCATTCCATACCGAATTAACGGCCACGAGATTAAAGACGTGGCGCGCTATAGCGAATTGACCCTGACCGGGGTACTACAGAAGTCGAGTAACGTCGGTGTTTCCAAGCTGGCGTTAGCGATGCCGTCCTCAGCGCTAGTAGATACTTACTCACGTTTTGGACTTGGAAAAGCGACCAATTTGGGGTTGGTCGGAGAACGCAGTGGCTTATATCCTCAAAAACAACGGTGGTCTGACATAGAGAGGGCCACCTTTTCTTTCGGCTATGGGCTAATGGTAACGCCGTTACAGTTAGCGCGAGTCTACGCAACGATTGGCAGTTATGGCATCTATCGCCCGCTGTCGATTACCAAAGTTGATCCACCGGTTCCGGGTGAGCGCGTTTTCCCGGAATCACTCGTTCGTACTGTTGTTCACATGATGGAAAGCGTGGCGCTGCCCGGCGGCGGCGGCGTGAAGGCGGCGATCAAAGGCTATCGCATCGCCATTAAAACCGGTACGGCGAAGAAAGTAGGACCGGATGGTCGCTACATCAACAAATATATTGCTTACACCGCAGGCGTTGCGCCCGCCAGCCATCCGCGTTTCGCGCTGGTGGTGGTGATCAACGACCCGCAGGCGGGTAAATACTACGGCGGCGCCGTTTCCGCGCCGGTCTTCGGTGCCATCATGGGCGGCGTACTGCGTACCATGAACATCGAGCCGGATGCGCTGGCAACGGCTGAGAAAAGTGAATTAGTCATTAATCAAGGCGAGGGAACAGGTGGCAGATCGTAATTTGCGCGACCTTCTCGCTCCGTGGGTGCCAAATGCGCCGGAGCGAATTCTGCGGGAAATGACGCTGGACAGCCGGGTGGCTGCTTCTGGCGATCTTTTTATCGCGGTTTTGGGTCATCAGGCGGACGGGCGTCGTTATATCCCGCAGGCGATAGCGCAAGGTGTTGCTGCCATTATTGCTGAGGCCAAAGATGAGGCTGATGACGGCGAAATCCGTGAGATGCACGGCGTGCCGGTCATTTACCTGAGCCAACTCAATGAGCGCTTATCCGCGCTGGCCGGTCGTTTTTACCATCAGCCTTCGGAACAGCTGCGCCTGGTTGGCGTTACCGGGACGAACGGTAAGACCACCACCACTCAACTGCTGGCGCAATGGGCGCAACTGCTTGGCGAAACCAGTGCGGTGATGGGTACGGTAGGCAATGGTCTGCTGGAGAACGTGATCCCAACAGAAAATACTACCGGTTCTGCGGTGGATGTGCAGCACGTACTCTCCGGCCTGGCAGGGCAGGGGGCGACGTTTGCCGCGATGGAGGTTTCCTCCCATGGCCTGGTGCAGCATCGCGTTGCCGCGCTGAAGTTTTCCGCATCGGTATTTACTAATCTGAGCCGCGATCACCTCGATTACCATGGCGACATGGAGCATTACGAAGCGGCGAAATGGCTGCTCTATTCAACACATCATTGCGGCCAGGCGATCGTCAACGCTGACGATGAAGTGGGCCGCCGCTGGCTGGCGAAGCTGCCGGATGCGGTTGCTGTTTCAATGGAAAACCATATTAATCCGAACTGCCGGGGCCGCTGGCTCAAAGCAACCGCTGTGAATTATCACGATAGCGGCGCAACCATTCAGTTTGAATCCAACTGGGGCAACGGTGAGATCGAAAGCCGCCTGATGGGCGCGTTTAACGTCAGTAATCTGCTGTTGGCGCTGGCAACGCTGCTGGCGTTGGGGTATCCGCTGGCTGAACTGTTAAAAACCGCTTCTCGTCTGCAACCGGTTTGCGGGCGAATGGAGGTGTTCAGCGCGCCGGGTAAACCGACCGTCGTGGTTGATTACGCCCACACGCCTGATGCCCTGGAAAAAGCGCTGCAGGCGGCGCGTCTGCATTGTAACGGCAAGCTGTGGTGTGTGTTTGGCTGCGGCGGAGACCGCGACAAAGGCAAGCGTCCTCTGATGGGGGCCATCGCCGAAGAATTTGCCGATATCGTGGTTGTCACCGATGACAATCCTCGCACCGAAGAGCCGCGGGCGATTATTAACGATATCCTGGCGGGTATGCTCGATGCGGGTCGTGCCAAAGCGGTGGAAGGCCGTGCGGAAGCTGTCACCAACGCGGTAATGCAGGCAAAAGAAAACGATGTGGTGTTGGTGGCAGGTAAAGGCCATGAGGACTACCAGGTCGTCGGCAATCGCCGACTGGATTACTCTGACCGCCTCACCGTGGCGCGTCTGCTGGGAGCGGTAGCATGATTCGCTTGACTCTCAGCCAGCTTGCCGACGTGACGCGCGGTGAACTGCACGGCAGCGATGTGGCGATTGATGAGGTCACGTCAGATACCCGTAAGGTCACGACAGGCAGCCTGTTTGTGGCCTTGAAAGGCGAGCGCTTTGATGCCCATGACTTTGCCGAACAGGCCAAGGCCGCCGGCGCGCGCGCACTGTTGGTCAGCCGTCAACTGGCGTGTGATTTGCCACAGGTGGTGGTGAAGGATACGCGTCTGGCCTTTGGTGAACTGGCAGCGTGGGTGCGCCAGCAGGTTCCGGCGCGAGTTGTTGCACTGACTGGTTCTTCCGGGAAAACCTCGGTCAAAGAGATGACCGCCGCTATTCTCAGCCAGTGTGGTAACACGCTGTATACCGCAGGCAATCTGAATAACGATATCGGCGTCCCGATGACGCTGCTGCGCCTGACCAAAGAACATGATTACGCGGTTATCGAATTAGGTGCTAATCACCAGGGCGAAATAGCCTGGACCGTCAGCCTGACGCGCCCTGAAGCCGCGTTAGTCAACAATCTTGCTGCCGCGCATCTTGAAGGCTTTGGTTCGCTGGAAGGTGTTGCCAAAGCCAAGGGCGAAATTTATACCGGTCTGCCGGTCAATGGCATTGCCATTATGAACGCCGATAACAATGACTGGCTGAACTGGCAAAGCGTGATTGGCGAACGTAAAACGTGGCGCTTTTCGCCGAATGCCGCTAATAGCGATTTTACGACGACTAACGTTCATGTGACCTCGCACGGTACTGAATTTACCCTGCAAACCCCAACGGGCAGCGTTGATGTACTGCTGCCGTTGCCAGGGCGTCACAACATCGCCAATGCGCTGGCCGCCGCTGCGCTGTCAATGGCGGTTGGTGCAACTCATGAGGCGATCAAAGCCGGGTTGCGGGATCTGAAGGCGGTACCGGGGCGTCTGTTTCCGATCCAGCTGACTGACAGCCAACTCCTGCTGGACGATTCATACAACGCAAACGTCGGCTCGATGACCGCGGCGGTGCAGGTTTTATCTGAGATGCCGGGCTATCGGGTGCTGGTTGTCGGCGATATGGCCGAGCTCGGCGCAGAAAGCGAGACGTGCCATCGTCAGGTGGGCGAGGCGGCGAAAGCGGCTGGTCTCGATTGCGTGTTGAGCGTCGGAACGTTGAGTTCAGATATCAGCAGTGCCAGCGGTGTTGGCGAACATTTTAGCGAGAAGGCCGCGCTGTTAGCTCGTCTGCGCGAGCTTATTGCAGAACACAAAATTATGACCATTTTAGTGAAGGGTTCACGTAGTGCCGCCATGGAAGTGGTAGTACGCGCATTACAGGAGAACGGAACATGTTAGTATGGCTGGCCGAACATTTGGTCAAATATTATTCAGGCTTTAACGTCTTTTCCTACCTGACGTTTCGCGCCATTGTCAGCCTGCTGACCGCGCTGTTCATCTCTCTGTGGATGGGACCGCGCATGATCGCCCGTCTGCAAAAACTCTCTTTCGGCCAGGTTGTGCGCAACGATGGCCCGGAGTCACACTTTAGCAAGCGCGGTACTCCGACGATGGGCGGGATCATGATCCTGACCGCTATTGTTGTCTCCGTACTGCTGTGGGCCTATCCGTCCAACCCTTACGTCTGGTGCGTGCTGACCGTATTGATCGGCTACGGCATCATCGGCTTCGTTGACGACTACCGCAAAGTGGTGCGCAAGGATACCAAAGGCCTTATCGCCCGCTGGAAATACTTCTGGATGTCAGTGATTGCACTTGGCGTCGCCTTTGCGCTGTATATGGCGGGCAAAGATACGCCAGCGACTCAACTGGTGGTCCCATTCTTTAAAGACGTGATGCCGCAGTTGGGCCTGTTCTATATCCTGCTGGCCTATTTTGTCATCGTTGGTACGGGTAATGCGGTCAACCTGACCGATGGCCTTGATGGTCTGGCGATTATGCCAACCGTGTTTGTGGCGGCGGGCTTTGCGCTGGTGGCCTGGGCTAGCGGTAACATGAATTTTGCCAGCTATCTGCACATTCCTTATCTACGTCATGCGGGTGAATTGGTGATCGTCTGTACGGCGATTGTCGGTGCGGGTCTGGGCTTCTTGTGGTTTAACACTTACCCGGCACAGGTCTTTATGGGGGATGTTGGCTCGCTGGCCCTCGGCGGCGCGCTGGGCATCATCGCCGTGCTGCTGCGCCAGGAGTTCCTGCTGGTGATTATGGGCGGCGTTTTCGTCGTAGAAACGTTATCGGTGATTTTACAGGTCGGCTCCTTCAAGCTGCGCGGACAGCGCATCTTCCGTATGGCGCCGATTCACCATCACTATGAATTGAAAGGCTGGCCAGAACCGCGCGTTATCGTGCGCTTCTGGATTATTTCGCTGATGCTGGTGCTGATTGGCCTGGCGACGCTGAAGGTACGTTAATCATGGCAGATTATCAGGGTAAAAAAGTCGTCATTATTGGGCTGGGTATGACCGGCCTGTCATGCGTGGACTTTTTCATGGCTCGTGGCGTCACGCCTCGGGTGATGGATACCCGCGTCGCGCCCGCTGGACTGGATAAACTGCCGGAAGCCGTTGAGCGCTATGTCGGTGGTCTGAACGATGACTGGCTGCTGACAGCCGATCTGATTGTCGCCAGCCCTGGTATTGCCCTGGCGCATCCTTCCCTGAGCGCGGCGGCTGATGCTGGTGTGGAAATTGTCGGCGATATTGAGCTGTTCTGCCGCGAAGCGCAGGCCCCGATTGTCGCTATCACCGGCTCTAACGGTAAAAGCACCGTAACTTCGCTGGTGGGTGATATGGCGAAAGCGGCGGGGCTGAACGTTGGCGTTGGGGGCAATATTGGCCTTCCGGCGCTGATGCTGCTGGATCCTGAACGCGAACTCTATGTTCTGGAACTCTCCAGCTTCCAGCTGGAAACAACCTCCAGCCTGCGCGCGGTCGCGGCGACCATTCTTAACGTCACCGAAGATCATATGGACCGGTACCCGCTGGGTCTTCAGCAGTATCGCGCTGCCAAACTGCGTATTTATGAAAATGCACAGGCCTGTATCGTCAATGCCGATGATGCCTTGACCATGCCGGTACGCGGCGCTGACGAGCGCTGCATCAGCTTCGGCGTTGACGTTGGCGACTATCACCTGAACCGCCAGCAGGGAGAAACCTGGCTGCGCGTCAAAGGCGAGAAAGTCCTCAACGTCAAAGAGATGAAGATTAGCGGTCAGCATAACTACAGTAACGCCCTGGCGGCGCTGGCGCTGGCGGATGCCGCAGGCCTGCCGCGCGCCAGCAGCCTGAAGGCGCTGACGACCTTTACCGGACTGGCGCATCGTTTCCAGCAGGTGCTGGAGCATAACGGCGTGCGCTGGATCAATGATTCCAAAGCCACTAACGTCGGTAGCACCGAAGCTGCGCTTAATGGGCTGCATCTTGACGGAACGCTCTATCTGTTGCTGGGCGGCGATGGGAAATCGGCTGATTTCACACCGTTAAGTCGCTACCTGACCGGCGACAATATCCGTCTGTACTGCTTTGGCCGCGATGGTGCACAGCTGGCAGCGCTTCGACCGGATGTTGCCGTGCAAACTGAAACCATGGAACAAGCGATGCGCGAGATAGCGCCACAGGTTGTTCCCGGCGATATGGTGCTACTGTCGCCTGCATGTGCCAGCCTGGACCAGTTTAAGAGTTTTGAACAACGCGGCGATATCTTTGCTCGTCTGGCGAAGGAGCTAGGCTGATGCGTTTATCACTCCCGCGCCTGAAAATGCCACGGCTGAGACTGCCGGGAATGTTTATTTTCACCTGGCTGTTCGCTGCGATGAAAGGCTGGGTGATGGGGTCGCGACAGAAAGATAGCGATAGCCTGGTGATGTATGACCGGATGCTGCTGTGGCTGACCTTTGGCCTGGCCGCTATCGGTTTCATCATGGTGACCTCGGCTTCAATGCCGGTGGGGCAGCGCCTGGCTAACGATCCGTTTTTGTTCGCCAAGCGTGATGGTTTATACATTTTGCTGGCGTTAGGGCTGGCGATGGTGACGCTGCGCCTGCCGATGGAGTTCTGGCAGCGCCATAGTACCGCGATGCTGATTGCTTCTATCGTCATGCTGTTGATCGTTCTGGTGGTTGGCAGCTCGGTTAACGGGGCATCGCGCTGGATTGCGCTGGGGCCGCTGCGTATTCAGCCTGCTGAGTTTACCAAGCTGTCGCTGTTCTGTTATATCGCCAACTACCTGGTGCGTAAAGGCGATGAAGTGCGTAACAACCTCCGCGGCTTCCTGAAGCCAATGGGCGTGATTTTCGTGCTGGCGATTTTGCTGCTGGCACAGCCTGACCTCGGTACCGTCGTTGTGCTGTTTGTGACCACTCTGGCTATGCTGTTCCTGGCGGGAGCCAAGCTGTGGCAGTTTATCGCGATTATCGGGATGGGGATTTCGGCAGTTGTGCTGCTGATTCTCGCCGAACCGTATCGTATTCGCCGCGTAACCTCTTTCTGGAACCCGTGGGAAGATCCGTTCGGTAGCGGCTACCAGCTAACCCAGTCGCTGATGGCCTTTGGTCGCGGCGAAATGTGGGGGCAGGGCCTGGGTAACTCGGTACAGAAACTGGAATATTTGCCCGAGGCTCATACCGATTTCATCTTCGCCATTATCGGCGAGGAACTCGGTTATATCGGTGTGGTACTCGCGCTTTTAATGGTATTCTTCGTCGCTTTTCGCGCCATGTCCATTGGTCGCAAAGCGCTTGAGATTGATCACCGTTTCTCTGGTTTTCTGGCCTGTGCCATTGGGATCTGGTTTAGCTTCCAGGCGCTGGTTAACGTCGGCGCGGCGGCAGGTATGCTGCCAACCAAAGGTCTGACGCTACCGCTGATTAGTTACGGTGGTTCCAGTTTGCTTATTATGTCGACGGCCATCATGTTGCTGTTACGAGTTGATTACGAAACGCGTCTGGAAAAAGCCCAGGCGTTTACACGGGGTGTTCGATGAGCGGTCAGGAAAAGCGGTTAATGGTGATGGCGGGCGGTACCGGCGGGCATGTGTTCCCCGGGCTGGCGGTTGCGCACCATTTAATAGACCAGGGCTGGCAGGTTCGCTGGCTGGGCACCGCGGATCGTATGGAAGCGGACTTAGTGCCGAAAAACGGCATTGAGATTGATTTCATCCAGATTTCCGGCCTGCGTGGCAAGGGGTTGAAGGCGCAGCTGTTGGCGCCGGTCCGTATTTTCAACGCCTGGCGTCAGGCGCGGGCGATCATGCAGCGTTTTCAGCCGGATGTGGTGTTGGGGATGGGCGGATATGTTTCCGGTCCCGGCGGTCTGGCGGCCTGGTCGCTGGGTATTCCAGTCGTACTGCATGAGCAAAATGGGATCGCTGGCCTGACCAACAAGTGGCTGGCAAAAATTGCTAAAAAGGTGATGCAGGCGTTTCCTGGTGCTTTTCCGGATGCCGATGTTGTTGGTAACCCGGTTCGTACCGATGTCCTCGCGCTGCCGTTGCCAGAACAACGCTTAGCCGGGCGTCAGGGACCCATTCGCGTATTAGTCGTGGGGGGCTCGCAGGGCGCGCGCGTGCTTAACCAGACGATGCCGCAGGTGGCGGGGAAGCTGGGTTCTTCTGTCACCATCTGGCACCAGAGCGGTAAAGGTGGACAGGAAACCGTGCAGCAGGCTTATACCGATGCCGGGCAGCCGCAGCACAAAGTGACCGAATTTATTGACGACATGGCGGCGGCTTATGCCTGGGCCGATGTTGTTGTGTGCCGTTCCGGGGCGCTGACGGTGAGCGAAATTGCCGCCGCTGGTTTACCGGCGCTATTTGTGCCTTTTCAGCACAAAGACAGGCAGCAGTACTGGAATGCACTACCGCTGGAGAAAGCGGGCGCAGCGAAGATTCTCGAACAACCGCAGTTTACCGTGGATGCCGTCGCGCAAGTCCTGGCCGGTTGGGATCGCGAAACGCTGCTGGATATGGCGGAGCGAGCGCGTAGAGCCTCGATTCCGGACGCTACCGAGCGGGTAGCAGAAGAAGTCAGCGCCGCAGCACTGGCGCGCTAATCGCGGTGATAATCACCGTCCGAATAAAGAAGTTGATGGCGTAAAGAATGAATACACAAGATCTGGCAAAACTGCGTTCCATAGTGCCCGAGATGCGTCGCGTCCGGCACATTCACTTTGTTGGCATTGGCGGTGCCGGCATGGGCGGTATTGCCGAAGTTCTGGCGAACGAAGGTTATCAGATTAGCGGCTCCGACCTGGCGCCGAATCCGGTGACTCAGCAGTTGACTCAACTTGGCGCCACTATTTATTTCAACCATCGCCCTGAAAACGTTCGCGATGCGAGTGTGGTGGTGGTTTCCAGCGCAATCTCTGCAGAGAACCCGGAGATTGTCGCTGCCCATGAAGCACGAATTCCGGTTATTCGTCGCGCGGAGATGCTGGCGGAGCTGATGCGCTTTCGCCACGGTATTGCTATCGCCGGGACGCACGGAAAAACGACGACGACAGCGATGGTTTCCAGCATTTATGCCGAAGCGGGTCTCGATCCAACCTTCGTGAACGGTGGGCTGGTGAAAGCTGCGGGTGTTCATGCGCGCCTGGGACATAGCCGTTATCTGATTGCCGAAGCGGACGAAAGCGATGCCTCGTTCCTGCACTTGCAGCCGATGGTCGCCGTGGTGACCAATATCGAAGCCGATCATATGGACACCTACCATGGCGACTTCGAAAACCTGAAGCAGACGTTTATTAACTTCCTGCACAACCTGCCGTTTTACGGACGCGCGGTGATGTGCGTGGACGATCCGGTTATCCGTGAACTGCTGCCGCGCGTTGGTCGCCAGATAACCACGTACGGATTTAGCGATGATGCCGATGTTCGCATTGAAGATTATCGCCAGGTCGGTGCTCAGGGGCATTTCCGCCTGATTCGCCAGGACAGAGACGTTATTCAGGTAACGCTCAATGCGCCAGGTCGGCACAATGCGCTAAACGCAGCGGCGGCGGTGGCCGTGGCGACGGAAGAGGGCATCGAAGATGAAGCCATTCTGCATGCGCTGGAAAGCTTCCAGGGTACCGGTCGTCGTTTTGATTTCCTTGGCGAATACCCATTAGCCGGAGTTAATGGCAAAGAGGGGACCGCCATGTTGATTGATGATTACGGTCATCATCCGACGGAAGTTGATGCCACCATTAAAGCGGCGCGTGCGGGCTGGCCGGATAAAAACTTGGTCATGCTGTTTCAGCCGCACCGTTTTACCCGTACGCGCGACTTGTACGACGATTTCGCCAATGTCCTGACTCAGGTTGATGCTCTGCTGATGCTCGACGTCTACTCTGCTGGTGAGGCTGCTATTCCTGGTGCTGATAGTCGTTCACTGTGCCGTACGATTCGCGGGCGCGGTAAAGTGGATCCTATTCTGGTTTCAGACCCGACACAGGCGGCGGAGATGCTGGCTTCTGTATTGACCGGCAACGATTTGGTGTTGGTTCAGGGAGCGGGAAATATCGGTAAAATCGCCCGTCACCTGGCTGAAATCAAATTGCAACCGCAAAAAACGCAGGAGGAGCGCCATGGCTGATAAAATCGCGGTCCTCCTTGGCGGAACCTCCGCTGAACGTGAAGTCTCTCTCAATTCAGGTTCTGCGGTGCTTGCTGGCCTGTGTGAAGCTGGCGTTGACGCACATCCGGTAGATCCGCGCGATGTTGATATTACTCAGTTGAAAAACATGGGTTTTCAGAAAGCGTTTATTGCGTTACATGGCCGTGGCGGTGAAGATGGTACGTTGCAGGGGCTGCTTGAACTGATTCGATTGCCTTATACCGGCAGCGGTGTGATGGCTTCCGCTATCTCGATGGATAAACTGCGTAGCAAATTGCTGTGGCAGGGAGCAGGATTACCCGTTGCACCATGGGTTGCTTTGACGCGTAAACAGTTTAATGCAGAGCTTTCTGCTGACATAGAACAGCAAATTACGGCACTTGGCTTACCGCTGGTGGTTAAACCCAGTCGTGAAGGTTCAAGCGTCGGCATGTCGATAGTGAGTGAAAGCTGTGCATTACAAAATGCATTGACGCTGGCTTTTCAGCATGATGACGAAGTTTTAATCGAAAAATGGCTCAGTGGGCCAGAATTTACCGTCGCTATCGTCGGAGAAGAAATTTTACCGTCAATACGTATCCAGGCGGCTGGAACCTTCTATGATTATGAAGCGAAGTATCTCTCTGATGAGACGCAATATTTCTGCCCTGGTTTTGAAGAACCCTCACGTGAGTCAGAAATTCAGGCTCTGGTACAGAAAGCCTGGGATAGCCTTGGCTGTGAAGGGTGGGGGCGAATTGACGTGATGCTGGACAGCGATGGCCAGTTTTATCTGTTGGAAGCGAATACATCTCCTGGCATGACCAGCCATAGCCTGGTGCCGATGGCGGCTCGTCAGGCAGGGATGAGCTTCTCGCAGCTTGTTGTACGAATTCTGGACCTGGCGGGGTGATATGTCGCAGGCTGCGCTGAATACGCGGAACCACGAAGAAGAGGAAGAGTCTTCTTCGCGTAGAAGTAATGGAACTCGCCTGGCAGGCATTTTCTTCCTGCTGGCGGTGCTATGTACCGTGCTGGTCAGCGGATGGATGGTTCTGGGTTGGATGGAAGATGCACAGCGTTTACCGCTGTCAAAGATGGTGGTTACCGGCGATCGTCACTACACGCGTAATGATGATATCCGTCAGGCGATTCTGGCGTTAGGGTCTCCGGGCACCTTTATGACCCAGGACGTTAATATTATTCAAAGCCAGATTGAGCGTCTGCCGTGGATTAAGCAGGCGAGCGTCAGAAAGCAGTGGCCGGACGAATTGAAGATTCATCTGGTTGAATATGTGCCGATTGCGCGCTGGAATGATCAGCATATGGTCGACGTGGAAGGGAATTCTTTCAGCGTGCCGTCAGATCGCACCAGTAAACAGAATTTACCGATGTTATACGGCCCGGAAGGTAGCGAGAACGAAGTTCTTCAAGGATACCGCGACATGGGGCAGGTGCTGGCAAAGGATAAATTCACGTTGAAAGTGGCGGCAATGACCGCGCGCCGTTCCTGGCAGTTGACGCTTAATAACGATATTAAGCTCAATCTTGGTCGGGGCGACACCATGAAACGGCTTCAGCGCTTTATGGAACTCTACCCGGTTCTTCAGCAGCAGGCGCAGACCGACGGCAAACGGATAAGCTACGTTGATTTGCGTTATGACTCGGGGGCGGCAGTCGGTTGGGTACCGGTTCCCGTAGAGGAAACTCATCAACAACAGAATCAGGCACAGGCAGAACAACAATGATCAAGGCGACGGACAGAAAACTGGTAGTTGGACTGGAGATCGGCACCGCTAAGGTTGCCGCTTTAGTAGGGGAAGTTCTGCCCGACGGTATGATTAATATCATTGGCGTGGGCAGTTGCCCATCGCGTGGTATGGATAAAGGTGGAGTGAACGACCTGGAATCCGTGGTGAAATGCGTACAGCGTGCCATTGACCAGGCCGAACTGATGGCCGATTGTCAGATCTCGTCAGTCTATCTGGCGCTTTCAGGCAAACATATCAGCTGTCAAAATGAAATTGGTATGGTGCCGATTTCTGAAGAGGAAGTGACGCAGGATGACGTCGAGAACGTAGTGCATACCGCGAAGTCGGTTCGCGTGCGCGATGAGCATCGTGTTTTGCACGTTATTCCTCAAGAATATGCTATCGACTACCAGGAAGGGATTAAAAACCCTGTCGGACTGTCTGGTGTCCGCATGCAGGCGAAAGTGCATTTGATTACCTGCCATAACGATATGGCGAAAAATATTGTCAAAGCGGTGGAACGTTGCGGTCTGAAAGTCGACCAACTGATATTCGCCGGTTTAGCCGCTAGCTATTCCGTATTAACAGAAGATGAACGTGAACTGGGCGTCTGCGTGGTGGATATCGGCGGTGGTACAATGGATATTGCCGTCTATACCGGCGGCGCGTTGCGTCATACCAAAGTGATCCCGTATGCGGGCAACGTAGTGACCAGCGATATCGCCTACGCCTTCGGTACGCCGCCGAGCGACGCTGAAGCCATTAAGGTACGTCATGGTTGCGCGCTAGGTTCCATCGTAGGTAAAGACGAGAACGTCGAAGTGCCAAGCGTGGGTGGACGTCCGCCTCGTAGTCTGCAGCGTCAGACGCTGGCTGAGGTTATTGAGCCGCGGTATACCGAATTGCTCAACCTGGTAAACGAAGAGATCCTGCAACTGCAGGAGCAGCTCCGCCAGCAAGGGGTGAAGCACCACCTGGCGGCAGGCATTGTATTAACCGGCGGCGCGGCGCAAATTGAAGGTCTTGCCGCCTGTGCACAGCGAGTGTTCCATACGCAGGTACGAATCGGTGCGCCGCTGAACATTACCGGATTAACGGATTATGCCCAGGAGCCGTATTACTCAACGGCGGTTGGGCTGCTGCACTACGGGAAGGAATCTCATCTCAGTGGTGAAGCCGAAGTGGAAAAACGCGTGACTGTCGGGTCGTGGATCAAACGGCTCAACAGTTGGTTGCGAAAAGAGTTTTAATTTTTTAAGAGAACGCAGAAAATTAGCGTTCTCAGGCGACAGGCACATACACAAAATCATTCAAGTTGCATCGCGGCAGCAACTGAACGAATCTCCTGGTGCATAGTTTACTATGTGACTGGAGTGAGGGAAGGCGGCGCACAAAGAGGCAGCTTGAAGGACGAAGTGTAAAACGGAGAGAGAAACTATGTTTGAACCAATGGAACTAACCAACGACGCGGTGATTAAAGTCATCGGCGTCGGTGGCGGCGGCGGTAACGCCGTTGAGCACATGGTGCGCGAGCGCATTGAGGGTGTTGAATTTTTTGCGGTGAACACCGACGCGCAGGCTCTGCGCAAAACGGCGGTTGGCCAGACTATTCAGATCGGTAGCGGTATTACCAAAGGTCTGGGCGCAGGCGCAAACCCGGAAGTTGGCCGTAATGCGGCGGATGAAGATCGTGAAGCGCTGCGCGCTGCTCTTGACGGCGCAGACATGGTGTTTATCGCTGCCGGTATGGGGGGTGGTACCGGAACCGGTGCGGCACCTGTTGTCGCTGAAGTAGCAAAAGATTTAGGTATCCTGACCGTTGCCGTCGTGACCAAGCCTTTTAATTTCGAAGGCAAGAAGCGCATGGCATTCGCTGAGCAGGGGATTACCGAGCTGTCCAAGCACGTAGACTCACTGATCACTATCCCGAACGACAAGCTGCTGAAAGTCCTGGGCCGCGGTATTTCGTTGCTTGACGCTTTCGGCGCAGCAAACGACGTGCTGAAAGGTGCGGTGCAGGGTATCGCTGAATTGATTACCCGTCCGGGTCTGATGAACGTCGACTTTGCAGACGTGCGTACCGTGATGTCTGAAATGGGCTACGCGATGATGGGCTCTGGTGTAGCGAGCGGTGAAGACCGCGCAGAAGAAGCCGCTGAAATGGCTATTTCTTCCCCGCTGCTGGAAGATATCGATCTGTCCGGCGCGCGCGGCGTACTGGTCAACATCACCGCGGGCTTCGATCTGCGTCTGGATGAGTTCGAGACCGTAGGTAACACTATTCGTGCATTTGCTTCGGATAACGCGACCGTGGTTATCGGTACTTCTTTGGACCCGGATATGAACGACGAGCTGCGCGTGACCGTTGTTGCCACTGGTATCGGTATGGACAAACGTCCAGAAATTACCCTGGTAACCAACAAACAGGTTCAGCAGCCGGTGATGGATCGCTACCAGCAGCACGGTATGTCTCCATTGAATCAAGAGCAGAAACCTGCAGCTAAAGTGGTGAACGACAATACGCCACAAACTGCAAAAGAGCCGGATTATCTGGATATTCCAGCGTTCCTGCGTAAGCAAGCCGACTAAGAATTGGCTGGAAGTTGGGCATCTGCGCTCTTTGTGCTAAACTGGCCTGCCGAATGTATTGTACACTTCGGTTGGATAGGTAACTTGGCGAGATTATACGATGATCAAACAAAGGACTCTTAAACGTATCGTTCAGGCGACTGGCGTCGGTTTGCATACCGGCAAAAAGGTCACACTGACGTTACGCCCTGCGCCGGCAAATACCGGGGTCATCTATCGTCGCACCGACTTGAATCCACCGGTTGATTTTCCGGCTGATGCCAAATCTGTGCGTGATACCATGCTCTGTACTTGCCTGGTCAACGAGCATGACGTGCGGATATCGACGGTCGAACACCTCAATGCCGCACTGGCTGGCTTAGGTATCGACAACATTATTATTGAAGTCGATGCCCCGGAAGTCCCGATTATGGACGGTAGTGCGGCTCCGTTCGTTTATCTGTTGCTGGATGCCGGCATTGATGAATTGAACTGCGCTAAGAAATTTGTACGTATCAAAGAGACAGTTCGCGTTGAAGATGGCGATAAATGGGCTGAATTCAAACCGTATAATGGTTTTTCACTGGACTTCACCATTGATTTTAACCATCCGGCGATTGATTCCAGCAGCCAGCGCTATGCAATGAACTTCTCAGCTGATGCGTTTATGCGCCAAATTAGCCGCGCGCGTACCTTCGGTTTCATGCGTGATATCGAATATCTGCAGTCCCGTGGCTTGTGCCTGGGCGGCAGCTTCGATTGTGCCATCGTTGTTGACGATTATCGCGTACTGAACGAAGACGGTCTGCGCTTTGAAGATGAGTTTGTCCGCCATAAAATGCTGGATGCGATTGGTGACTTGTTTATGTGTGGTCACAATATCATCGGTGCATTCACGGCGTACAAATCCGGTCACGCGTTGAATAACAAACTGCTGCAGGCTGTTCTGGCAAAACAGGAAGCCTGGGAGTATGTGACTTTCGAAGACGACGCAGAAATGCCGCTGGCATTCCGTGCACCGACGTTGGTTATGGCATAAGTCTGACCATGCAGTAAATTCGACTGGTAACCTGGTACTCTCTCCGGCCAGGGAGCCAGTCGTTTTTCTTTCTGAGTTTCCAGTCCTGTATTCTGCTTCGATCTTTCTTCTGCATTTATCGTGCGTTCGCTCCTTTTTTAAACGTTTTTACCCCGTGTAAGCCTTCATTCCTGCTGCTGTGATGGCGTATTAATGTTAATATTTGGGCGCAAAATATTTCTCAGGGTTGCTACCAACATAAAGGTAATGTAAGTGAGTGGATTGCTGACGCGCTGGCGACAGTTTGGCAGACGGTATTTTTGGCCGCATCTCCTGTTGGGGATGGTCGCGGCTAGCCTTGGCCTGCCTGCGCTTAGTAACGCTCATGAGCATGAAACCGCATCACCTGCAAAAACGACATCCAGCAACCATAACCCGGCTAAAGTTAACTTCTCTCAGCTGGCACTGCTGGAATCCTCCAATCGTCGTCCCAATTTCACGGTTGATTACTGGCATCAGCACGCTATTCGCACGGTCATTCGTCACCTGTCATTCGCGATGGCACCGCAGGTGTTGCCGGTAGCCGAAGAATCTTCGCCGCTTCAGGCACAACATCTGGCCCTGCTCGACACGCTCAGCGCGCTGCTGACGCAGGAGAGCAAACCGCCAGCCATTGTCCGCCAGGTGGCATATAACCCGTCCTGGTCTCATTGTGCATTTCGTGTCTGTACCTGGATTAGCCAGGTAACGGGTATCCGTGCCGGGCCTCAACGTCTCAGCTGAAACAAAAACGAACCTTTATATTTTTTGTGACTCCGCATCGCGGGGCGTTTGAGATTTTATTATGCTAATCAAATTATTAACTAAAGTATTCGGTAGCCGTAATGACCGTACACTGCGTCGTATGCGCAAAGCCGTCAACGTCATCAATGCCATGGAACCGTCCATGGAAAAACTTTCGGATGATGAGCTGAAGGCTAAAACCGTCGAGTTCCGTGCGCGTCTGGAAAAAGGCGAAAGCCTGGAGAGTTTGATTCCAGAAGCCTTCGCGGTGGTACGCGAAGCCAGTAAGCGTGTTTTTGGTATGCGCCACTTTGATGTCCAACTGCTGGGTGGGATGGTGCTTAATGAGCGCTGCATCGCGGAGATGCGTACTGGTGAAGGTAAAACCCTGACCGCAACCCTGCCAGCATATCTTAATGCACTGACTGGTAAAGGCGTACACGTGGTTACCGTCAACGATTACCTGGCGCAACGTGATGCGGAAAACAACCGCCCGCTGTTTGAGTTCCTCGGGATGAGCGTGGGTATCAACATGTCTGGTCTGCCGGCTCCAGCCAAGCGCGAAGCATACGGTGCAGATATTACCTACGGCACTAACAATGAATATGGTTTTGACTATCTGCGCGACAACATGGCGTTTAGTCCTGAAGAACGCGTACAGCGCAAACTGCACTATGCGCTGGTGGATGAGGTGGACTCCATCCTGATTGATGAAGCACGTACCCCACTTATCATTTCTGGCCCGGCTGAAGACAGCTCCGAAATGTATAAGAAAGTGAACAAAATCATCCCGCATCTGGTGCGTCAGGAGAAAGAAGATTCTGAGACCTTTACCGGTGAAGGTCACTTCTCTGTCGATGAGAAAGCGCGTCAGGTTAACCTGACTGAACGCGGTCTGGTGTTGATTGAAGAGCTGCTGGTTAACGAAGGCATCATGGATGAAGGTGAGTCTCTTTACTCACCGACTAACATCATGCTGATGCATCACGTTACCGCCGCGCTGCGTGCTCATGTACTGTTCACGCGTGACGTTGATTACATCGTTAAAGATGGCGAAGTTATCATCGTCGACGAACATACCGGTCGTACTATGCAAGGTCGTCGCTGGTCAGATGGCCTGCATCAGGCCGTTGAAGCGAAAGAAGGCGTTGATATCCAGAACGAAAACCAGACGCTGGCCTCCATCACCTTCCAGAACTATTTCCGTCTTTACGAGAAACTGGCGGGGATGACCGGTACTGCCGATACCGAAGCCTTTGAATTTAGCTCGATCTACAAACTGGATACCGTTGTGGTTCCGACCAACCGTCCGATGATTCGTAAAGATATGGCGGACCTGGTCTATATGACCGAAGCGGAAAAAATTCAGGCCATTATTGAAGACATCAAAGAGCGTACTGCCGCGGGGCAGCCGGTTCTGGTGGGTACCATTTCTATCGAAAAATCAGAAGTGGTCTCTAATGAATTGACGAAAGCGGGTATCAAGCACAACGTGCTGAACGCGAAGTTCCACGCCAGCGAAGCGGACATTGTTGCGCAGGCGGGTTACCCGTCAGCGGTGACCATTGCGACGAACATGGCCGGTCGTGGTACTGACATTATGCTCGGCGGTAGCTGGCAGGCAGAAGTCGCTCAGCTGGAAGATCCGACTCCGGAACAGATTGCTCAAATCAAAGCCGACTGGCAGGTTCGCCACGATGCGGTGCTGGCTGCGGGCGGTCTGCATATCATTGGTACCGAGCGCCATGAATCCCGGCGTATCGATAACCAGCTCCGCGGCCGTTCA
The DNA here is from genome assembly GCF_027492335.1 of Klebsiella sp. Classification (NCBI taxonomy): domain Bacteria; kingdom Pseudomonadati; phylum Pseudomonadota; class Gammaproteobacteria; order Enterobacterales; family Enterobacteriaceae; genus Klebsiella; species Klebsiella sp. The sequence continues at coordinate 15,696 of NZ_JAPUEW010000011.1, read as the reverse complement.
GGTCGTCAAGGGGATGCCGGTTCTTCCCGTTTCTATCTGTCGATGGAAGATGCGCTGATGCGTATTTTTGCCTCTGACCGTGTGTCGGGCATGATGCGTAAATTGGGTATGAAGCCTGGCGAAGCTATTGAGCACCCTTGGGTGACCAAGGCGATTGCCAATGCTCAGCGTAAGGTGGAAAGCCGTAACTTTGATATTCGTAAGCAACTGTTGGAATATGATGATGTTGCTAACGACCAGCGTCGCGCAATCTACAGCCAGCGTAACGAGCTGTTAGATGTGTCTGATGTGAGCGAAACTATTAACAGCATCCGCGAAGACGTTTTCAAAGTGACTATTGATGCGCACATTCCGCCGCAGTCTCTGGAGGAAATGTGGGATGTTGAAGGGTTGCAGGAACGTCTGAAAAACGACTTCGATCTCGACATGCCAATCAAAGAGTGGCTGGATAAAGAGCCAGAGCTGCATGAAGAAACCCTGCGCGAGCGTATTCTGCATAGTGCCATCGAAACTTATCAGCGTAAGGAAGAGGTTGTTGGCGCTGAGATGATGCGTCACTTCGAGAAAGGTGTCATGCTGCAGACTCTGGACTCCCTTTGGAAAGAGCATCTGGCGGCAATGGACTACCTGCGTCAGGGTATCCACCTGCGCGGCTATGCGCAGAAAGATCCGAAGCAGGAATATAAGCGTGAATCCTTCTCAATGTTCGCTTCTATGCTGGAATCGCTGAAATATGAAGTGATTAGCACGTTGAGCAAAGTCCAGGTGCGGATGCCGGAAGAGGTTGAGGCGATGGAACAGCAGCGTCGTGAAGAGGCTGAACGTCTCGCGCAGATGCAGCAGCTTAGTCATCAGGATGATGACACCGCCGCCGCTGCCGCACTGGCAGAGCAAACTGGCGATCGCAAAGTGGGCCGTAACGATCCTTGCCCATGCGGTTCTGGGAAAAAATTCAAGCAGTGCCACGGTCGCCTGAGCTAAGTTCTACAACAATAAACATAAAGGCGCAGATATCTGCGCCTTTTTTATGGAATGAATACAATGAAGAAACTGCAAATCTCAGTCGGTATTATCCGCAATCCGCAAGGCGAAATTTTTATAACACAGCGGTCTGCTGATGCACATATGGCGAATAAACTTGAATTTCCCGGTGGAAAAATTGAAGAAGGTGAGTCGTCAGAGCAGGCATTAGCGCGTGAATTGCAGGAAGAAGTGGGCATTACGGTTAAATCGTGCCGCCTGTTCGATAAGCTGGAATATCAGTTTCCTGACCGCCATATCACGCTGTGGTTCTGGCTGGTAGATGTCTGGGAAGGTGAACCGTGGGGGAAAGAGGGACAACCTGGCCGTTGGATGGCGCAGAATGCGCTGAATGCTGAGGATTTCCCTCCCGCAAATGAGCCTGTGATTGCAAAATTAGTTCAAAACTCGTGAGCCATTATTTGGTCAATTATGGCGGGAGCGCTATGCTTGCCCGCCTTAAGAAAAAAACCAGACAACTTACTCTTTCTCTTCGCTCCAGCCATCGCTGTCTGATAGATCGCTACTGCTTGGGATGCGTTTTTCTTCTGCTGCCCATTCGCCTAAATCAATAAGCTGGCAGCGCTTGGAGCAAAAAGGGCGATACGGGCTCTGTTCATTCCAGACCACAATTTTGCTGCAGGTTGGGCAATTGACGGTTATCTCTTCTGACATATTTTCTCCTTAACAACAGGCCAGTTCAAAATCAAAACGCTCTGGCACGATGCCATGCTCGCTGTCCAGCGGCAAAAAGCGGATCGCAAAACGGCTCTTATGACCGGATATTTGCGGGTACAGCTGGCTGGCAAGATCCAAACGCAGGCGTAACAGATCGGCATCCTCGCCGTTATCCTGATAAAAGCCGTTCAGGCTGGTCTGCTTGCGAAAGGCGGCTGAGTTGCGGATCAGATCGAGAATGAGCACCAGCGATTGTGACAGAGGGTCGAGGCTGGACAGCCACTTGCCAACCTGTTCATTGCGATATTCCTGGGGCATATGCAACCAGATATGTAGCGTTGGGAGATCAAAGCTGCAGCAACCGCCGGGGATGCTTAAGCGTTGACGCACCAGTCCGACCAGGCGATCTTCGCGCAGATATTGACCAATGCGAGGGGCTGAGATCAGCATGCTGGATAACTGCTTCAACTGCTGGCGCAGCGTATTGATACGTTCCTGATCGACACCAGGGACTTCTGCCCAGGATTGTAATTTCCGCTGTTGGCGTTCCAGCTCTTTCATCAGATCGGTACGGACTTCGCCACGTTCAAGGACATCTAAGAGATCGCCGATGTTACGGAAAAAATGAAGCGCATCCGCATGGCTGGTGATAGTTGGGTGAACGGATAGCTGCTGAAGCAAAAACTCAATACGCAGCCACGTGCGCATTTTTTCATTGAGCGGATGTTCAAATAGAACAGGGGTATGCATTACGTTTTTTCCTGTGAGGCGGCCTGCAATGCCAGCGTTTGATACTTTTTATGCAGGCGGGCGACATCTGCTGCAATAGCCGCAGGTGGACCCATATTTTCAATAACATCATCCGCAACGGCAAGGCGCTGCTCGCGCGTGGCCTGAGCGGCGAGAATATGTTCCGCATGTTGGCGGCTGACCCGATCGCGGAGCATCGTGCGCTCTATTTGCGTCTCTTTTGGCACATCGACAACCAGTATGCGATCGGCTTTGGCGGACAAACGATTTTCGACCAATAATGGTACGACCCAGAGAATATAAGACGAGGTTGCAAGCTGCATCTGTCGACGCGTTTCCTGCTGAATTTGGGGGTGCAACAGCGCGTTAAGCCAGATTTTATCCATAGCATGAGCAAAGATGTGTTCACGCAGAGCGCGACGGTTCAGCGTTCCGTCTTCGTTGAGTATCTGCTGGCCGAAGCGTTCGGCGATAGCATCAAGCGCCGTGGTTCCGGGCTCTACAACCTGACGTGCGATAACATCGGCATCGATAACGTTAACTCCAAGATGTGCAAATGTATCGGCTACGGTACTTTTACCACTGCCGATGCCGCCCGTTAACGCTACCGTGTACTTCATAGGCTTCAATCCTGAAACTGACAACATGCACAATTTTCTTTGAGACAGTCCCCGCTATTCACGGCGAGACTACACTGTGGCAGTGGTTTCATCGGCAGGTTGTCAAACCGATAAATTGCTTTCACAACGCATTCTGGTTTTTTTTGTACATGTAAATCAATTGGTTAAAAATGATACGTTGGTGATTGAGTGTTGCAAAATCACTTTTGGCTATTCACCAGGTAAATTTATACGATTGTAGCGTAAAAAAAGTGAAAATCGCAGTCTTGCGCGGTCATGATTCGTGCGTATGATAACGTCACTGGAGTTGTGCTCTCACAATAATGCAATTAACCCCAGGAATTCGCACATGCGTATTGAAGAAGATTTGAAGCTTGGTTTTAAAGACGTTCTTATCCGCCCGAAACGTTCTACCCTCAAAAGCCGTTCTGATGTACAGCTGGAACGTGAATTCACCTTCAAACACTCTGGCCAGACCTGGTCCGGTGTGCCAATCATTGCGGCCAATATGGATACTGTCGGCACCTTTGCTATGGCTAAAGCTCTGGCCTCCTTTGGCGTTCTGACAGCAGTCCATAAGCATTACAGCGTTGAGCAGTGGCAGGCGTTTGTACAGGGCGAATCCGCAGATATAGTGAAACACGTCATGGTCTCTACTGGCACTTCCAATGCAGACTTTGAAAAAACGCAACAGATCCTGACCCAGAATCCGCAGCTTAGCTTCGTGTGTATTGACGTCGCGAATGGTTATTCCGAACACTTTGTGCAGTTTGTTGCCAAAGCCCGCGAAGCCTGGCCGCAAAAAACCATTATTGCGGGTAACGTTGTTACCGGTGAAATGTGTGAAGAATTGGTTCTTTCTGGCGCTGATATTGTGAAAGTCGGTATCGGCCCGGGTTCTGTATGTACTACCCGTGTGAAAACCGGCGTGGGCTACCCTCAGCTTTCCGCTGTTATCGAATGTGCCGATGCGGCACATGGCCTGGGCGGGCAGATCATTAGTGATGGTGGCTGCACCATGCCTGGCGATGTGGCTAAGGCATTCGGCGGTGGTGCTGATTTCGTGATGCTGGGCGGTATGCTGGCAGGTCATGAAGAGAGCGGCGGTACCGTAGTTGAAGAGAATGGTGAAAAATTCATGCTGTTTTACGGTATGAGCTCCGAATCAGCAATGACCCGTCACGTTGGCGGCGTCGCTCAGTATCGTGCAGCAGAAGGTAAAACTGTTAAGCTGCCCCTGCGCGGTCCGGTTGAAAATACCGCGCGTGATATCCTCGGCGGCCTGCGTTCAGCGTGTACCTATGTTGGTGCTTCACGTCTGAAGGAGCTGACCAAGCGTACTACCTTTATTCGCGTACAGGAACAAGAGAACCGCGTGTTCAATAGCCTGTAATGCCTCTCGCTGGCGCATTCGCGCCAGCGTTTATCCGCCCATCCCGCTAATGGCATCACCCAGATGAAAAATGGGTAAGTACATTGCCACAACCAGCACTCCGACAATCGCTCCAGTTATCACCAGCATTATAGGTTCAAGTAGGGTTGCCAGGTTATCTGCCTGCTGATGCGTTTGCTCACTATGATGGCGAGCCAGATTCTCCAGCATAGTATCCAACGAACCTGAAGCTTCACCGGTACGAATGAGTTGTAGACAGAGCGGTGTAAAACCTCCGCTATGAGTCAGCGCCTGCCAGATGGGTTCACCATGGGTAATATGCAGACCGACCTGCTGGAGCCTTTGTCGCCATAACGGGCAACTTAGGGTTTCCTCCACGCTTTGCAGGCCCTGTAAGAAGCTGATACCCGCGCTTTGCGTTAACGCAAGTACGGTGAAAATCTGGCTAAGCCGTTGCCCACTCAGCAATTTACCAAATACCGGCAGCGTGTGGAGTAGCTTTTGGCGATGCAGCAACCAGCCTGATCTCTGGCGAATCAGCCGATTAAGAATTGTAGGTAAAATGACCAGTACAGCCAGAGCCGGCCAATAGCGAGTCAGCACATTGCCGACGCTCATCACCGCTCGGGTCAGTAATGGTAGCGGAGTATTGAAGGTTTGATAGATAGCGGCGAACTCCGGTAAGACGAAGCACAGCATCCCCATGACCACCAGCAGCGCCAGGGATAAAATAATAATCGGATAGCGCAGCGCTTTTTTCACTTTCTCGCTAAGAAGCAGTTGTTCTCGCTGCTGAAGGGCTAACTGTGTGCAGCAACGTTCCAGCTTGCCGGTGAGTTCACCGGTACGGATCATGGCCAAATAGAGTGGGGGAAATACTTCAGGCCATTTCTCCAGGGCAACCGAAAGCGAAATGCCTTGCGCCAGGTCATCAGCCAACGTTTGCAGCAGGGCTTGCCATTGTGCGTTGGGTTGCTGTTGCGCCAGCAGTTCCAGCCCCTCCGCCAGTGGGAGGCCCGCTTGCAGTAGCGCGGCTAGTTGGCGGATGATTTCACCGCTGTGGCGTGGATGCCACAGTGAATTTTGCACGCTACAGCGGCGCAGCGTCAGTGGGATGATTCGCTCCTGTTGCAACACCTGCAATGCCAGCGGGCGATTCTCTTTCCAAAGCGTTCCCTGGCAGGGGACGCCCTGAACATCAATACCACGCCAGCGCCACAGTCGCTTAGTCGCCATGCGGGATCCCCAGAACGCGAACTACCTCTTCGAGGCTGGTCAGTCCTCGTTCCACGGCCAGACAGCCGCTCTCAAACAGCGTCATCATTCCCGCTTCTCGCGCCAGGGATTCGATTTCGGTAGCGCTAAGCTCCTGAGTGATGGCTTGCCGTAGCGCGGTGTTAACGGGTAAAAGCTCAAATAGCGCCAGTCGCCCGTAGTAGCCGTGATAACAGTGCTGGCAGCCCGGAGCCTGCCAGCGAGGAAGCGCTCGTGGCCACAGGCTATGCGGGATATCGGCCGAGCTGCCGGTTTCCCGGCGACAGTGTGGGCACAACCTGCGCACAAGGCGTTGAGCAACAACCAGCGAGAGTGCTGATGAGATCATCCAGCGAGCGACGCCCATTTGCTGCAGGCGCACCAGGGTTTCGCTGGTCGAATTAGTGTGTAAGGTCGAGAGGACCAGGTGTCCGGTTTGCGCCGCTTTTATCGCAATTTCAGCCGTTTCCGCATCGCGTATTTCGCCCACCATTACGATGTCGGGGTCCTGACGCAGCAGGGCGCGCAGTACACTATGGAAGGTTAGCCCGGCACGGGGGTTAATCTGCGTCTGATTCATCCCCACAATCGGAATCTCCAGCGGATCTTCCACGCTACAGATGTTCACCTCATCGCGATTTCTCGCCTGCAGCGCGCTATATAAGGTGACGGTTTTTCCGCTTCCCGTTGGGCCTGTGACCAACAGTAGACCCTGCGGTTGGTTAAGCGCCGAGCGAAAGTCAGCAAGCTGTTGAGAGGAGAGCCCCAGCGCTTCGAGATCCAGAGCTTGTTCGACCTGGTGTAATAAACGCAGAACGATTTTCTCTCCGCCGCGACAGGGAAGCGTAGCGATACGAAAAGAGACCGGGCGATCTGCAAGCGTAAGTGTAAATTGACCGTCCTGAGGTAAACGGTGCTCGGCGATATCCAGATTACTCAATACTTTCAGCCGGGCCGTAATCGGTGCAGCAAGCTCCGGGGCCAGAGGCGAAAGCGGGTGCAGCACGCCGTCTACCCGCAGGCGAATTCTCAGGTGGTTTTCGCCGGGTTCGATATGAATATCGGACGCACGTTGACGTAGGGCTTGTTCCAGGATGTGATTAACCTGTTCAACTACGCTTGCCGAGGCTTCACTATGCATTGGGGATACCGCTATCCCTGGTGTCTGTAGTCGTTTGTCCATCCGGTCCTGACTCCAACACTCAATATCGATTCGTTTCTGGGTCGCGAAGCGTAGTGCTTCCATAAGCTCTGGTGCTGGCGCATCAACAACGGCGATGGCAATGGTGTGTGCATCGCTATTGAGCAGTAATGCCTGGTAGCGCTGGCACAGAGGTATCAATTGTTCAGTTTTCATTGCCTCACCCTCAGTTAAAACGGAATACGTCTTCGCAGGCTTGCTTAAGCGCACTGTCGCCGGTAATGCTGCAAACGCGCTGCCAGCCGGTGATGCCGTTAGCGTTATCCCAGCTAGGGGTCATCGTGACGCTTAAGCCATTGAGGCTTTCCTGGCCGGTGAGCGTGACAACGCCAGTGGCGACGCTCATTGCCGAGACGTAACGCGTGGTGGTGGGGGAGGGGATACCATTGCTGCCGCCATCACAGGTTGTTAATCCACCGTGCTCTAGCGCGCAAAGCTCAATGGCGGTGCGGAAAGGTACAAAGGTTTGCAGCATGTCAGTGAGAGCCGCTTTTCGCAGGTAGTTCTGGTAAGCAGGAATGCCGATAGCGCTGAGGATTGCGATGATCCCAATGACCACCATCAGTTCAATAAGGGTAAAGCCACGTTGTTTATCCATAAGTTGCTCCTTGTTGTTTTCGGGAGCACTTTGCCGGGCTTTAATCTGCTGTGCGAGTCGCTGATCGCGCCTAAGGAAGCAAGGTTCCAGGCTTTTTTTGCTGGTTGCAGTGAGGGATTATCGGTGTGCGAGTCGGCTCGCAAAAAAAAGAGCCCCGGTGCAGGATATCAACCGGGGCAGGACAGTTAGCGGAAACGCATTGAGAGATCGAGCGCGCGCACGTGCTTGGTTAGTGCACCTACGGAGATGTAATCGACACCGGTTTCGGCAAATTCACGGATGGTATCGAAGGTAACGTTGCCGGAAACTTCCAGCGCCGCCTGACCATTGGTGCGCTTCACTGCTTCACGCATCAGATCGGTGGTGAAGTTGTCGAGCATAATGATGTCAGCGCCCGCTTTCAGTGCTTCTTCAAGCTCTTCAAGGGTTTCGACTTCGACTTCGACCGGAACATCAGGGTGCAGCCAGAACGCTTTTTCTACCGCCTGGCGTACCGATCCAGAGGCGATAATGTGGTTCTCTTTGATCAGGAAGGCGTCAGATAGACCCAGACGGTGGTTCGCTCCGCCTCCGCACAGAACTGCATACTTCAGCGCCGTGCGCAGACCGGGCAACGTCTTACGCGTATCGAGAAGTTGGGTTTTGGTTCCAGCAAGCAGGTCGACATAGCGGTGGACTTCGCTTGCCACCCCGGATAATGTCTGCACGAAATTGAGCGCAGTGCGCTCGCCAGTTAACAGAACACGGGAGGGGCCATCCAGTTCAAACAGCGGCTGATCAGCCTTAACCGCGTCGCCATCGGCAACATGCCAGGTGAGGTTGACGTCATCACCAGCGAGCTGAATAAAGACCTCTTCTACCCAGCGTTTACCGCAGAATACGCCGTCTTCACGAGTGATCACCACTGCGTGCGAGCGTGCGTCTTGCGGCAACAATTGTGCGCTAATGTCGTTATTAGCATCCACTTCACCGCCCAGATCCTCCCGCAGGGATTGGGCGACGGCGTCAGTAATATCATGATTAACACGTTCCAGCAGCGCGTCACGGCGGCGGTCGGGATTGTAGCGACGAGGCGACATGATAAAGCTCCAGATAGATAGGATTCAGAAGTGTGAAACATGCTAACCTGAACCACGTTTCTGTACCACATCCACTTCACCCTTCTGGCGGCTTCACCGTGGGTCTCAAGTTAGTTTTGTGATGAGTGATAGTGCGTATAACAGCAGGCATTCTTTGGGCCCCGGGCGCCGCGAATGCATAGGTTAGTAAAAGGAGACTCAACATGCAGTTGAACGGGGGATGGCTGGTAGATGCGCGTCGGGTTCCTTCGCCGCACCACGATAGCCGCCCGGATAATGAAACGCCTTCTTTGCTGGTGGTGCACAATATCAGTCTGCCGCCCGGCGAATTTGGTGGTCCATGGATTGATGCCCTGTTCAGCGGTACGCTCGCTCCCGATGCTCATCCTTTCTTTGCTGAGATAGCCCATCTTCGCGTTTCGGCGCATTGTCTGATTCGCCGGGACGGTGAAATCGTGCAGTATGTGCCTTTCGATAAGCGCGCGTGGCACGCGGGTGTTTCCAGCTACCACGGACGCGAGCGCTGTAATGATTTTTCAATAGGCATTGAGCTGGAAGGGACCGACACACAGGCCTATACCGAGGCGCAATATCAGCAACTGGTGGCTATTACCCGGCAGCTTATTTCGCTCTACCCGGCCATTGCAGACCATATCACCGGCCACAGCGATATTGCACCCGTGCGTAAAACGGATCCCGGCCCGGCTTTTGACTGGGCAAAATTTCGCGGTTTGTTAACCTCGTCGTCAGATAAGGAGATGCCATGACGTTGTTTACCACGCTGTTAGTGCTTATTGCCGAGCGTTTGTTCAAGCTGGGCGAGCACTGGCAGCTTGATCACCGGCTGGAAGTGTTGTTTCGCCGGGTGAAGCATTATTCACTCTTTGGCACCGTACTGATGACGGCTGCAGCGGTAGCGGTGGTCTTTATTATTCAGCGCTTGCTACAAGGGCAGCTATTTAACGTTCCGCTGCTGGTGTTCTGGATTTTGCTCGGCCTGCTGTGCATTGGCGCTGGGAAAGTCCGCTTGCATTACCATGCGTATCTGAAAGCCGCTGCCCGTGATGATAGCCGCGCCTGCGACGCCATGGCCAGTGAGCTTACCCTTATCCACGGCGTGCCGCCGGGTTGCGATCAGCGTGAATATCTCAGCGAGCTGCAAAACGCACTGTTGTGGATTAACTATCGCTATTATCTTGCCCCGCTGTTTTGGTTCGTTGTTGGTGGACCGTGGGGGCCGTTAACGCTAATCGCTTATTGTGTGCTGCGTGCCTGGCAAACCTGGCTGGCGCGTTATCAGACGCCACATCATCGTTTACAGTCGGGAATCGACGGTATCCTGCACGTAGTGGACTGGGTGCCGGTACGCCTGGTTGGCGTGGTTTATGCTCTGGTAGGGCACGGAGAAAAAGCTTTACCGGCCTGGTTTGCTTCGCTAGGCGATCGCCACTCTTCGCAATATCAAGTATTAACCCGTCTGGCGCAGTATTCGCTGGCTCGCGAGCCCCACGTCGATAAAGTGGCTACGCCGAAAGCGGCGGTTTCCATGGCGAAGAAAACGTCGCTGGTGGTAGTGGTGATTATGGCGCTGCTGACGATTTACGGGACGTTGATTTAACCGCCTGCCCGTTAAGGGCAGGCGTTGCTCTTAATATGTATCTGCTGCCGGGATGCCAAAATCAGGCATCCCATTTTCTTGCCAGCGAACCAATTTCAGACGGGTATGACGATTCGGATCGTACAGCGGATCGCCTTCGATTTCGGTGTAGTTGCGCGCGTGGTACACCAGCACATCTTCTCCCTCCGGCGTTTGTGTAAAGCTGTTGTGTCCCGGCCCATACTGACGATTTTCGTAGCTGGTGCGGAACACCGGCTGCGGTGCTTTATGCCAGTTTTCCGGCTGGAGCGGATCGGCGTTGACATCTATCCACAGTAAGCCCATGCAATAGTTTTCATCGGTAGCGCTGGCGGAGTAGCTGACGAACAGTTTGTCATCGTGGAACAGCGCCGCCGGACCCTCGTTGACCAGAAAGCCGCGGCACTCCCAGTCAAACTCCGGCTTACTCAGCATCACTGGTTTTCCTTTTAGCGTCCACGGGTTTTCAAGTTCAGCCAGATACAGGTTGGTGTTGCCCGCAATATCCGGGTCTTTTTGCGCCCACAGGTACCACTGCTTGCCCTGATGGTGGAAGGTGGTGGCATCCAGTGCAAAGGTATCAAACGGCGTTTTTACCTGGCCCTTTTCCTGCCATTTGCCGGTTAGCGGGTCGCTATCCGCGCATTCCAGAGCGAACATGCGATGCTGGAACATGCCCAATTCATCGAGATCGTGCGTGTGGCTGGCGGCAAAGTAGATGTACCATTTGCCTTCTATTTCATGTAGTTCTGGGGCCCAAATCAGCTGACTCATTGGGCCGCTCTCCGGCTTGCGCCAGACCACCACCGGCTGCGCGTCGCGCAGGCCTTCAAGGGTTGCAGAGCGGCGGATTTCCAGTCGGTCATACTCCGGAACCGAGGCAATAAAATAGTAGCAATCCTGATGGCGCAGAATAAACGGATCTGCGCGTTGTTCAATAAACGGATTTGGCCAGTTTTTCATCAAGCTTTCCTTACGTGTTCACTAGTTTTGTGATCCTGGAACTCATTTAGTTCGCTGTAGTTGATGCGGCGTTTCTCCAGGTCAGACTGAATTTGACGCATGAATTCGCGGTTTACCTTCAGCATACGCACGACCCCTGCGGTAATCAGATAGCCGACGCCGGGGATGACGCTGAATAACAGTACGATTCCGTTAATCGCCGAGGCGCTTTGCTGTTTCGCTCCGGCATCGTAGCCGTACCAGGAAAGCAGGAAGCCAACCATCGCCCCGGCAATTGCCAGTCCGACCTTCAGGAAGAACAGGTTGCCGGAGAAGCTGATGCCGGTAATGCGTTTGCCAGTTTTCCACTCGCCGTAGTCGTCTACGTCGGCCATCAGCGACCAGTGCAGCGGCGATGGAATTTGATGCAGAATATTCAGCAGGAAGTAGAGCACCATAATCATCATGGTGGCATGGGGATCGAAGAAGTAGAACGCGCAGGAGAAAATGGCCAGAACGATGTTGGTCCAGAAAAATACCTGCAGTTTGCACCAACGGTCGGTCAGTACTTTTGCCAGCATGCTGCCAATCATCATTCCCACCACGCCGAGGCTGATAAACAGCGTCGCGAAGTGGGTGCTTTGCTGCATAACCCAGGTGACGTAATACATGGTGGCGGCCATGCGGATAAAGCCCGGACAGACGTTGCACAGGGTTAGCAGCAGGATACGTACCCACTGATCGTTCTTCCAGACGTCTTTCAGATCTTTTTTCAGTTCGTCGTTAGTCTGCACCGCCGGGCGTACGCGTTCACGAACGGTAGCGAAGCAAAACAGGAACATGCACATACCTATAAAGGCGAGCACCGTCATCGCCATCTGGTAGCCTTTGGCTTTATCTTCGCCGCCGAACCAATCCGCCATTGGCAGCAGCGTCAGAGAGAGCAGCAGGGTGGCGATACCGACCATGACAAAACGATAGGACTGGCAGGCCACGCGTTCCTGCGGGTCATTAGTAATCACGCTACCCAATGAGCAGTAAGGAATGTTGATTGCGGTATAGGTCAGCGAGAGCAGGAAGTAGGTGACGAAAGCATAGATAACTTTGCTGTTGTAGGTCCATTCGGGGGTGGTAAACATCAGCACGCTGAACAGCGCGTACGGGAAGGCAATCCACAGTAGCCATGGACGAAAACGGCCATATTTACTGCGAGTACGGTCAGCCATTGCGCCCATAATCGGGTCGGTCACGGCATCGATAACGCGTACGGAAAGCAGCAGAACGCCGACCAGGGCCGGTGTGAGCCCGAAGATGTCCGTATAAAAATAGTTAACAAACAGCATGATGGCGCCGAAGATGATGTTACATCCGGCATCGCCCATCCCGTAGCCAATTTTTTCTTTAACTGAAAGCTTATTGCCATTCATGGTGGAGATCTCCCCGTTGCGGTATGGAGAGAATTATTAGCTGGATAATGGATAAATACGTTGCAGGAAAAGGTCAACGATATGGACAAATAGGTTGTTGCGAGGAAAGTGTGAAGCAGATAACAATGCTCTGTGCCCGCAAAATGGCGGCGGGCACAGATTTTTGAGATGTATGATTATGCTTTTATCGCGCTGGCCGTTTTTTGCTTAAACAGATAGCCGACGCCGAGAACGGCAATCCATACCGGAATCAGATAGACGGAAATCGCCATGCCTGGGGTAATCAGCATGATAACCAGCACCCCAACCATAAACAGCAGGCAGATCCAGTTTCCTAGCGGGTAGAACAGCGCCGGGAAGCGAGTAACGACCCCCTGCTGCTGCTTAGCACGACGGAATTTGATGTGTGCCAGGCTAATCATCGCCCAGTTGATCACCAGCGCAGAAACGACCAGCGCCATCAGCAGACCAAACGCGGATTCCGGTGCGAAGTAGTTAATCAGGACGCACAGTGCGGTCACTACCGCGGAAACCAGGATGGTGTTAACCGGTACGCCGCGTTTATCGACGTTCATTAGCGCTTTTGGTGCGTTCCCCTGCTGTGCCAGGCCGAACAGCATCCGGCTGTTGCAGTAAACACAGCTGTTGTAAACAGAAAGCGCCGCAGTCAGTACCACGACATTCAGCGCGTTGGCCACAAAAGTATCGCCCAGTTCGTGGAAGATCAGGACGAACGGGCTGGTGTCAGCGGTCACGCGGCTCCACGGCAGCAGGGAGAGCAGAACGGCCAGCGAGCCCACATAGAAAATCAGGATACGGTAGATAACCTGGTTGGTGGCTTTAGGAATGCTTTGCTCCGGATTATCGGCTTCTGCTGCCGTAATACCGACCAGCTCCAGACCGCCAAAGGAGAACATAATAATCGCCATCATCATCACCAGCCCGGTGAAGCCGTGCGGCAGGAATCCACCCTGCTCCCACAGGTTGCGTACGGTGGCCTGCGGGCCGCCGTTGCCGCTGAACAGCAGCCAACCGCCGAACAGGATCATCGCCACGACGGCGACGACTTTGATGATTGCGAACCAGAACTCCATCTCGCCAAACACTTTGACGTTGGTCAGGTTGATGGCATTGATGGCAACGAAGAAGATGGCTGCAGAAACCCAGGTCGGGATTTCAGGCCACCAGAACTGGACGTATTTCCCTACGGCAGTGAGCTCTGCCATGGCCACCAGAACGTAAAGAACCCAGTAGTTCCAGCCGGAAGCGAAGCCTGCGAAGCCGCCCCAGTATTTGTAGGCGAAATGGCTAAATGAACCTGCTACAGGCTCTTCTACCACCATCTCACCCAACTGACGCATGATCAGAAAGGCGATGAAACCGGCAATTGCGTAGCCCAGAATAATACCTGGGCCTGCGTTTTGGATGACGGATGCACTACCCAGAAATAAACCGGTACCGATAGCGCCTCCCAGCGCAATAAGCTGAATATGGCGGTTTTTAAGGCCGCGCTTTAGCCGATCGCCATGCTGTTGACCTTCCATCATGAAACCTCGTGTGTGGTTATGGTTATTATGTTTGTACGCGTCATCCTTCAGGTGACTTCTTCACTGTCTGTCCCTGCCTGATAGCATAGTCAGCGAAATTTCAGCGAGCCTGCGCCCGTTTTACCCTGAGTGATACGACGCACATATTGTTGTGTTTGTGTAATTATGAAATTCCGTTTCTGTACTGATTTCTTTACGCAAGGCGGGATGGTAATTCATTAAAAGGCCTTTCGTATCATGGAGAATAGTGATAAGCGGAAGTGAATGCACCTGCTTTATGAAGGGATGATGACGAAGCGAGCAAAAAGAAACCATTTGTAAATCATGCCAGCATACCCACTACCTACCTCTTATTTTCTTTATATTCACACCAAATGAATTTTTATTCACTTGGTGGTGAGGTGAATCGGTTCAGATAGCGTATTTTTTCGTTTCGATTACGTTAACGCTACCTCATTGTGGGTAAACATAACATTTGTGCAAAGTTACATTTTTGAAATGTTATTTCTGTATGTTTGTTAAAACATGCTGGGTTTACTGATTTCAATCAAAACCTGTATGGACAGAAGGTGAATACTTTGTTACTTTAGCGCTACGAACTATGAATTGGTAAGACCAATTGACTCCGGGCTAATGGCAGAGACAGGGAATATGGCCTACAGCAAGATCCGCCAACCAAAACTATCCGATGTGATAGAGCAGCAGCTGGAGTTTTTGATCCTTGAGGGGACGTTGCGCCCCGGTGAAAAGCTCCCGCCTGAACGCGAACTGGCAAAACAGTTCGACGTTTCCCGCCCCTCGCTGCGTGAGGCGATTCAACGCCTCGAAGCCAAGGGGTTGTTGCTTCGTCGCCAGGGAGGTGGAACGTTTGTACAAAGCCGCCTGTGGCAGAGCTTCAGCGACCCGCTGGTAGAGCTCCTGTCCGACCACCCTGAATCCCAATTTGATCTGCTGGAAACCCGCCACGCGCTTGAAGGCATTGCGGCTTATTACGCAGCGCTGCGCAGCAACGATGAAGATCGCGAACGCATTCGCGAACTGCATCAGGCCATTGAGCGGGCTCAGCAGTCCGGCGATCTTGACGCCGAATCCGATGCCGTCGTCCAGTATCAAATAGCCGTCACCGAAGCGGCGCACAATGTGGTGCTGCTCCATCTACTACGCTGTATGGAGCCGATGCTGGCCCAGAACGTTCGTCAGAATTTTGAATTGTTGTACGCCCGCCGGGAGATGCTCCCGCAGGTCAGCAATCATCGCACTCGGATTTTCGAGGCGATAATCGCCGGGGAGCCGGAGCAGGCGCGTGAAGCCTCGCATCGTCACCTGGCGTTCATTGAGGAAATTTTGCTGGATCGCAGCCGTGAGCAGAGCCGTCGTGAACGCTCATTGCGCCGTTTACAGCAACGAAAAGATGAGAACTCCGGTTCTTAAGCGCCATTTTTAGAGCGCGGCAACTAAACGCAGAACCTGTCTTATTGTGTTTTCCGGCGAAAATACAATGGGACAGGTTCCAGATTAATCAACGATTAGATAGATAAGGAATACCCCCCA